>NZ_JAQEKS010000004.1:0-101172 GCF_027679115.1 Coprococcus sp. TM115-187 | reverse complement strand
AAATTTACAACTTATGTTGTAATGGGACCAATAGGGCTCGAACCTATGACCCTCTGCTTGTAAGGCAGATGCTCTCCCAGCTGAGCTATGATCCCTCATCACATTTATGCGACTTGTTTAGTTTACTATTATTTTCTACAAATGTCAATACTTTTTTTAGTTTTTTTTACAGATTTTTTTACAGATTTTCTCTTTTTCCGTCAGCATATCTCCCCCTTACTTCCTGCTTTCCAGACCATTACCTGTAGATTTCTTCCCAATGCTCTTTTGTCATAACATTCGTATGCTCGACTCGCACCTCATGTAAAAGCGGCACAGGAACTTCATTACAGGTATGATGATAAACAAATCCCAGCTTTTCCTGCACTCTTTTTGATTTCAGATTGCCATCATAATAAGCGCACCAGATTGTTGTCATGCCAAGATCTTCAAATCCATGTCTCAATAACTCTCTGGAAGCTTCCGGCATATAGCCTCTTCCCCAGAATGGCTGTCCAAGCCAATATCCAAGCTCGCACTCATCGTCACGCTTTGTTTTATTCGTGTATCCATTCAGTTTCAGTTCCACAGCACCTATCGCAATATTCTTTTCCTTTTCACAGATTGCGTAGCACTCTGCTCCATCAAATACATTTTTGATGACAGCTCTGCTTTCCTCCACACTCTTATGCGGCGGCCATCCTGCAGCAGGTCCGATCTCCGGATCTTTTGCGTATTCAAACAGACTTTCCGCATCTTCCTCTGTCCATTTTCTCAGTATTAATCTTTCGGTCTCCAGCATACTCTTCCACCTCAGTCTTTATTATAAATTTTCAGTAAATTTGTTTTCTTCAAATTCTATTCTATACGTTAATCTGTTTTCTCAGTATATCATAAGGATTTTATAGTTTCAACATTCCACATTTGCATGGTTATACGTAAAACGTATTTCAATAATTCATTTTTTCTATATATCGTCCTATTTATAGTTATTTTACACATTTCACCATATGCATTGACTAACTCATTCGTCATTTTGTACAATATTTTATATAGATAGCGACAAAATATATGGATACTAACAAATCGTCATTGTATAAAAGGAGGAAATGAAAATGGCTGATTATGAAAAAATGTGGGAAGACCTTGGGATGGATGTCAAAAATCATGACAATCTCTGTCAGGTTCTTCCGACAGCAGTTGGGGATGTATTTATGACACAGGAAAACCGCCCGAAGGCAATGGACTTCTGGGATATGGTCATCGCTGAGGTGCACGGTATCCGCCCGGCCGAACTCATTGAAGAGCAGAAAAAAGGACGCAAGGTATTCGGAACCTTCTGCGTATATGTACCGGATGAAGTAATTATCGCTGCAAATGGTATCGTAACAGGACTTTGCGGTGGATCACAGTTCTGGGTTCCGGACGGCGAAAAAGTCCTTCCGAAAAATGTCTGTCCGCTTGTAAAAGCTTCTGTAGGAGCAAGACTTGGACGTACCTGTCCGTTCTTCCGTATCGCAGATATGTATGTCGGGGAAACTACCTGCGATGGCAAGAAGAAAGCTTACGAGATTCTCGGGAAAGACGTTCCAATGCATATTATGGACGTTCCACAGATGAAGCGTGAGAAAGATATTATCAAATGGAAAGAAGAAATTACAGATTTTGCAAAGATTGTAGAAGAATTCACCGGAAACGAAATTACACCGGAAAAGCTTGCAGAAGCGATCAGTATCTGCAATGAGAAGCGTAAAGCTCTTCAGAGAGTTTATGACTGCAGAAAATCAAAATGTCTGCCAATTTCCGGACGAGATGCTCTGCTCATGACCCAGATTTCCTTCTTCGATGATCCGGTACGTTGCGCCCAGATGTGTAACCGTCTGGCTGACGAACTGGAACAGCGAATCAAAGATGGCGTATCCGTTGTACCGGAGGGTACAAAACGTATCCTGATCACAGGAACACCTCTTGCAGTTCCGAACTGGAAATTACATAACATCATCGAGACAAGCGGCGCTGCTGTTGTCTGCGAAGAGATGTGTACAGGAACAAGATATTTTGAAAATCTTGTAGACGAATCCGGTGAAACGCTGGATGAACAGTTCATGAATCTGTCCAAACGTTACATGAAGACAAACTGTGCATGCTTCACACCAAATACCGGACGTATCGACGATATTCTCCGTATGGTAGACGAATATCAGGTAGATGGCGTCATCGACTGCAGTCTGATGTTCTGCTGCCTGTATGACACAGAAAAGCTTGCAGTTTCAGAAGCACTGAAGGCGAAAAATATTCCGGTACTCTCTCTGGAAACAGATTACACCGATAAAGATGCTGAACAGCTTCGTACAAGAATCGGAGCATTTGTGGAGATGCTGAATCAGTAAAATGGAAGAAAAAAATAAACATATCCGCTATTATATTCTCTTTGACAATCACACACAGGGCATGATGCTCCATGAGCTTCTGGATAAGCAAGGTCTTCCTAACCGGATTGCACCTGCCCCACGTGACACTGACGGCAAAGCAGCCTGCGGGATGGCGCTTCTGATCCATCCGGATGACATTGATGCAGTCAGGACATGCATCGAAGAGAATCATGCGGAATATGTAAACATCGTTCCATTGGAAAATCAGTTGCAGAAAAAGAGAGACCGATATTGTTAAATGCAGAGTGTATGATAAATGAGGAGAGAGCGAAAAGCTCTCTCCTCATTTTGACTCATCATATTCAAAAACCGCTGAATCATCTCATTTTCAGCGGTCTTACAGGTATGGACCTGAGGGGAATCGAACCCCTGTCCGAAAGCTCTTCCATAAAGGCATCTCCCATCACAGTCATTCTTTTGACATTCCCTCCATAAGCCGCCGAACAACAGGCTGCTTACTTTAGTAGCTTCATAAATTCTTCCATTCCCTCAAAGCTTTGGAAACGAAGTGCCTCATCTGGTCGAAGCCGGTTACTTAAGCGATGAGAGACTCAAGGCCGACTGCTGCAACTAGGCAGCGTACGCTAAATTTTCGTCTGCGTTTATATTTAGTTGGAACTTTTAACGTAGTGTCCCGCTACGGATGGCTTCCTTGACTTCCGTGCCCCCGTCGAAACCAGTACAAGCCCTGGTTCTTGGAAGCCGTATCATCAAAAATACGCTTCTGCAAACAAGATCCGTTCAGAAGTCAACCTTCTGCCCTCCCATTTGCTCTATATATTATATGCGGACATCCAGGCTCATGTCAAGGCATCTCCGCATATAATTTACTCAATCTGTCATTTTACGCTTCTTTTGTCTTCCCCACTTCCAGCATTCCGCTCTTTGCAAGTGCCGGTCGCAGTGCATTGTAGATGATCACTACAACGATTGTAGAAAGGACTGCATTTACAAAGGTAGCAGCTGCGCTCCATTTTGCAAAAACCTCTGCCATCTGCTGCGGCTGTCCCAGAATGTACTGTTTGTAAAAGTATCCGACGATCGGATCTGCAATGACATTAAATGCAAGTCCGGCTACAGATGCCAGCAGGCTCCATTTGAAAATGTATTTCTTATCGGTACTTTCATTGATCTTTGCGATCTTATGCGCTACAAGTCCTGTGATCAGTCCGATGCAGAGCTTCAGGATAAATGTCTTCGGTGCTCCGGTAATATAGATCGGATCCATCACATCCGCGATTCCCATTCCGATCGCTCCTGCAAGTCCGCCGTACCAGCCGCCCAAAAGAAGTGCGGCAAGCACACAGAACGCATTTCCAAGGTGGATTGATGTTGCATCTCCTCCCGGCATCGGTATTTTAATCTGCAGATACGTAAAGATTACGTAGCAAAGTGCAGCAAACAGCGCTGTCTGTGCAATTTTCATAACGGTTGAATTTGTTTTCATAGTCTGTCCCATCCTTTCTTATTCCTTGTGAAACACTATAGTACATTGATTCATCAGGTTATTGAACATTGTACCGCGTCACTGTCTCTGTAAAAATATACAATTTTCACTTTTTTCAAGGGGACAGTTTTGTTTTATCCGAAATTGCGGATCTTGAATTCTCTTTCTGCCTCACGCTTCTGGTCTTTTTTCGCGATATCATCACGCTTATCATATAGTTTTTTACCTTTTGCCAGTCCGATCTCTACCTTGACAAGACTCTTGCTGAAATACACCTTCAGTGGCACGATCGCCATTCCTTTTTCCTTGGTCTTGCCGATCAGTTTGTTGATCTCCGATTTGTGAAGAAGGAGCTTTCTCACACGCAGAGGATCTTTATTGAAAATATTTCCCTTTTCGTATGGGCTGATATGCATTCCATAGATGAACACTTCCCCATCCTCAATACGGATAAAGGATTCTTTGATGCTGCATTTTCCCATGCGGAGGGATTTTACTTCCGTACCTGCAAGTGCAATTCCCGCCTCATAAGTATCCAGGATAAAATAGTCATGATACGCCTTTTTATTGTTCGCAATCATCTTGCCCTGCGCTTTTGCCTTAGCCATCTTCTCTCTCCTCTTTTCTTTCCTTTACAAGTCTAAAATCAATGGTTCTTGATATCTCATCACAATCGATCATCTTCACACGCACCTTCTGCCCCAGCTTATAGGTCTTTCTGAGATGGGAACCGATCATCTGATAATGTTCTTCGTCGTAATCATAATGATCGTCCGTCATATTGGTAACATGTACCAGCCCTTCTACGGTATTCGGAAGCTCTACATAGATTCCCCACTTTGTGATACCCGAAATAACTCCTTCAAATTCCTGTCCGAAGAAATTCCGCATATACTGTACCTTCTTCAGCTTCAGCGTCTCTCTCTCTGCCTCATCCGCACGGCGCTCTAAGGAGCTTGTCTCCATCGCCACCTCCGGCAGGATTTTTTCATAATGATTCCTCTTTGCATCGTTCATCCTGCCTCGAAGATTATCTTTGATGATCCGGTGGATCTGCAGATCCGGATAGCGCCGGATCGGTGAAGTAAAATGCGTATAATACTGGGTCGCAAGTCCGAAATGTCCGTCATTATCCGGCGAATATCTTGCCTGCTTCATCGAGCGGAGTGCAAGCCTTGAGATCATGGCTTCTTCCGGAGTCCCCTCGATCTTATCCAGAAGCTTCTGGACTTCCTTTGGACGGATCTCCTGTCCTCCCTGCATATGCATGGTATATCCGAAATTCTGCAAAAATGTTACAAGTTTCTTCATCTTATCATCATCCGGTGTTTCATGCACACGGTATAAGAATGGAATCTCCTGCCAGAAATAATCCTCTGCAACCGTCTCATTTGCCACAAGCATAAAATCCTCGATGATCTTCGTTGCCACGTTGCGGTCGTAAGCCTTAATATCCACCGGCTCACCGCTTTCATTTAAAATAATCTTTGCCTCCGGAAAATCAAAGTCGATTGCCCCTCTTCTGTGGCGTCTTTCCCTCAAAATGTGTGACAGTTCTTTCATCAGTTCAAACATCGGGATCAGATCATGATACCGTTCGCATTCTGCCTCATCCCGATCCTCAAGAATCTTTTTCACACTGGTATAGCTCATGCGTTCATCCACATTTACCACAGTTTCTGCAATCTGGTGATCGATTACATTTCCCTTCGCATCAATGGTCATGATACAGCTCAGTGCCAGCCGGTCCTCGCCTGCGTTTAATGAACACATTCCATTAGACAGAACTCTTGGCAGCATCGGGATCACACGGTCTGCCAGATAAACACTGGTACCTCTTTTCAGTGCTTCCCGGTCAAGGGCGCTGTTCTCCTGTACATAATTTGTCACATCAGCGATATGCACGCCCAGAATATAACGGTCTCCCTCTTTTGTCAGAGTGATCGCATCATCCAGATCCTTCGCATCCTCGCCGTCGATCGTCACGGTCTGCCAGCTCCGCACGTCTTTCCGTCCTGCCATATCAGCGGTCGTCACTGCTTTTGCCACACGCTCTGCCTGATTCAATACCTTCTCCGGAAATTCGGTTGGCAGATCATATCCTTTGACAATCGACAAAATATCAACTCCCGGATCGGTCACATGTCCCAGGATCTCTACGATCTTTCCTTCTGGCTTCTTTCCATTCTCCCCATAAGAGGTCAGCTCGACCACAACCTTATGCCCGGTCACAGCTCCTTTAGAACGCTCTGCCGGTACGAAGATATCCTGCAGGAAACGCTCATTATCCGGCACAACGAATCCGAAATTCTTCCGGCTCTGATAATAGCCGACGATCCGCTGGATTCCCCTCTGTACGATCTTCGTGATCTTTCCTTCTCTGCGCTTTCCTTCCGGTGCTTTGGTGATGACAACCTCTACCTCATCTCCCTGCATGGCACCGTTCATATCATCTTCAGAGATAAAGATATCTTCACTCTCACCTTCCACAGTAACAAAGCCGAAGCCTCTCGCATTTGCCTGGAACATTCCCCGCAGCTGCTTTGCCTCACCTTTGATGTATTTTCCTTTCTGTGTGACATGTACCCTGCCTTCCTTTTCCAGGCTGTCCATGACAGCTTTGAGTTCCTCTTTCTGATCTTTCGGAACCTGAAGCAGCATCGACAGCTCTTTCAGCTTCATCGGCACATAAAATTCATCACAGATAAATTCATAAATAATTTTCTTTCTTTTTTCAAATAATTCGTCCATCTCTTCTCCTGTCAAAAAAGGAACACCCTATAGATACTATAGAGTGTTCCTCATCTTCTTTCAATCATTCGTTATGCAAAAACTTTCAGGTTCAGGACTGCTGCAAGTACGATAAACAGAATTGCTAAAAACTTGGTAGACTTAACAAGTGCGCCTTCCATAGAACGTCCTTTGTTCTGTCCCCAATAAGAATCTGCCATACCTGCGATTGTTCCAAGACCTGCTGACTTACCTTCCTGCATCAATACGATTACTGTCAATGCGATACAATCTATTGCAAATAAAATTAAAAGTACTGTTTTTAAAATTTCCATTACTAATCACACCTCCTGATGGTTAAACCACTCATGTATTTTACCATAAATCTACTTCCGATTCAAGCAGATTTCATGGATTTCAGTCTTTATTTTACCAGTTTGCTTCCTTTCAGCTTCACAACACGGTCAATTCGGTTAATGGATGACATCCGGTAGGCATAAGCCCCCGACTCGAAAAGTGCATAAATGCTGCCACCGTCCTGATAGATCTGTTCCAGCCTCTCCGGAAACTTGATCGTCTTATAAGCTTCGGAAGTTGACAAGATTCCATATCTGGAATAGTTGAAGATCTGTACCTCCGATGGCAGGATCCCCCAGGATCTGGTAAGCAAGATCTTATTGTTGTAAAATGCCATTCCCTGCACCTTACCGGAAATTACCTGCATACTGACCGCATAGGCAACCGGATCCGTCACGCCGACCGTCCGTTTCAGGTTCATATCTTCTTTTTCATACAAGGTACCGTCTGCATTGATCAGATATTTTTCAATGACACTGGCATTATCCTGTGTAAAGAATCCGACAAACAATGCACCGTCATGATACGTCATAAATGATGCCCGCTTGATCTTGTAAAGATTGTAAGACATATCGAATTCAATCGGATGATACCCATCCTCAAAGGAATAGTTCTCCAGATGGGACAGTGTGATCGCATTTGCCTGCGCCCAGGTGGAACCCTGTCCTGTCACCCACAGGATCTGGTTCATCGTATCGTATGCCATTCCGCCCACATGTGCTTTGGTGTTCAGCACAATCTCTTTCACAAACCGTCTGCTTTCTTTGTCGATCACATAGATCACCGAATCATGTGCCTTTGTCTTACAATAAGCACTGACCAGAATATAATCCTCTGTAATTGCAAGTCCCTGTGGTGTCATGGATGTGCAAACTTCTGCTTCTCCGTCCCCTTTTACTTGCAGCGTTCTTGTTGACTTCAGACCAGGCACAACATAAGTCCCGTAGTCATTGTCTACTTCAGCTTCATCGCAGGCGTACTTATAAACAGTCTGGTTACGCTTCAGCGTTTTCAGATACTGCTCCATCGTGTAAACGGAATCCGTATTCGTCACCTTCTGGTTAGTTTCCGGCTCCACCTCGGTTCTGTACTGGAATGCGTAATACCAGTAGCTTCCTCCGATGATTCCCACAACCAGTAGAATACTGATGATACTGCGGATATGTCCAAGCATGGTCTTCTTTTTCCGGACCTTTTTCTTCTTTGCTTTTTTCTCTTCCTGTCTTACTTCCTCATTCTCAAGCTCTTGTTTATTCATTCATGCCCACTTCGTTTTTATATACTTTCTGTGTTGAAAATCCCCGTCCCCTGACCTCATTTACATTGCCAATGATCATAAATGCGTGCGGATCTATCTCCTGCACGATCTGGTTCAGCCGCATCAGTTCACGGTTAGATACAACGGTAAGGATCATCGGCTGATCCTTTCTCAAATAACCGGTCTGCGTGTAGACCAGTGTAGTTCCTCGGTCAAGCTTCTCCTGGATCAGATGGTTCAGCTTCTCATACTCTCCGGAAATGATCTTGACCTGTGTTCTGGTCGATCCCATCAGAAGCACTTTATCCAGCATCACCGTGTAAATCAGTACCAGAAGGATACCATAGATGACCTCTTCTTTATTGGTAAATACCATCTGGAAGATCAGAATCGCAAAATCAAATACATAAAGCATAACAGATACCGGAAGCCCGAATTTCTTATTCAATACCAGCGGTGGGATATCCATACCTCCTGTTGATGCTCCGCATCTTATAACAACTCCGATTCCAAGCCCGATCATCAGACCTCCACAGATCGTCGAAAGCATCTTATCGTCTGTGACGTTCTGTAATACCGGAACATTCTCCAGTATTCCCAGAATGATCGGATAATAAAACGTACTGACCAGTGTAGTAAGTGCAAATTTCATACCAAGCACTGCCGCCCCCAGAAGAAACATCAGTGTGTTGAAGATCAGTACAAATGTATGAATCTGTAATCCGAAATAATGGTTTACGGCAATTCCAAGCCCCGTGGTCCCTCCAGTAATGATATCATTCGGCAGGATAAACATTACAATTGCAAGTGCATATACTGTATTCCCAAATAAAATCAGGCACAGATTCTTCATGTTTGACATTTTCATATTACGCTCTCCTTGACATATGTATTTTGTCTGCAGATTTCCCCAATTTTCCGCAACCCAATACTTTATAGTATACTCGGTGCATGTTTTGTGGACAAGGAATTTTTTTATTTTATTCTCTTTTTTCGTTTCATTTGGTATACTGTGATTAAAAAGACAGGTTTTGATTTTCCAGGAAAAGAGGTTAGCAAGTTATGGACAAGATCAGACAGTTACAGGACATGATTAACGAGAGCAACCGAATCGTCTTTTTCGGCGGTGCCGGCGTCTCTACCGAGAGTAATATTCCGGACTTCAGGAGTGCAGACGGACTCTACAAACAAAAGTACCGCTACTCACCGGAGCAGATTGTAAGCCACAGCTTTTTCATGCAGCATACGGAAGAATTTTATGATTTTTATAAAGAGAAAATGATGTTCCTTGATGCGAAACCAAATAAAGCACATCTGAAGCTTGCCGAGCTGGAAGCCGCCGGAAAGCTGACCGCCGTTATCACACAGAATATCGACGGACTCCACCAGGCTGCCGGAAGCAAAAATGTACTGGAGCTTCATGGAAGTATCCACCGCAATTACTGCATGCGTTGCAAAAAGCAGTACAGTGCACGTTTTGTAAAAGAATCGAAAGGAATCCCAACCTGCGACTGCGGCGGAACTATCCGCCCGGATGTAGTTCTCTACGAAGAAGGACTGGATAATCAGATTATCCAGAAAAGTATCCGCGCCATCTCAGAAGCAGATATGCTGATCATCGGCGGTACTTCTCTTGTAGTCTACCCTGCTGCCGGATTTATCGATTATTTCCACGGCAAATATCTGGTACTCATCAACAAGGATGCAACTGCCCGTGATGTAGGCGCAACTCTGACGATCCATGAGCCGATCGGAGAAGTATTAGACCGGATCCATGTATAGCCGGAGAATCCAAAAATCCTCTGCCTGCCCTTTCTAATGAAAGAGTGACAGAGAATTTTTCATTTTAACCGTTATACGTCTTAAAAAACTGATACAGATTGTCCAGTGCCTTTGTCAGAACCGGGATCTCTTCTTCATCCAGCGTCTCAACAACAGCTTCTACCATCTTCTTATGAAAATTCGCATGATGATGATATGCCTTCTCCCCTTTTTCCGTCAGCTTGATATTGACGATCCGGCGGTCTTCCTCACTCCGGTGGCGGACCGCATACTTTTTATTGACCAGACTGTTCATCGAAGTCGTCAGAGATCCTACGGTAATCCCAAGCTTCTTTGCGATCGTAGACATATTATTCCCGTCACCCAGACCGACCGCCTCAATGATATGCATATCATTGTTCGTCAGATCCTTAAACTCTTCTGTGATCACTGCTTTTTCTTCCAGTCCCCATATATCATTAAAAAGATGTACCAATATCTTATTGATGCTTTCGTATGCGTCCAATTCCCCTTCTTCTCCTTGCTGTGTCTTTTTCTAGTTCAATTATACACAGTCACCTAACAAAGAATCAATCACTTCTTTCACAGTTTCTATTTTTTCTGCTTTCCACACATCCGCTCCGCAGAACAGAAGTGCCTCCCCAATCTCACCTTTTGCCGCTTTGATTAGTGCTTCCGTGATACAGTATGGCACTTCCGCCGGGTTACAGTTTTTCAGACACCCAAGACATCTCTTAGGCTTCACCCTCTCTCCTGCCATTACATGACTGATAAATGGATTCTTAATTGCCCTTCCCGGCATTCCAACCGGACTTTTCACCAGAATGACATCCTCTTTCTTCGCATTCAGATAACTCTGCTTATAACTGAGATCTGCATCGCACTCCCAGGTCGTGACAAATCTTGTTGCCACCTGGACCGCATCTGCTCCTAATGAAAAGGCATGCTCTGCCGCATCTTTATCCGAAATTCCTCCGGCTACTGCCACCGGGATATGCACCTGATATTTTTGGGCGTACTTTCTGACCACTGCCATGATCCTCTCGATTTCATTATCATAACTTTCCTGTGTGTAAGTTTCCAGCTGCTCCCGGTCGAACCCCAGATGTCCTCCGGCTTTGGGTCCCTCGATCACAACCAGGTCTGCGGTCCTGGAAAATTTTTTATCCCAGTATTTTAAAATAACTTTAGCCGATTTTTCGGTCGATACGATCGGAGCGATCTTGGTACTGCTACTCTCCACAAGTCCCGGCAGCTCGATCGGAAGCCCTGCCCCGGATACGATCAGATCTGCTCCGGCATCCACTGCTGCTTTCACATGTTCATCATAATCCTTCAGCGCAACCATGATATTAAATCCGATCACACCATCCGGAGCCGTCTCTCTTGCTCTTTGGAATTCAGATCCAATTGCGCGGATATTTGCCGCCCTTGTATTCGTTTCAAAATCCGGTTCACGAAATCCGATCTGTGCGGTTGAGATGATCCCGACTCCACCTTCTTTTGCAACCGCTCCGGCAAGCTGCCCAAGGCTCACACCGACTCCCATTCCCCCTTGAATGACCGGTCTTTTTACTTTCAAATCACCAATCACAAGTTCCGGTAATCCTTTCATTTTTCTTCTCCTCTACTACATCCTGCGGAATCTGTCATACCGCTTTTCGGTAAGTTCTTCCTTTGTCATTGCTCCATATTTTTTTAAAAAAATACTGATATAATCATCCATCGGATCTGTCACTTCTGTAAATGTTTCCAGATTGAAGTCTTCCGGCTCCGGAATCACCCGTTCCACGATACCTGCTTTCAGGAGATGATCTGCTGTCAGCTTCATCACACCTGCCGCCTCTTTTGCGCGGCTGCTGTCCTTCCACAGGATACTTGCAAATCCTTCCGGCGAAAGAATGGAGTAAATCGAATTTTCAAGAAGCCACACTTCATCTGAAGTTGCCATCGCAAGAGCCCCCCCGCTTCCACCTTCTCCGATCACAACAGACAGGATCGGAACCTGAAGATTTGACATTTCAAATAAATTTCTTGCGATTGCCTCACCCTGTCCTCTCTCTTCTGCTTCCAGCCCGCAGAACGCTCCCGGCGTATCTACAAAACAGATGACCGGACGGTTAAATTTCTCTGCCTGTTTCATCAGACGAAGGGCTTTGCGGTATCCGTCCGGTGACGGCATCCCAAAGTTACGCTCGATATTTTCTTTTGTCGTGCGACCCTTTGCCTGCGCGATCACCGTCACCGGCATTCCGTGAAATCTTGCAATCCCGCCAATGATCGCCTTATCATCCTGGTAATAACGGTCTCCATGAAATTCCATAAAATCTGTAAACAATTCTTCAATGTACTCCGCACCGACCGGACGAGCCTTGTCTCTGGATAACTGCACCCGTTCCCATGGTGTCAGATTCTTCTGTACCGCCTGTGTTTCCTTTTCTTCTACTTCCGGCAAATCGTATGTCCTCTGCTTATGCATTGCTACAATTTCCGCCAGTGTCTCCCTGAGACGCGGACGCTCCACAATCCGATCCACAAATCCGTGCTCCTGAAGGAATTCTGCCCTCTGAAATCCTTTCGGAAGCTTCTGCCCTATGGTCTGTTCAATCACACGCGGACCCGCAAAACCGATCAGCGCCCCCGGCTCGGCAAGAATGATATCTCCAAGCATGGCAAAACTTGCCGTTACCCCGCCGGTTGTCGGATCGGTCAGCACACTTACATATAAACAGCCTGCATCATGGTGTCTTTTCAGTGCCGCTGAAGTCTTTGCCATCTGCATCAGAGAGTGGATCCCCTCTTGCATTCTGGCGCCTCCTGAACAGGCAAATATAATAATCGGAATCCTCTCACTGGTTGCCTTTTCTACTGCACGGGTAATCTTTTCGCCGACCACCTTTCCCATGCTCGCCATCATAAACCGCCCGTCACAGACTGCAAGAACTACTTCATTTCCCGCGATCCTTGCTTTTCCGGTTACAACCGCCTCATCAAGCCCGGTCTTTTCCTGCAGTGCTTCTACCTTTTCTTCATAGCCTTTATAATGCAGCGGATTTCCTGAAGTCAGTCCCTTGTCCCACTCTTCAAAGGTGCCCGCATCTGCTACCATTTCAATCCGGTGCATCGCATGCACACGGAAATAATTCTGACATTTTGGACAAATATAATATCCATTCTTCACATCTTCTGTCAGAATGGCAGATTTGCAAACGTTACATTTTTTCAGAAGTCCTTCCGGAACCTCCGGTGCCATATGGGCAGGCTTTCCTTCGCCAAGATATATATACCCTCTTCTGCTTGTTTTCTTGAACATATTTGACAGTTTCAAATTGCTTTACCTCCGCTTTTGTAGAGCTAATCTTGCCGATTTTTTGCTTCTCTTTCGGCAATAAATTCAATATCAAAATCTCCTGCCTGATACTTTGGATCATGCAAAATATCATATTGATAATCCACATTAGTATCAATACCTTCTATAATTACCTCACCAAGTGCACTCTGCATCTTCCGGATCGCCTCGGTACGGTTTTTTGCAAATACGATCAGCTTTGCCAGCATATTGTCATAATATGGCGGTACAGTGTATCCACTGTAAATTGCTGAATCAATCCGCACCCCCTTTCCTCCCGGAAGGTACATATCGGTGATCGTTCCCGGACACGGGCGGAAATTCTTTTCCGGATTTTCCGCATTGATCCTGCACTCGATGGCATGACCGGTCAGCTTTACATCCTCCTGCGTAAAAGAAAGCTGCTGACCGTCTGCGATCCGGATCTGTTCCTTGATCAGGTCGATCCCCGTCACCCATTCTGTGACCGGATGCTCCACCTGGATTCTGGTATTCATTTCCATAAAATAAAAATTCCCGCTCTTTTCCAACAGAAATTCAATGGTTCCTGCATTTTCGTAATGTGCTGCCTTTGCCGCTTTTACCGCTGCTTCGCCCATTCTCCGGCGAAGCTCATCCGAAATCACGGCACATGGAGATTCTTCGATCATCTTCTGATGATTTCTCTGCACCGAACAGTCCCGTTCTCCTAAATGCACCACATTTCCATACTTATCCGCCATGATCTGAAATTCGATATGCTTCGGATGCTGCACAAAATGCTCGATGTACATAGTGTCATCCCCAAAAGCTGCCTTGGTCTCTTTCTGTGCAGTACGGAATGCCATGTCAAATCCGGCTTCATTTTCCGCCACACGCATTCCTTTTCCGCCTCCGCCGAGAGCCGCCTTTACGATCACCGGATAGCCGATCTCTCTTGCAACTTCTTTTCCTTTTGCTGCATCATAAATCGCTTCCCGGCTTCCCGGAATGATCGGAACCCCGGCATTTTCCATGGTATTTCTCGCCTCGGATTTATTTCCAAGCCTGCTGATCACTTTCGAATCCGGTCCAATAAAAATGATGTTGCACTTCTCACAAAGCTCTGCAAATTTCGTATTTTCAGAAAGGAAACCAAATCCCGGATGGATCGCATCTGCTCCCGACACGATGGTCGCGCTGATGATCTGCTCCATATTCAGATAGCTTTCCGAAGATGGTGCAGGTCCAATACAGATTGCTTCATCTGCAAGCTGTGTATGCAATGCTTCTTTATCTGCTTCTGAATAAACTGCAACCGTCTCGATCCCCATTTCCCGGCAGGCACGGATGATCCGAACTGCGATCTCTCCACGGTTTGCGATCAATACTTTCTTAATCATCTGTTTCCGCCTTCCCGATCATCAGAGACAACTCTGCCTTTACTGCAACTTCTCCATCCACTGATGCAACAGCTTCTCCGATTACCAGTGGTCCCTTCTGACGAATAATTCTTGCTTCCAGTTTTAACTTGTCACCCGGAACAACTTTTCTGCGGAACTTGCAGTTCTTAATCCCACCAAAATAACCGAGCTTTCCTTTATTTCCTTCCTGCATCAGAACCGCTACTGCACCGACCTGCGCCAGTGCTTCTACGATCAGCACTCCCGGCATCACCGGCTCCTGTGGAAAATGTCCGGCAAAAAAGTCCTCTCTGTAAGTCACACATTTATAGCCAACTGCATATTCCCCCGGCTCGTAATCTTCAATATAATCTACCAGCAAAAACGGATGTCTGTGCGGAATGATTTTCTGAATTTCCTTGATTCCCAAATGTTTCATGCTTTTCGCCCTCCATCCAGCTATGCGATTCGGAATAATGGCTGTCCGTATTCCACAGTTTCTCCATTTTTCACGAGTACTTCCGATACCACACCGTCAAAATCACACTCAATATCATTCATCAGCTTCATCGCCTCTACGATGGCAACCGTCTGTCCTTTTGACACATGATCGCCAACTGCCACAAATGGTGCTGCCTCTTCCGACGGTGCTGCATAAAAGGTTCCAACCAGAGGGGATTTGATCAGCTGCCCTTCTGCTTCTTTTCCTTTTTCCGGTCCATCCTCCGACTTCAGTGCCGATACTGCATTACTCTGCGCTCCTGGCAGGTTTTGTACTGTCGTCAGCTGTGCTGCCCCTGTACTGACAACCATCTGTTCTTTTTCTTTCTGTATTTTCAATTTCACACCGTTTTCTTCATACTGAAATCCTGTCAGGTCCGAATCTGAAACGGTCTGAATCAGTTTTACCAGATTTTCTAATTCCATCCTTCTACCTCTATCCTTCATACTTCTTCAAAAGAAGGGTTGCATTGTGCCCGCCAAATCCAAGGGAATTGGTGAGCGCACATTTGATCTCTTTTTCGACCGGTGCGCCAACTGCATAGTTCAGATCACATTCTTCATCACATTCCCTGGTTCCAACGGTCTGATGGATAAATCCATCCTGAATAGATTTTACAGTAACGATACACTCTACCGCACCTGCCGCACCAAGAAGATGACCGATCATGGATTTCGTTGAATTCACAACCACATCCTTTGCCGCATCACCGAATGCTTTCTTGATCGCATAGGTTTCAAACAGATCATTATGGTGCGTACTGGTTCCGTGTGCGTTAATGTACTGCACTTCTTCCGGCGTCACACCGCCCTCTTCCATCGCAAGCTCCATCGCCTTTGCCGCACCGCTTCCGTCTTCTGCAGGGGAAGTGATATGGTAAGCATCTCCGGTTGCCCCGTAACCTGCAAGCTCTGCGTAAATCTTTGCGCCTCTTGCTCTCGCATGCTCCAGCTCTTCCAGAACCACCACACCGGCTCCTTCTCCAAGAACAAACCCACTTCTGTCTTTATCAAATGGAATTGATGCACGCAATGGATCTTCTCTGGTAGTAAGTGCGGTAAGTGCGGTAAATCCGGCAATCCCCGTCGGACAGATACAGCTTTCCGTACCACCTGCAAACATTACGTCCGCATCTCCGTACTGAATGGCACGAAGCGCATCCCCGATACAATTGGTTCCCGTTGCACACGCTGTAACAACATTTGTGCACTTTCCTTTAAGCCCAAGCTGGATCGATACATTTCCGGCTGCCATATTGGAAATCATCATCGGAACCATCAGTGGTGCCACCCTTCCCGGTCCCTTTTCCTGAATCGTCGTGTACTGCTTCTCAATCTGCTGCAAACTTCCGATTCCCGAACCGATGATCACGCCACAACGGTACGGATCCTCTTTTTCAATTTCAAATCCCGCATCCGCACACGCTTCCTTCGCCGCTGCAACCGCATACTGGGAAAATGTTTCCATTCTCTTCGATGCCTTGAAATCCATCCGTTCCTTTGCAACAAAGTCCTTGACTTCCGCTGCGATCTTCACTTTATATTCGGTTGTATCAAATTTTGTGATCGGACCGATTCCTACGGTTCCATTTTTGATACCGTTCCAGAATTCTTCTACTGTATTACCAATCGGGGTAATCGCTCCAAGCCCCGTAATAACAACTCTGCGCTTCATATTGCCTCCTTTGGTGTGTTGTTGACTGTTTCACTTTTTGATAAAATTTATCATCTTATAAGTATTTTTAGGTTAAGTTGAATGACAAACTGTACAAAAGATGTCATTCAAATTCATTTTTCGAGCAATGGAGATGAGACTCAAAGGATTGTGGAAGCCTTTGCTGACACAATCCTTGTTTTAGGAGGCTCATCGGAATGGTTTGCGAGTCTGAATTTGAAGGACATCTTTTGTACAATTTGTCCCTCAACCTTCTCTGCAACCATTTCTACATCACCATTCCCCCATCGACCTGCAGAACCTGCCCCGTAATGTAACTCGCATGCTCAGACGCCAGAAACGCCACTGCCTTCGCGACATCTTCTGGGTGTCCCATTCTGGCAAGAGGGATCTGACCTCTCATTTCTTCTTTGAGCTTATCGGAAAGAACTTCTGTCATCTCCGTTTCAATGAAGCCCGGTGCAACCGCATTAACCGTGATTCCGCGGGATGCCAGTTCTTTTGCCGCAGATTTGGTCATTCCAATAATTCCTGCTTTAGATGCAGCATAGTTTACCTGACCGGCATTTCCGCTGATTCCAACTACAGATGCAAGATTGATGATCTTTCCGCTTCTCTGCTTCATCATCTGTCTGGATGCAAAACGGATGCAATGGAAAGTTCCTTTCAGATTGACATCAATGACATCGGAGAAATCTTCTTCACTCATACGCATCAGCAGACCATCCTTTGTGATCCCTGCATTATTTACCAGAATATCGATTCTTCCAAACTGCTCGATCACTGCTTTTATAAATGCTTCACATCCCTCGTAATCTGCCACATTGCACTGCATACACTGGGCACATCCACCCTTTTCTACAATTTCATGTTTTACTTCATCTGCTTTTGCTTCAGAACCATTGTAATTGATCACAACTGTTGCTCCCTGTGCAGCCAGCTCCTTCGCAATTGCCTTTCCAATTCCACGGGACGCGCCGGTAACCACCGCGATCTGTCCTTCCAAATTTGCTCTGTCTGTCATATGCTTTTCCTTTCCATTGCCTGTTTTTTACACCAGTTCAGCAATTACTTTTTCCATATCTTCCCAAGTTTCGATATTATATACTTTGACACCTTTGTCGATACGCCGCATAAATCCGGCGAGTGTTTTTCCCGGTCCGATTTCCACAAAAGTGTCTACACCATCTTCAATCATAGTTCTCACACTTTCTTCCCATCGTACCGGTGAAGAAATCTGTTTTGCAAGAAGTGCCTTTGTCTCTTTGATATCCGTCACATATTTTGCCGTAACATTCGTCACATAAGGAATGGCAAGTGGTTCAAAATTTCTCTTCTCCATTTCCTTCGCAAGCTCTTCGCCTGCACTTTCCAGCATCTTTGAGTGGAACGGACCACTTACATTTAACAGAACCGCCCTTTTTGCTCCGGCTGCTTTTAAAGACTCTGCTGCCTTTTCTACCGCTGCGGTCTTTCCTGTAATTACAATCTGTCCCGGACAGTTATAATTTGCCACAGACGCACCCGGAATTTCTTCCGTCACTTTTTCAATCGTCTCTCCATCCAGTCCCAGGATTGCCGCCATGGCTCCTTCACCTGCCGGAACGGTATTCTGCATCAGAATCCCTCTTTTTCTCACAAGAGAAATGGCGTCTTTCGGCTGCATACCTCCCGCTGCGCTGATCGCACAGTACTCTCCAAGGCTGAGCCCGGCTGTCACATCCGGTGTAAGACCTCTCTTTTCAATCTCGGCTGTCATTGCAAGACAGGCTGTTACCATGGCTGCCTGAGTGTATTCTGTCTGATCCAGCTGCTCATTTTCTTCAAAGCAAAGCTTTGTCATATCAAGTCCCAGCTCTGCTGTTGCTGTATCAAAAATCTCTTTTGCAAGTTCACTGTTTTCATAAAAATCTTTTCCCATACCGCACTTCTGCGCGCCCTGTCCCGGGAAAATGAATGCTGTTTTATTCATAAAATCCTTTGCCTCCGATCAGTGCATCCGTCTCACTTACCAGCTTTTGGATCAGGTCTTTACAGCTCATGATCTCTTTTATCATGGCTGCACTCTGTCCCGCCATTACGCTTCCGTTTGTCACATCTCCGTCTACAACGGCCTTTCTTAAGCCTCCAAGTGTAAGGTGCTCAAGTTCTTCAAAGGATGCACCGTTTTTCTCAAGGTCCAGATATTTTTTCGTCATTTGGTTGCGAAGTGCTCTTACCGGATGTCCTGTGCTTCTTCCGGTTACTCTGGAATCAATGTCCTTCGCTTTGATGATCGCATTTTTATAATTTTCATGTACGATAGATTCTTCGGTCGCAACAAAATGGGTTCCCATCTGTACGGCTTTTGCTCCCAGCATAAATGCTGCCGCAATTCCTCTTCCATCTGCGATTCCTCCGGCTGCGATTACCGGAATCTTCACTGCGTCTACAATCTGTGGAACCAGTACCATAGTCGTATTTTCTCCGATGTGTCCTCCGGATTCACATCCTTCCGCAACAACTGCATCTGCCCCGCACCGTTCCATTCTTCTTGCAAGTGCAACGGATGCAACCACCGGAATGACTTTAATTCCTGCTTCTTTCCACATTTTCATATATTTTTCCGGGCTTCCGGCGCCTGTCGTTACAACCTTTACGCCTTCTTCCGCTACTACTTTTGCCACGTCCTCTGCATAAGGACTCATCAGCATGATATTTACTCCAAATGGTTTATCAGTCAGCTTTTTTGCTTCTCTGATCTGTTCACGTACCCACTCAGCCGGGGCGCTTGCAGCCCCGATGAGCCCAAGCCCGCCGGCATTTGATACGCCGGCCGCAAGATGATACTCAGCAACCCAGGCCATTCCGCCCTGGATGATCGGATACTCGATTCCAAGTAATTCGGTTACTTCTGTTTTCATATTACAACCTCTTTCTGTCTGTGTTTTTGCGATTCTTATTTTTTCAGTCCTTCGATGTATGTTACAACACTTCCGATTGTCTTGAGATCACCGATTGCTTCCGTATCGATTTCCACACCAAATTCATCTTCAAATGTCATAACCATATCCATCAGATCAAGGGAATCTGCTCCAAGAGATTCAAAAGTTGTCTCCTCTGTGAGGTCTGCTACGTTTACGTCAAGTCCTTCTGCTACGATTTCTTTTACTTTTTCTAACATGTTCTTAGTCTCCTTATTGTTTGATTATTTTTATATTTACCACTCTATGAGTGTGGCTCCCCAGGTGAGTCCGGCACCGAAGCCGCAGAGAACAATCTTCTGTCCTTTGTGGAAGCGACCGGTTTTGTTCAGTTCATCCAGGAGGATTGGGATGCTGGCGGATGATGTATTACCGTATTCTTCAATGTTGACCGGGAATTTTGCAAGGTCTGTTTTCATCCGTTTTGCCACAGATTCGATGATCCGTAAGTTTGCCTGATGCAGAACGAAAAGATCAATATCTTTCTCGGTCAGATCTGCTTTTTGCAGAAGTTCTCCAATGACTTCCGGCACTTTTTTTACGGCAAATTTGAAAACTGCCTGTCCATCCATGGATACATAAGTCTGTTTTTCATTTTCTTTGTCCTGCCAGTTTTTCTGCTGACGGCTTTCGCAGGCAAGTACCTGTCCTTTTGCTCCGTCAGAATGGGTAACTGCCGGAAAGATTTCACCTTCTTCTGCACAGATCACGGCTGCTCCTGCCCCGTCACCAAAAAGAATGCAGCTTCCTCTGTCTTTCCAGTTGACAATTCCGGATAGGGTTTCACTTCCGATCACCAGAATGTTCTGATACATTCCGGCTGCTATGTAAGCCTGCGCAGTATTGTAGGCATACACAAAACCGCTGCATGCGGCACTGATGTCGAAACAGGTTGCATTTACTGCTCCCAGCTCTTTCTGAACTTCGCAGGCAGTGCTTGGGATCACGGTGTTTGGCGTGATTGTAGATACCAGGATCAGATCCAGATCGTCTGCATTTAATTTTGCATCTGTAAGTGCATTTTTTGCCGCTTTTATCGCCATGCTGACTGTTGTATCTTCTTCTGCAATATGTCTGCGCACAATTCCGGTCCGTTCACGGATCCATTCATCATTCGTCTCCACAAACTTCGCGAGATCATTGTTGTCGTAATAATGCTCCGGTATATAAGAACCGGTACCGCATATCCTTCCTCTCATGGTTGTTCTCTCCATTTATTTTTGTTTTAAAATCTTTTTCGTCTAAAATATTTTTATATTCAAACTATTTGATAATATAACATAATCGGAATGATTTGACAAGAGGGAAATTTTTTTGTTTGACGCGAGGGGCAAATGAATGGAAAAGAAGAGTTCCTGTTCTCTTCTTTCCCATTCATCTGCCATTCAAATCGGTACAAAAATGACGTGCTTTAGTCTCTGTATTTTCTGTTCTGAGTACAAAAAATCCTGCGGTTTTGCCAATTCAAAATCGCAGGATTTTTCTTATTCTATAACTTCCTGATATGCCTCTTTCGTCTGTTCTCCGCTCCGGCGGATCCCTGCAAACAAAGATCCGGATATATTATGCCATACACTGAAGATCGCCCCCGGAAGGGTTGCCAGTGGATTTGCCGCGAAATTGGCAGTCGCAAGGGAAATTGCAAGTCCACTGTTCTGCATTCCGACTTCGATGGCAATAGCGGTTGCCTTATCGTACTCAATATGTAAAATTTTCGCTGCACCAAGTCCGATTCCCATTCCGCAGAGATTGTGAAGCATCACAACTCCAAGAACCAGAAGTCCGCAGCTTAAGATTTTTTCTGCATTGACGGCTACGATTCCGCTGATGATCATTACGATCGATACAACTGAGATCAGTGGCAGAACCTCTGATATTTTCTGGATCTGTTTTCCCCAGACCCAGTTGATCAGAATTCCCAGAAGTACCGGAACCAGAACAACCTTTACTACAGAAATTACCATTGCCCAGAAGGATACCTCTACCCATGCTCCGGCGAGTACATACACCAGAAGTGGTGTTACAATCGGTGCCGCAAGAGTTGATGTGATCGTCATTCCGACAGAAAGCGCCACATCACCTCCGGCAATATAGGTGATCACATTGCTTGCCGTTCCGCCCGGGCAGCAACCAACCAGGATCACGCCAAGTGCCAGATCTGTCGGCAGCTGCATCAGCTGACACAGGATCCACGCAATCACCGGCATGATCGTGTACTGTGCGATGAATCCGATCAGGATTTCTTTTGGTCTGGAAAAGACTCTTTTGAAATCGTCCATCTTGATCGTAAGCCCCATGCCGAACATGGCAACTCCAAGAAATACAGAAGTGTAGCTCGTTGTCCACGCAAAGCCGTCACGCCAGAAAAATGCAATGATGGAAAAACAGATAATGATGATCCCGATATATTTTGTAAGAAAAGAGCTGACCTTTCCCACTTTTTTCATTCTGTTTTCCATAGGCTATACCTCATAGCTGAAATTGTCGATCAGCCTTGTTTTTCCAATATAGACTGCCATGGCAACCAGAACATCTTTTTCCACACTCTCGACCGGCTGCATATCCAGTGCATCTACCATGGATACATAGTCGATCTTTGCAAGCGGCTCTGCTTCGATCACTGCGCGCATCTTTGACAGGACTTCTTCTGCCTTAATTCCCTTGCAGATCGCCTCCTGACCGGTTTTAACGGCTCTTGAAAGGCACAGTGCAGCCCTTCTCTCTTCTGCGCTTAAATAGGTATTTCTGGACGATTTGGCAAGTCCGTCTTCCTCACGGATGATCGGGCAGCCTACGATCTGGATATCAAAATTCAAATCCTGCACCATCTTGCGGATGATTGCAAGCTGCTGTGCATCCTTCTGTCCAAAATAAGCTCTGTCCGGTGCTACAATATTGAATAATTTGGAAACAACCGTACATACCCCTTTAAAATGGATCGGTCTTGTCTTTCCGCAAAGGGTATCAGATAACGTATCAATACTTACGTAAGCATATGGATCATGATACATATCCTTCGGTTCCGGATGAAAGATCAGATCTGCTCCAAGGCTCTCACAAAGCTCACTGTCACGTTTAAAATCTCTCGGGTATGCTTCCAGGTCTTCTGTCGGTCCGAACTGTGTCGGATTGACAAAATCGGATACCACAACAATATCGTTTTCCTCACGGCATCTCCTTATCAGGCTTGCATGCCCTTCATGTAAGAATCCCATGGTCGGTACAAGACCTACGGTTTTTTCTTCTTTTTTCCAGTTCTTAACTAATTTTCTTGTCTCTTCGACTGTTGTTGTTACCTGCATGATAATTCTCCTCTTTATAATAAATTCGGAGATAGCCTCTTGTTCTGAATTCAACAAATTTCATTTTGTTTTTAGATTCCTTATTTTTCCTGGTCTTTCAACAACCCATGTTTTTCATAATTTGTCACACGGCTGATCTTATTTTCATCATCCACGAAAACAACTTTTGGTTTATGTTCTTTGGCTTCTTCTGCCTCATAATTTGCATAACACATGATAATAACCTTATCACCTGTACTTACACATCTTGCCGCAGCGCCATTTAAGCAGATCATTCCGCTTCCACGCTTACCACAGATCGTATAAGTTTCAAATCGGCTTCCGTTATTCACGTCCACGATCTGAACCTTCTCATATTCCATAATTCCTGCTGCCTCCAGCAGTTCCTCATCAACGGTAATACTTCCCACGTAATCTAATTCTGCCTGTACTACCGTAGCACGATGAATCTTTCCTTTTAGCATCTCAACTGTCATGTCTTACTCCTTTTCTGTCCGGAAACACGTAAAACAAAAAAGCATTGTCAAGGCATACTTCTCCCTGCAAATGCTTCTGCTATTCTTCGTATTCCCTGAGTCTTATTTTACCTCTTAATAAATATAAGCTCCTTCTCCGCCAATTTCTGACGGAAACGATTTCGATATGAAATTGTTGTGATTCAGTCAGAGTATAGTTTTGTAGTTTTCAAATACTACCTCCGCGGATATTATTGCACCTTGACAAGAGATTGTCAATCCGATGTTCTCATGTATTTAATTCAAGACATCTGTGCGGAAGATGGGGCGCAACTCGTCCGGTGGACGAGTGCTCTGCGCCGACCGTAGCGGAGCGAAGACCTGGACCCTGGGTTCAGGGATCGCTTCGGTACAATAAAAGAAAACCTCAGGCGAATCACCTGAGGTTTCTTTTATTATGCGGAAGATGGGACTTGAACCCACACGCCCTTGCGAGCACTAGAACCTGAATCTAGCTCGTCTGCCATTCCGACACTTCCGCGTCAACAAAAAGAATCTTATCACATACCAACCGGTTTGGCAAGTGTTTTTTATGTTTTTTTTGACTTTTTTTACATTTCATTAAATTACATCAATTATTTTGAATGCAGTTTGCCGCATCAATTGTAATTACCAGAAGAAGTCCCATCAATTCATCTGCCGGATTTGCAAAATCCAGTACATAAGTATCTCCCCAGTGGAATAATTCTTTTGTAATATGTACCACAGGACTGCATGCTTCATAGATATCATAATTCCATCCCATGAAATCTCCTTCTACATGCCATCCATTAAACTCAACATCATACTTCGGTCGAAACAATGTAAAACGCTTTTCAATCCGTCCAAGTGTCTGCCCATTCACTTCAATTTCAAACACTGGAAGTAATGACATCACTTTTTCTTTAATCAACCCGAGTTCGTTCCCTGCCATATCATATACATGCAGCCGGTGTCCAAGCGACAAAAACTCTGCTTTTACAAAATACTTCGCATTTTCATTCTCATCATAAACATCATATGAATCTGTCCATGAAAAAACTCTCTGCTTAACAAGTAATTTCATACGCTACTCCTACTCCGGAAATTCATACTTCCTCAATTCGCAGTTCTTAATTCCAAATGCCGCAAACTCTTCATTCGTCATATCATAAAAATAAGACTGGATTACTCTGGAAATTCCATTATGTGCAACCAGTAGATAAACCTTATCATCCGCTTCTTTCCGAATATCATCCAGAAGATTGTAAATCCTCTGGCACAGATGAAGCATTGTCTCCCCGCCTTCGAAATGATTGATAAAGTTCTGTTTTGCCTTTTTGAACTCCTCCCCATTTCTCGGAGTGGACTCATATTTTCCAAAATTCTGCTCCTTCAGGCGCATCTCCTCACGCATCGGAATCCCTGTTACCTCCGAAATATGGCGCGCGGTCTCCTTCGCCCGGACAAGTGGCGAATATAGGATCTCGTCAATCTTTACGCCCTCTTCCTTAATCTTTCTTCCAAGCTCCATTGCCTGCTCATGTCCAAGCTCTGTCAGCTCGATATCTGTCGCACCACAGATTTTATTTTCCACATTCCATACAGTCTGTCCATGTCTTGTAAAATAAAAATGTCCCATTATTCTTTCTCCCAGTACGCTTTATTTGCCGAGCATTTCCGGACAAAATGTTCCGGTAAATGCGCATAATGTTTTCCAAAATGATAGGCAAGATACCGAACCGCACTTCGCGCCGCCACTTCACCTAAATATTCCTCCATATGATTCCGCTTCAGAAGCGCTGAAGTCACACGGACCAGCCGCATTCCTTCTTTTCCAGGTTTTGTATTTTCAATCATCTCCGGATGCTCCGCATGCGCAACCCCGATATCAAAGTTACGCTTCCAGAGTTCGCGCAGATTGTCATTGCGATAATACAGAATCTCAGCCTCTGGCGCATAAACCGTCTGCCAGCCCTTTTCCAGAAGTCTTCTCGCCGCGAGCATGTCCTCTCCGGCGATCATCCTCTTTCCAAAGCCTTCTGTCTCCAGATACGCACTTCTTCTGTACGCTGCGCATACATTAGAATTGAAAAATGTCCGGATTCCAAGCTTTCCGGTATCTTCCAAAGACTTTGTCATACCTTTCGGCGGATAGTTAAACTGTCTCACACAACACTCGATCGGACTGCATTCATCATCTGTCATATGCCTTCCATACACGACCGCCGTCCGCTCCTCTTTAAACGGTTCTGTCAGCTTCTCTACCAGATATCGGTTCTGTGGTATCGCCGTCTGTACCATAAAAATCACAATATCCGAATCCAGTTCCCGTAAGATCGCATCTCTGCTTCCTGCCCGGTCATATTCCTCCTTTGGAGTATATCGGACCTCAATTCTTTTATCCATATAGATTTCCGGGATTTCCCTATCAATCGGATTCTCATAAAGAACTTCAAGCAAAATTCTGTCCGGCATTACACTCTGTCTCAATAATCTCTCTATACTCATTTTCAGTCGTCCATCTGGTCGGAATACTGGAATAACAATCTCAATATTCAAGTCATCATCTCATTTCGTTTTTCTTACTAATCAGTATATACAAATTTTTTTCCAGCTTATATCCTGATTTACTTACAACCATTATGCTGCATATTCTTCTTTTTTCTTCCTATCCATCGAGGAAAGTTCCTTAAGCTCCCTCACCATGAAATATCCGCAGACGATTGCTGCTGCCGCATCTGCAATTGGTCCGGCATACATAACCCCGTCAATTCCCATAAACAATGGAAAGATCACGATCAGCGGCAATAAAAAGAAAATCTGTCTTGTCAGGGACATAAATACACCCAGCTGCGATTTTCCGATGGAGTTGAAAAAGTTCGATGTAACCGGCTGGATTCCATTGATAAGCGTAAGGAACATATAGATCCGGAAATACCGCTCTGAAAACTGAAAATACAGCTCACTTCCCGAACCAAATACGCTGATGATCTGTCTCGGGAATACCTGGAAACAGAAAAATGCAATTCCGGAAAGAACGGTTGCAGTTCCAAGTGCGAGCAGGTAGCTTTTCCGTACCCGTTCATACTTCTCTGCGCCATAGTTGAAGCCGATAATCGGCTGGATTCCCTGGGAAATTCCGATAACAAATGACATAAAGATCATATTTACTTTTGTAATGATCCCGGCACAGGCAAGCGGAATGTCACCGCCATATACAGACTGTGCTCCATAATGCGACAATGTATTATTCAGTACGATCTGTACGATCGTCATTGCAATCTGGTTAAAGCAGGCACTGGCACCGAATTTGAAAATATTCTCGATATGTCTTCCCGTCATATGGAAACTTTCCTTTGTAAGCCGGATCGTTTTAAAATGGAACATATACCGCAGACTGATGCAGAACGAAACGATCTGTCCTATGATCGTAGCAAGTGCTGCGCCCCTCATTCCCATATGCAGCCCAAAAATAAAAATCGGATCCAGAATTGTATTTACAATAGCACCCACCAGCATAGATGTCATCGAATACCGCGGACTTCCATCCGCAAGGATCAGCTTACTCATCCCCGTATTTGCGATCAGAAATGGAAAGCCAATTGCCGTGATCCGTGTATATTCCTGTGCATACGGAAGTACCTCCGATGTGGCACCAAAGAATTTCAGCATCGGAGTCAGAAAAATCGTCGTTACTGCAAAAAGTGCAATCCCGAAAATTGCCATCAGGCAAATTCCATTTCCCGCATACTCTGCAGATTCTTTTTCTTCTCCTGCACCAAGCTTCAATGAAAAATTGGTCGCACTGCCGATTCCAAGCAGCAGTGAGATTGCCGTACAGGAAGTAGAAAGCGGAAACGCAATATTCGTTGCTGCATTTCCCAGCATTCCCACACCCTGACCAATGAAAATCTGATCTACAATATTGTAAAGAGCTGTTACCAGCATGGAAATAATGCATGGAATCGCAAATCCAACCAGTAGTTTTGATTCCTTTTCATACCCAAGCGGATTGTCCTGCTCATTCACTGTATTTGCCTTTTTATCTCTCACCTTTATAGCCTCTCCTTTTCATTCAGCTCAACTGCCCGAAGTGCTGCTTTCTGCAAAATTCCCGGAAATATCTCTTTCTCTTCCTCTGAAAATATTTCCATAATCTCCTGATCACATCTGGACAGGATTTCCTCGATCTGCTCATAAGTCTCCTGCGCCTTTTTAGTCGGATATAAATGACAGGTTCTCCGGTCTTCCCGACTTGGTTCCTTCGTCATATACCCTTTTTCTTCCAGTTGGGTAAGTGCTCTGCTTATATTGCTCGGATTCCGATAAATCTCATGGAAAATGCATTCTCTCGTTATTCCCGGGCTCCTGCATACTTTCAATATATAAACAAACTGACTGCTGTTGATTCCAAATGTCTCCAGCCTTCTGTCCAACAGACTGTTCAGATTCAAACTCAATATAGCTGTCCACTTTACCAGATCTTTCATCGGTCTTTGAACCTTATGTAATTCAGAAGTCATATCTTTTCTCCTTCATTTTATGGCAAATGCTCCTTCATCTATGCAACTATTTGCGCACGCAAATATCTTACAATCAACTCTTACAAATGTCAATAAATCAAACCTGTTGATTTCATATATCATTGTTTATTTTTTTATACATTATCTATTGACTTTCTCTTTTAGAATCCATATAATTACATCAGCTAAGATTAACTGGATTTAGGAGGTAATTTGTAATGATGAAAATTTATAAAAAACCAGTAATTTCTATAGATAATGAAATTTCAGAAGGAGTATATGCCGCAAGTGGTGCATCCAAGGGAACACTCGATGTTACTTACCATGGCGTGTGGGACCGCTGGGGAACCAATGGTGGAAAAGGACTTGCTATGGCAAACTGGTCCAATATTGATGGTACGATCACTTTGGTTATCAATTTCAATGATAAAATTGACCAGGTTGAAACAACTGATGCATCTGTGAATGCAACATGTTCAGGACAGACCGCAACTCTTACCTTTGCAAGTACTGCTGAGAATCCACTTACAATCGGTGTTCATCTGAATCATGGAACATCCATTGATAACTTAAAAATGAAAGATTTTTCTTATTCTGTACTCTAATATAAAGGATTTCATATAACAGCTTCGTTTGAGGCTGTTGTATTTTATTGCACAAAACTGCATTTTTTCTCAAAAAATATTGACTCTTTTTTTAGATTGTATTCTATATAAAGAAAACATATTCAAAACCAGTCGTAACAATAGATATAGACTTAGCCGAAGACGTATACGCTGCAAGCGGATGTTATACAGTATCTGCTTATATCCATCAGAAACCTGAAACCGGACGTGGTGATTACCGCATTCAGTTAAATGGACAACATTGGATTTGGTGATCTTGTAGTCACATCTGATACAGGTCTTGCTATCACAGGCGTAAGTATCACTGACTAATTTTAAACACTGCTAAAAATTCTAAATCTACCTATAGAAAAAGAGAGTTTCCAGAATCTGTTGTTTTGGGAAACTCTCTTTTTTGCTCTTTAATTCCAGTTTTCTTCCTCTAAAAATCCTTCACCATCTTCGCAATCTCTTCTTCCCCCAACACCTCACACTTCTTATCCCGGATTGCATATACCCGTGTACAGATATTCAGCACAGTCGGCCGGTGAGTAGTCACGATACAGGTTCTCGGATAGGTATCTGCCATGATATTCTTTAACACACGCCGCTCGGTTGCCACATCAAGTGCGGAAGTCGCCTCATCCAGAAGCAGGATCGGAGACTTTCGAAGAAGTGCCCTCGCAATAGAAAGCCGCTGTGCCTGTCCTTCCGAAAAGCCACCGCCACGTTCCTTTACCACACTGTCGATTCCATCCGGAAGCTTTTCTACAAACTCCCATGCTTCCGCAAGCTTCAGTGCTTCGATCACTTCTGCATCTGTCGCATCAGGCTTTACATTGCGCAGGTTTTCCGCGATCGTACCTGAGAACATCGTATTTCCCTGCGGTACATAAGAAAATAGTTTTCTGGTTGACGGAGACATTGCAAGCTTTTTGCTTCTGTCTTCTCCGGCGCACACCCATGCATCCCCACCCTGTGGTTTTAAAAGGGACAAGATCAGCCGTAGCATCGTTGTCTTTCCCTCTCCGGATGGACCGACAAGTGCCACGATCTCATGTGGATACGCCTCTACCGTTGCATGCGAAAATACTTCCGTTCCTGTATTATACCGATAGCTCAGTTCCTGCATATCCAGTCCGATTCCTCCGGCACGGTATGCATTTTCAAATGCCCGGACTTCGCTGTCCCGGCTGTAATCCTCCTGCGGCATTTCCACGATATCCATCAGACGCCCTGCCGAAATTGTCAGGGAAATTGCCGACGGAATCAGACCAGTCAGCGAATTTACAGAACTGGTAAGATTCCCTGAAAGGGACAGGAACATGGTCATCGTACCATAACTGATCACACCACTCCAGACACGATAAATTCCCCATCCATAACAGCTGTAAGACACAACAAATCCGATCAGCGACATCAGAACCGAAGTCAGCATTGACATTTTCTGAAATTCCAGACGCATCCCGATATACTCCTTCTGCAGATTTTTCAGCCGGTCAATATAAAAAGAAATCAGGTCAAATGCCTTAATCGTCTGGATATTAGAAAAGGTCTCCTGATTGAATCCGTAAAGCTTTGCATTCATCGCCGCACTGCGCTCATTATTATTACGCATTCTCCGAAGCAGCGGTCTTGAAAGCAATGCACTGAACGGAATTCCGATCAAAGCAAAGACTGCAAAACTTGGGTCATAATAAACCACAATCGCCAGTGAACTGAAAAAACGTACCGTGTAGATGATCAAATTCGGAATCCAGTTCAAAATCCCACTTGAGATATTGGATGCATCCGAGCTCCACCTTGTCACCAGATCACCGGTGTGATACGCCGTCAGTGACTCCCAGTCTGTCACCATCATTTTTGCAAAAATATCATTCTTGATCTCCGCATCCACTTTCAGATTGATAAAGGTCGACGCATAACCAGATGCCTGCGAAACCAGAATATTTGCAATGGAAAACCCGATCATCGCAGCAAATGTACTGAGAAGCTTTCCAGTCTGATGCCCGGTAATAATATCAACCAGGTCTTTTGAGATCAGGCTTGAGATCAGCGAAACGCCCGTTCCTGCAAGGCCAAGTGCTGTGTACACAATCATCGCCTTCCAATAGCGGCGTGCATACTGAGAAATCCATTTTGTCTGCATCCACATTTTCTGGAATGTCCCTGCCTTCAGATGCTTCCAGAACAGCTGTATCTTTTTTTTCATTTATCCTTCTGCCTCCATCTGGTCTATCTGTGCCTTGATCGTTTCTACCGCTGACGGATTTTTCGTACATTTCAGATAATATACCGGACTGTTTTCTACGATCTGCCCTGCAAAATCAAGATTTTTTTCCATCTGTTCTTCTGTCCAGGCCGGTGAGATCATGCGCTGCATCACACGGACGATTTTTTCTGCTTCCCCTAGCCTTTCCAGATGATCATAATCATCCCTTCCAAGCAGGACGATTCCGCCAAGCTCCTGTGTACTTGTTGTGAAAATCCCGGAAGTTCCGCACCATGGCATTCCATAGACCTTCAGCTTCCCATTTTCTATTCCAACCAGATTCAGATCTCCGTTCAGATAAGGCGTATGAACCCGTTCATGCCAAAGTTCCGTGTGTGTAGATTTTCCCATACCGGAATGCCCCGAAAAAAGCCATGCCTTGTTCTGGTATAAAATAGAGGCCGAATGGATTGCATAAAATCCCTTTTTCTGCGCCAGATACAGATAAAACAGCCGGATCGCGTGGAAAAGATTGTCCTTTTCTTCTTCATTTTGCGGCATCAGTGCGTGGATCCGTACATAACTTCCATCCTTCGTCATATAGCCTTCCAGTACATTTTTCATTTGATGAAAAAGCACCAGATATCCTTCATCACACTCACAGATACTCATTTCTTTATTGCGGATCAGTACGTTTCCATTTGGCTTATTTGCCGGAACCAAGACTTTCACCTCAATGATCTGATCTGCTTCTTCCTCTTCACAGAAAAAAGAGGCAAACTGTTTTGGAAATATGTCTGCCGGTCCGCATAGTTTTATACAGATTCCGCCAATCTTCATACAATGATAAAATGGTTCTTTTCCTTCTTTTAGTTCTTCCTTTAAAATTCCCATTCCCAGAAGCTGACTGACAAATTCCTCTACATCTTTGCCAAGTTCTTCCCTGTCCGAAACAGGGATTTCATAATAAGCAGCCACCGCTTCGATGATTTCCTCCAATGTTTTCTCTTTATCCAGGAAATTCCAGATTACCTCTCCTGTCTCATTGAAAATGAGTCCTCTTTTCTGATCTGCAATGTTCTGTCCATACGGGAGCAGATACGCAGTGCCCTTTATTTTTTTTAATACATAACCATTCTGACGTTTTATCATAACTACTCCTTTTATCCACAACCCGTTCTCTTTCTTCCCAGACTTTCATTGTACCACGAATCGCCTCAATTTTGGATAAACCTGAACCCTTATCTGGTTTTTCTGGATTCCAGATGTTATACTGGTCTACAGAACGATCAGAAAGGACAGAAACACTCTATGAATCATACAGCAGATACCAGTCAATACAAATACGATATCGAACAGCTTCTTGCCACCGGACATCCAATCCGTATCAAACCACAGGGGTACAGTATGTATCCTCTTTTTATTCCGGGGCGTGATGAAGCGGTCATTGAACCTGTCACCCCGGACAAACTACACCGGAATGATGTGGCACTCTACCGCCGTGACCGGGGAATCCTTGTCCTTCACCGGATCTGCCGTATAACAAAAGAAGGCTTTTATCTGGTCGGTGACAATCAATCAGAAATTGAGGGACCCCTTCGCCCGGATCAGTTCCGCGGCAGGCTTACCGAAGTTATCCGGAACGGGCGACAGTTTTCTGTCCAGAATCCACTGTACCGCTTCCTGACTTCCATCTGGCTTTTTCTCTGCCCGGTCCGTCCGTTTTTTCACAGATTCTGTGCTCTGCTGCGCAGATTGCACACTTAGCTGCCGTCTATTCTCTCATTCCGGTATCCGACAGTCTCTCATCGATCCGGCAGTCGACCAGAAGCATGATTCCGACTGCAAGCGGCAGATACAGATGCAGATGCATGGCTGTCGCAAATCCTCTTATCATCATATTCCACAATTTTGCCTTTGGTCTTTCCAGACCTTTCCCATATGCAAATATCCGAAAACTTCTTCTGGCAAGAGGATCTTCTCCATACATTTTCAATATTTTCCAGACTGCCTTTAAAGATCTTCCTTGCCGGATGTACTCCATTTTTGCATCAAAAAATGCGGCAAAGAAAATTGTATATCGCACCAGATCTTCATATTCCGTTCTCCGCTGCTTTTCCAGAAAAGCTTCCAGATCATGCGCAATCTGCGGCCAGCATTTCCTGAAATCCTCCCGGTAGCGATAAGAAACCGATGCTTCATTTTTACGGTAAATATAGCCCGTTTCTCTGACAAATGCATAGACCGGCTCTCTCACATAGCACTGCATACTGAACATCTTATCTTCTGCATATACATAGTCCCGGAACCGGAGTTCGTGCTGTTCCAGAAATTCTCTGCGATATAATTTTCCCCAGACATAGGAAAGCATTCCGGCTGAAAAGAATCCCTGAAACCGGAATTCTGCACTTCCAGGCTTCCATTCCTGTAAGATCCTGCAGTCCATCGCCGGAAGAATCTTTCCACCCCATAGCCTTGCATAATTACAGACTACGATATCCGCATCTTCCTTGTCCATCGCACAGACAAGCCTTTCTATCGTCTTCGGATCTGCAAGATAATCATCCGAATCCAGAAACATCAGTCTCGTTCCTCTGGCTTCCTGCATCCCACAGTTCCGGGCAGCTGCAATTCCTCTGACTGATTCGCAGATTGTCCGAATCCGTGGATCTCTCTTTTCATATACAAGACACAGTTCAAGGCTCTGGTCTGCCGAACCATTTTCCACAAGGATCAGTTCCCAGTCTGTGTATGTCTGTTTCCGGACACTTTCCACCGCCTCTTCAAGATATTTTTCTGCATTATGCACCGGCACGATCACCGAAACTAATTTCTCTTTTCTGTCAACCATAGCTTTCCGACAATCCTTTTCATCAATTCCACTACCTTCTGCCACTCTTCGGTTCTTCTGTATACCAGCCACAAAAGCAGGTCCGGTACCACCACACAGATTCCCAGACGCACAAGAAAACTCTTCAATGGCCCATCTAAAAACATCTGACAACACCAATCGGTAACAAACCATACCCCTGCCATCACCAGCAGATTCCTCGCATAACGCAGATAAAACCGGGCAGGCGCCTTTTCAAACCGGTACCTGAACAGAATATATGGCTCTACCCAGACCGAAGTCATTACTGTACTGCAAAAGGTTCCTGCAAACACTCCAAAAACTCCGCATTTCAAGACTAACAGGATGGAAATTCCCAGATTCAGCAGTGCTTCTGCAACCGCCTTATACCTGTCATACCAGAATGCACCCATCGATTCCTTGAAGATGATCACTGCTTTTCTCGTTCCGTTAATGAAAAAATTCACACACAGGATCCATACAATTTCTCTCGTAAATAAATATTTCTTCCCAAATGCCAGTTCCACAAACGGATTCAAAAGTTCAAACAGACAGATTGCAGCAAGTCCGTACACCCACTGTCCAATAAAAAAGAGCAGTTCAAATATCTTCTGCACTTTCTCCTTTGACTCCATCGCACCCAGATTCCCGACACTCGCCGCAACGCCCTGAAATACCTGATCCAGCACCTGTCTTACCGAGCCGATGATCAGAAAATAGTTCGAATAAATTCCTGCACTGACGACTCCGACAAAGCTGGAAATCAGAAGATTGTCTGTATTATTTACCACCACACCCCCAAGCTTATGCATCATCATCGCTCTGACATTTTTTCCGATCTGGTCTTTCTCATACGCCGAAAGCTGTCCGGCACACGGTTCCTTCAGATACGGGAAAAGTGCATCTGCCTTATGTGACATGCAAACATTACCCGCAAAGGTACACAAAATAGAAACTATTAAAAACAGAATGAAATTCCCGGTCAGCAAAAGTACAAGAATCTGGCAGACATCCTGAAGCACCAAAAAACCATTATGGTAAAGCACCGTCAGATAATTCATCTGATGTGCCGCCACCAGTGCTTTTTTATAGATCAACAGATAAGAGATCACCGAATTGAAAAGGTATAAGAGATAGATCAGAAGCAGATGATCCACATCCGGTCTGTCTTTCATAAGAATATCCAGAAACGGAAGCAGAAGCAGTCCTGCGGCAAGTACAAACACGGCTGTCATACGGTAACAACTGCGGAACATCCGCATCAGAATCTGCTGCTTTTTCACGTCCTTTCTGGCGATCGGTTCATACAGGGCAAAAGTGATCGCAGTCCCAACACCAAGTTCTGACAGGGATAAAATGTTCAGAATATCTGTAAAAAGTCCGTTGATTCCCACATAGCCCTCACTAAGGGTTCTGGTAAAGACAACTCTTGTAAAGAATCCCATCAGAATTGCGACAATCTGCGCCACAAATGCAACACTCGTATTCATAACGGAATATTCTGTTCTTGTTTTTTCCTTCACCCTTCTACTGTCCTTTCATTCTGTTACGATTTCCACGTTATCATAGCATTTCTCCTTCTAAAATGCTATGATAAATTTATCTTTTTCACAGGAGTGATATTGTTCTATGCGAATAAAACATAAATTTATAAAAGCCGGCGTTCCCATAATCCTGGTTCTCGTGATTTGCACAGGTCTGTCTGCCGCACATTTAAAAAAAGTGTCTGTGTACACACCCTCACCTCTATTAGAGACCACCACCATTCTCTCCAATCCTTATATGGGCTGGTACTCTCTGATCGGTTATACGCTTTCTGATTCAGACCCCCTTTCTGTCCCCACATCCTATCTGGGAACAGATTCTCCAACCGAGCTTGTCCTGTTGGAGATCAATCTCGGCAATTATGCGGACTGTGACATCTCCGAAGACGGTCTTTCCCGGCTGGATCAGCTGTTTTCCAGCTGGTCAGATACTCAAAAACAGTTGATCCTCCGCTTTGTCTACGACTGGGATGGCAACAATCTCCAGACAGAGCCTGCCCTGCGCAGCCAGATTGAGCGACATATGGAGCAGCTTGCCCCGGTTATCAACCGGTATGCCAACTCCATTTACCTACTCCAGGGAATTTTTGTCGGCAACTGGGGTGAGATGAACCACTCAGATTATCTCTCCGGTAATGACCTGACCGCCCTGACTGAAAAGCTTGCCTCTCTTACGGATCCATCCATCTTTTTGTCAGTCCGTACCCCGGCGCAGCTTCGCACAATTTTAAAAACCGCTTCTCCTCTTCCTGAATCAGATGCCTACAGCGGATCTCTCGCTTCACGCCTTGGGCTTTACAATGACGGAATGCTTGGCTCTCCGACCGACACCGGTACCTATGGGGATTCTGCATCAGATACCTCAGATTATTCCAAAGCCTGGCCGCGCGCGGATGAGCTGACCTTCCAGGACAAGCTGTGCCAGTATGTCCCAAATGGCGGGGAAGTAATCACGCCAAACAGCTGTAATGATCTGGATGCGGCAATCCAGACACTTCAGACCATGCATGTATCTTATCTCAACAAGGATTATGATCCGGACGTAATCAATAAAAAATGGAAAACATCCCTGTACTCCGGTTCCGATTTGCTCTATCATGGTATGATCGGCTACGACTATATCAGCTGCCATCTGGGTTATCGTTATGTCCTTACGGCGTCCGCTTTTTCACCTGGACAAGTATCTATAACCGTTGAAAATAAGGGCTTTTCCAGCTGCTACCGACCGCTTTTGGTCTCACTTACCGTAACCTCTGCAGATGGGACCTGGCAATACACGATTCCAATCGATACCGATACCCGTACCTGGATTTCCGGCAAAAGCGTTACCCTGAAAGCCTCACTTGCAGACCTGCATCTTGAGCCTTCCAGTTATACTCTTACACTGAAGCTGACTGATCCATCCACGAACCGGGAGATCCTGCTTGCATCCGATCTTCCACATAATACCACCGGCTATCAGATCGGAACTTTGACCATAGACACACTCTTATCAAAAATTACCAAGTAAAACCCCGTCTTCTGCACCTTGATTGGCAAACCGGATGCTTCTTCCATCCTTTTTGCGGAAAAGCTGCAGAAGATAACGGGTTCCTTTTCTCTGCTCCTCTTTTGCGAGCCGGATCTCCAGAGTGTTTTCCTTACGGCATTCCCATTTTTTCGGGTCTGTCTCGATCATTCGTTCAGTCTTTCCATGCTCTGCATAGATCTGCAGTCTGCATATTGCATCCTCACACAAATTGGCAAAACCTGTATTTTCAATCCGGATCTTCAGGACACCTCTGCAAAAACGCACATCGCGGACCACAAACCGGTATCCCAGATGTGCCCCCAGATATTCATACGCAGAAACCTGTTTTTCCTGCCACATCATCGTTTCTTTTTTCCAACCGTCCAGAATCTTTTTTTGATGGACACTGTTCAGATAACTGATATGCATTTTCCGAAAATCTGCCTCCGCCCTTTTTCCATCTATCCATACTGGTTCGTCCATCCCCTGCACAGCCAGAACTTCTCCGCCAATATAACCATTCCACAGATTTTCTTCCATCCAGGAAAGTTCCCGCATCCGGGCTTCCGGACTGCTCTCATAAGTTCCCAGATCAGTCTCAGAGCCAAAGATTCCATCATCAAAAAGCGTCAAATTCCTCTTTGCTTTTTCTCCCAACGCTTCTTCTATGCACCGCAGCTGCGCAGGTTTTCGGACCGCCAGATGGCACTGGCTATCCGTTGCTTTCAGCATCTCTTCTGCAAGCCTTATCAGCCACTTCTTTGTCAAATACTTCGAATCATGCATTTCTCCCCAACTGCCGACCAGGAGTCCCTGCACGACCAGAATCCAGCTCTGATACTCCCTGATGACTGTGCCAAGCTGCCGGATATGCTCCAGTACGATTCTGCCGCTTTCCGGTTCCTTTTCCATCCCTTTTCCTTCGGTATCATAGGCAAACCGGACGATCATATCCTTTTTCTTTTCTTTAAAAAAATAAAAAATCTGCCTGATGGACAATAGGGCTTCTGTGGAAAGTTCTTTTCCGCGGAAACCACCGATATCAATCAGCAGAAGAACTATTTCCTCTTCCTCGCAGGCAACATAAAGCACCGGATCTGCGCATGTGGCATCAAACGTGTACAGATGATACCATCCGGTTCCCGGATTTTCCACCTTTTTGAGTGCCTCCACAAGAGGTGCTTTATGAAATTTTTTTACGATATTCAGATTTGTTATCACCTTTTTGTCCAGCTCCTTCATCGATTTTCAATATTTTGCAACGGAACACCACAGCAAGTACACTGAAAAACATACGGAACATATACCAGACTGGCTTCAATCCTGAATGCATACTTTCTCCGGATTCCCGTGCATGCATCACTGCCGGTATTTCCACCACATTAAATTTTAAAAGGATCATCTGCATGATCATGTTCGTGTCCGGATATTTATCATCAAAATGATTGTATTTTGAATAATACAGCACGGCTTTCCAGCTCAGCCCCTGCAGTCCTGTTGTCGGATCTGCGATCTTCCTTCCTGTCACAAGCCGGATCATAACACGGAACAGCTTAAATGCAAGCTTCTTCGCCGATGATACCGGAAATTCAGCACTTCCCTCCATGAATCTCGAACCGAGAACGATATCCGGATAGTTCCCGTCTGCATCCTTTTCCCGCAGTCTCTTATAGATAACCGGGATATTGCACGCATCATGTTGACCGTCTGCATCCATCTGGATCGCATATCGATATCCTCTCCTGATCGCATATTTATATCCGAGCTGCAGAGCACTTCCGTAGCCCAGTTTAAATACATGCGTGACCAGTGCGTGTCCTCTTGCCTTGACGATCCAGTTCGTCGCATCGGAAGATGCGTCATTCATCACAAGCACATCTGCAATCTCTGCGATCTCCGGTTGCTCCAGATCATCCAGTACTCTGACAATATTTGTTTCTTCATTGTATGCCGGAATAATTACCAACAATTCTTTTTTCTTCATCTCTTGTTATCCTGCCTCTGATCCATTCACCATTTTCAGTAATTTCTGAATATCTTCCCTGTACTCTGTTTTTTTCTCTTTCGACCGGCTTCCAAGCCTGTGTCTTAACTCCTTATCTCCGATCAGCCGGATGATCGCCTCTGCAACTTTCTCAGGCGTCAGCTCACAGAGCAATCCGTCTTCGCCATCTATGATCTGTTCCCTGTTCCCATTGCAATCAGATGCAATAATCGCACATCCAAGAGTCTGCGCTTCCTGGATTGCAATACTTTTTCCTTCAAACCGGCTCGCATGGACATAGATGTCTGACTGCTCAAAATACGGAAACGGATTGGCGACTGCTCCAGGCATCAAAAAATCCCCGGTAAGGCCAAGCTCCTCTCTCTGCTTCTCCAGCATCTCTCTGTCGTTTCCTTCTCCAAGCACATACCATCTGGCCCGGTATCCGGCATCCTTCACCAGCTTCATTGCCTCGATCGCAATATCAAACGCTTTCTGATAAGTTAGCCTCCCCACCGTCAGGATCCTGATTCCGTCATAATGATCCCGAAACCCTTCTCCCTTTCCGGCAAATCTCCGTATCCTTTCCTGATTAATGATATTGTGAAATACCTCCGTCTTTTTCGCATACTGCGGATAAATCTTCAGGAAATGTTCCCTCACCTCATCCGACACCGTGAAGATCCGATCCATCTTCTGATAGCATTCCCTGTCCATCTGCCTTGTATATCCACTGCTTTCATAATCAATATGCACAAATGCCGCCTTTTTCTTTGCCTTTACATGATCTGCCACATAATAGGTCGATCCACCTTCCAGATAGGCAACCGCCAGATCATAGGTCTCATCAAAGCGTTCACTTCCATCAGAAAGAACCCTCCACAGGATCTTGTCCGGCTGGATTTGTTTTATCTTTCGCATATCCCGGAGGATTCTTTCGGCATATCTGATCTTGCCTGCCAGATGTCCGTTTCTTATAAACGCCCTGCAGACAGCCCACACCATTTTATGTTTCCCCTTTTTGGACAACACTGAGTCCTCACTAAAAGACGAATTCAGAAGTCTCACCCGATCCGGAAGCCTCTTTCTCAGCTCCCCCTGCCCCATCAGGACATAAAGGGAAATCTCATATTCCCCTTGTCCTTCCAGTGTATACAGGAGCTCGAGCAGCGCTGTTTCTGCGCCTCCACGCCCCAGTGTATTGATCACAAATAGTATCTTCTTCATCTTTTTTACTTCTCTTCTGTTATTTTTTCCAGTTCTTTTAGTATTTTTTCATTTTCCTGATTGAGCAATGACACCTGCATCGCAAGCTCCTGATTCTTCATAGATAATGCGGAGATCAGAATACAAAGCTGATATCCTCCCCACACGACCAGAATTCCGATTACAAACATCGCAATGGCCGTTCCTCGCGCCAGCAAATGGCACCAGCCAGAAAATGCCGGAACCACACCGGTCAGAATTGCTGCCACCCCAAGGAATTCCCACACAACTGCCAGATTGACCGTCATCTTACGGATGGCATGCAGAAAAAATGTAAGTGCCATGATTACGATTCCGGTAATGACAAGCCCCGTTTTAATCATGATTGCTGTATTCATCTAGTCCTTCCTTTCCTGTTGTGCACACCAGCATCTTTTTTCTGTCAAATACTTTTCCGGATGGCATCCTTCCCTTACCTCTCGGGATCAGATCACCCTTGCAGAAAATATGCACATCCATGTTTTTTTCTACCCAGCGAAGTCTGGTATATGCACTGCACCAGCCTGCAAATGTACCTGCCAGCAGCCCTGTTCCATACCAGATTTCTGTCAGATGTGTGGAAAACATACTTCCCACAAATGTCACCCCGCAGAAAAGCACTGCCGTCCGGACAGCTCCTGCAAGGTCATTAAAATAATACAGAAAAATGATCGCCGCATACATCAGGAACAATACAAAATAACCGGCCGCAAGCAGAGGATAGATCTTCATCGTCATTCCTGAAATTCCCATTCCCGGAAGAAATATAATACACAGCAGATAGATCACAACCGATATGATAAACTGGATCCTGGCAAGATTCATCAGTTCACTTGCCAGCTGCCGGAACATACGGCGCTTTGTATTTTCGATATCTGCTCCCCGACCTCCGATCACAGCTTCTGAATAGCGTTTGTACTTTTCGTGAAAATGCATTTCTACCCTTGTAATAAAAATAACTGTTGCCGACAGATTCGTAAACATTGCAAGACAGCTCGCCATATCATAAGACTGATTACATACAAAACTTTTTGCAACCGTCATCCGAAGATCGGTTGTCCAGAACACAAAATTATGGATGTATAATCCCAGAATATACAGGGAATTTGTCACCACCAGCTGCCAGTACCTCCGAAAATACTGAAGTACCGGTCTGTAACGGTTACTGTTTTTTACGAAATACCGCTTCACAAGTGCATGTTCAAGAATCGCTGTAAAAAAGAATCCTGTCACCATTCCGGTAAGCATGCTCTGTGTCACGCCCCACTTAAGCAAATACCGCAGGATCACGGCACATACAAAGGCTTCTGCCATCCCTAGAAAATAAAACCAGGAAATCTTCTGATAATCCTTGCAGATGGACAGATAGAGCATGGAGTAAAACACCAGGACCAGACTGACATATCCGCAAAATCCTGCAAAGGTATAGGCTACAGAAACTTTTCCAATAAGATGTTCTCTGATACAAAACGGGATTCCCAGAAGACAGCTGAAAATAAGATTGATCATCATTCCCAGATAATAGCAGGGACGGATGTCTTCATACCGCTCTTCGTAGATCACATCGGACATATACCGGGAAAGTACTGCATTGAACGGAGCTGCCGTCAAAAGCGCAAAAATGAAGATGTACAGCATCGTACAGGAAAAAAGTTCTCGCTGCGCGTAGCCGATCTTATCAAACCCCAGCACGGCTCCCATGCAGGTCAGGTTGATGATGATGACCAGCATCGGTGCTACCGTCGCTACCGTACTGTATGCAAACCCTAAAAAGTCTGTAGTCAGTGTATTCTTTTCAAATATCCGGTTCAGCCGTATGCCAATTCCAGCCATCTTATCTTCCCCTTTCTGCCGGTTCCTGCTCTATATCCGGAACAGTTACCGCCTCTTCGTTCCATTCCAGGTTCATACTTTTTGCAAAATCCCGGTAAATTTTCCAATAAGTTTCCTGCATATATTCAATCCGGTATTTCGCCATCACTCTCCGGTATCCGTTCTCGCCCATCTGAAGGCGCATCTCTTTTTTCTGCGCCAGATCGACCATTGCCTGGGCGATTTCCTCCACGTTCATGATATGAGTGACAATTCCGGCTGCTCCATAGTCATCACTTTCACCATAAAGCAGTCCACGGCAGTTTCCAACATCTGTTGCGATTGCCGGCTTATGCGCCGCAAATCCCTCCAGGATTGTCAGCGGCTGTCCCTCACTGATACTCGTAAGGATCGTCATATCCATTCTGCCCAAGTAATCCCGGACATTGATCCTGCCGGTAAACACGATATCCTTGAGCTGCATGGACTCTGCCAGTTCAAAGCACTCTTCGGCATACTGCTCGTCCTCATCACAAGGTCCCATGATCCAGAGTTTCAAATGTGGCTCTCGCTTCTTTGCAAATCCAAACGCCTGTATCATCGTCTTCACATCCTTGATCGGCGTCACACGAAGAACGGCTCCGATATTGATAAAACCTTCATCTTCCTTCGTTTTTTCGGAAAGATTCTGCAGATTCTGTACCCGGATCCCATTTGGTGTGACCATCGTCTTTTCTTCCGGGCAGTTCAGTTCGATCTGCAGCTTTCTTGCATGCTCGAAAAGACTTGTGACCAGACTGCCCTCCGTGTATGCCAGCTTTGACATCTTCCGGAACTGCTCGATCCAGATATTCTTATAGATTCCCTGCACCCACTTCGCCTTGATCAGCTCCTCTTCTCTCTCGCGGGTATAGATCCCATGCTCGGAAATGAGGATCCGGCTGCCATAACGATGCTTCGCCATGCTGCCAAGTACCCCTGCATAACCGGTCGCCACACAGTGATACAGATCCGCTTTCGGAATATCTGCCTTCATGATAATAAAAAGTGGCAGATAGATCGACCGCATGGTCCACAGAAAATCTGAGAATACGACCTGACTGTATTTCAACCGGTAGCACTCCATAACTGCCCTTAAGAAATCCTCCCCCATCAAAAGATCATTCAGCGAAATATCTTCCTCCTGAAATATATCAAATAAAAGATTCCACTCGATCTTCTGATTCAGGATCAGTCCGCGAAGTGCCTGGTACTGTTCCTTTTTCATTCTCTTTCTGCGCTTTTTCGATGCACTCCAGTCCACATCATCCAGATAGACCTCATGAACCTCCGTCACATTTTTTGGCAGCTCATATACATATTTGCCACGCAGAGAGCGATTTGCCACGATTGCAAGGACCACAAACTCCGTATTTGGAAATAAATTGATCAAACTGTGTACCCAGCTGGATACACCTCCGACAACAAAAGGATAACATCCTTCTGCAACAATACATACTCTCACAGTCTCTCCTCTTCTTAGTAGTACTTCTGTGTCTCTGAGCTCTTTAGATTCAGGATCACGTTGTTGCTGTCTGCCTGAATCAGCCAGACACCCTCTTCCAGCTTTTTGTAACTTCCGCCACCCATTTTTTCAATCTCTTCATTATGGATCCGCAAAATGAACCAGGCCGGCTCATCCGTCCCTTCTTTTTCCAGCATAATGATATTATTCTTCCGCTCTTCCCTGTAGGAAAGAGAAAGGAAATTCCGGATCCGCTTATCACACTCTGAAACGGTTGTTCCATCAAATCCCTGAAAATCCTTCCAGTAGGTGCTGATGTTCGCCGACAGTTTCTCGGAAAACTTCTCCCATCCATCTTTCTCACTTTCGGGATAGACAATCTGGCTCATATCTGCCAGAACGCTGCTGTACCCAAGCGCTGTCTCGATACTTTTTATCCGGAAATCTTCACTGTAGGTATGCGAAAAACCATCCGACACCACTCTCTGACCTGTTACATTTTCATTTTCATAATCCAAAAGATTGCTTTGATCATCCTGGGCTTTGATCACTGTACAGACATTTTGCAGCACCGGCTGCTCCAATGCCTTTGCAAGCTCCTTCTCACTTAACTTTCCCTGATAGAAGGATGCAAACTGAAACTCTGGCATCTCACTGCGGACAAACTTCTCGTCCTCTGCCAGCTTTTTCCGGATATCTATATCCGATACCATATCTGCTGAAAGTCCTGCCTCTGCTCTTGCTTCATTGATCTCCTTCAGATAATAGCGCAGGTCCTTTCCGACTGGCTCCTTTTTATCCGAATAATCCAACTGCGGAGACAGCATAAATGAAAGTCCCATATTATTTTTTTCATGGATTGCATTCACCGACGGCCAGATGATATCACGAAACACTCCTCTTACCGACTGACTGTACATTTTCTCCATAATCGCATCATTTTCCTCTGCAAATCCCGGATAATTGGCAATCACTAAATTCTGGGCATTGACAACCGGATAAATGGCATAGTCACTCATCTCACACAACATTCCCGTGAGAAGTCCAAGCCCGGTCGCATCCTCCATGTAATTTCCATTGACTGCAAATACAGATGCTTTTTCAAAACTGTTTCTCCAGATCACCACCGGATATGCTTCCTCTTTCAAAGTCTTATCTTTCGGGATCCCTTTCATGTATACCTTCGTTCCACTTTCAAGCTGGAACCACGGAAACGTCAGCTCCATATCCTGGTTCTTCTTCTCCTGCTTTGTTTCAGCCTGGTAGATCCTTTCTCCGCCGAGCAGAAATCCTTCATATAAGTGAAGTCCTTTCACCGTTGTGCGTTCTTTTTTGATTTTCCGGATACCAAGCAGATCACACAATTCCTTATTCTCCTTCAGGATCTTTACATCCGGAAGTTTCCCAAAGACCAGATTGATTCCTTCTTCTGCCAGATCCTGCAGCCGCCTGATCTCCTGGGTGTCTTTCCAGTTCACCGCATCCGGATCAATCACGACTATCTGTGGTTTGCCTTCCCCGTCATCTGGCAAAACCGCTTCCAACTCCGCAAGTGACACATAATATGCAAATCCTTTTTTCATATAATGAGCCCAGTCCGCTGCAACATTCCCAATCCGATCCTGCTGCTCTTTCCCGATATAAACAACCGATGTTCCTTCCACCTCATAGGCAGAATCTTTATCTGCAAGTGTATTCCGGTCTTCCGCATAACTGTTGGTCTCATAATCATTCCATCTGTCTTTCGCAATATTCACAAACTGAAACAGGAAGAAAGTGATCGCCATAATGATCGTAATTGCGAAAAAATTTCTCTTTGATACCATGCTTACTTCGCCTCCTGTTTTTCTTTTGCTGCGTTCCGATCTGTTGTTACTTTCGGATTATTATATCCATAATCAATCGCAAAATTGTACAGGCTGTTTCCATTCTGTTTTAATCGGTAACAGACAAAATCGTCTGATTCGTAATAAACTTCCATTTCATTTGGGTACAGCTCCATAAATTTCTGTCCCCAATAATACATATGCGACATTGTAACCCAGCGTTCCCGCCCCTCATATGCTTTGATTCCATTTTCTGCCGGAAGTGGTTCCCGGGCATATTTCTCAGATATGCCTCCGAGTTCCATCCCGTCTGCGGTCCTTGCATAATTCACCGGAATCTTCTCTATGAAAAAATAGACCGCATTCGTTGAAATCGTAAATGTTTTCGCTTTTTCACCCTTTTTGATATTTTTCAGGAAATCAAGGATTTCGTAATGATATCCGTCTTCCTCCACCATTCTGAGTTCATCATTTGCAGATACGATCGTCCATGTAAAATCCTGTTCCTCATTCATGATATTGGTCAGACAGGTAATTGCGCTATTTGTCTCAAGTGCTTTGACATAGACCGGTTCTTTCACAAGTCCCTTTTCTGCGATCCCACATCCGGCTGCCACAAGGATCAGAAGGGAAGAAAGATTCATCATCCACGTTCTTCTAAACCAGCCAAACAGCAGATACACAGCTGCATCTGCCGCCAACGCCCAGATGACCACGATCGTATATGCAAAAAAGATACTGTTTCTGGAAGCATCCATAAGTTTTGGAAATCCCAGTGCTCCTGCAGACTGCATGATACACATAATAAATGTATATACTGCCATCGCCAGCAGCATCGCTCCATAATCCACCCTGCGAAGTAAAAATGCAAAAAATCCGAACACAAGAAGAACTGCTCCTCCACCGAGTACACACCACGCGAAAAATGGATTTTCATTCGTGACATACGTCTGGATCTCAGAAAAAATGATCCGGAATTTCCCCTTCACTTTCTCTTTGGTCGTCAGCTTCATTACTTCTGATGTCTTAGATTTTTGCTGTACTCCTGACGCTTTCCCGGAATCTGATGAATCCTGCCCAGATGTACTATCCTGACTCGCTGCATCAGCCTGCTTCTCCACCTGCTTTTTAATCTCCTCGATTGTTTCTTCGTCCACATCTCCGACAATCGTGATTTTTTTCCCACTCTCGGTCGTGACCACTTTCTTGTCCACCTCAGCATTTGCTGATGAATCCGACGTACTCTTTCCTTTAATGACATTCAGTCCCCAGCCAAGCGAACCCTGCAACGGATTTCCCATTGCAACACCGATCCCCATCGGGATCACTGCCAGAAGAATACTGACGAATCCTGCCAGAATCACCTGCCTCAGATAACGCCATCTGAAAATCCGGAAAAAATAACCCGCTGCAATTCCAAGGCAGAGATACCCTGCTATCATCGTATCGTAAAAGTGAGTGGTCAGGCTTAAAGAAAAGCTGATCGCCAGACCTGCCAGATACCATCTGGATCTTCTTTTTTTCTTCTGCTTTTTCTCTTCATCTGTTTCTTTCAGATGCGCTGCATATTCATCCAAAAAGCGGACAGCAAAACATACCACCGGAAGTATAAAGAGCATTCCGTACTCCTGTGGAAGCGCAGATGCATATCTGCTGTAAGTATTTTTGCCAAATATGTTTGCCATCAGGTAAAGTCCGGCGGCGATATATGGTGTAAATCTTGCCTTACAGATCATCCGCAGGCATCCTACGATCGCCAGATGGATAAATAGCACCTGTACAAGCGAAAACAGCCGCAGCAGAACATAAGTCTTGATTCCAAATACTACATGCAGATAATAGATCATACAATGGAATCCATGCGGATATACACCCATTTTAAAAATCTGATTTTTATCCATCAGATTGATCCAGTAATTATGCACCGGCATATCCGATTCCTTATACCCATACTCCGTAAAATTGTTTAGTCCATAGACATACAGAATCCCGGCAACTACCGCCAGCCAGAGGATCAGCTCCGGAATATGTTTCCATATCTTTTTTATTTTTACTTCTGGAATTTTATCAGATATCCAGGCTGTAATATCTGCAAGCAGCGTTTTTACACCATAGGTTCCGCTAAGAAGTGCTTTAAATCCCAGAAGGAATTTTTGAAATCTTTCTCTTCCAAATGACACTTCGCTACACTTTTTATACCCCCGGATAAGAAATGGAAGGGCTGTTCCGAAGATCAGCGTCACACGACAGGAAATATGAAGAAACTCCAATAAAAATACCAGATTAATACAATAGAAATTACCGGCAAGGAAATATCCGGTAAGCCTCTCAGCAAAGGAAAGCTCTTTCAGCTTTTCTTTCAGCAAAAGACCGGGAATAAGCAATGTCACCACACTGTATGCAAAGAATATTTCCACAAACTGAGCCATGGAAAGCACCCTCATCGACATCACTTATCACCTCCTGCCTAACTGAATATTCTTATAAATTCTAATGTCTCGCTGTCAATTACAATCTCTGATTTTTTAATCTGGTCAAGCACTTCAAAGAATTGTTTCCGTTTTCCTTCTGTATAATATAACTTCATCCGGCACGAATATGCCGTCAGCTGATCCGGATATGCTTCTTCCAGACGCTGGCACCAAACTCCCGCCTGTTCAAAAAGCTTCAGCTCCAGACTTCTCAGTATGACTGCCTCATAATAAGCCGGTGTCATCTTTGCAGTGTTCTTTCGGTAAAGCTTCTGCGCTGCCTCATCCATCATTTCCACAAACCGGCTCTGTTCCACCCCGGTAAATACCTTCTGCTTCAGAACAGCATCCATATAACCGATCAGCATCTCTTCGCAGTCTGTCTCATCCTCTTCCTCATGCTGCATTTCAACGTACAACTTCTGCACATAAGTACGGAACTCATTCAGCTCATCTTGCAGAACCGATGCCGCATAATGAGAAGTCTCCGAATCTTCGCTGTCAAGTGCAAGGGTGATCGCCTCCAGTGATTTCTGGATATCACCACGCAGCACCTTCAGCATCAGTCCTCTCAGATACTTCTGATCGCTTACTGCAAGCGCTTCTTCCACCGGAACAATATCCCGTTCTCTTTCTTCATCTGCTTTCAGATGCTGGCGGATCCTTTCTTTACTGAAAACCACATCCTCCAGATCGACCTCTCTTCGGAAAAATAAAAGGAAAAGCAAGTGACTGCCCAGGAAAAACAGCGGACCTGTAACCGGACAGAGCAACATGACTATAAACCGGATCACATAAGCTCTCCGGTTATCGTGAAGCACCGGATTTTCTTCTCCCTGCGCTGCATTTTTCTCCGGAACAGCGACACAGATTCCCCAGACTAGATATAACACGGAAATCGCGGCATTTACCAAACATACAATCACAAAGAAACATTCTTTATCTGTCATCACGCCGTCACCTCCCTGGTCACAACATGGCTGTCAAATCCAATCTCACGGATACGCTTCACCACATAAACTGCATTTTTCTGATCCGTATTCGGAAGCAATACATACAGACTGTCTTCCATCGTTCCGATATAATCACTCTGCCGTAAAAGTACAGAAATCTTTTTTCCTTTTTTCTCCAGCTTCTTATCCGAATCAATTTTCACCAGCGTACATTCGGTAAGTCCATTTCGCTTGGCGTCCTCAAACGCATGGACAAGCTGGGTAAATGCCTTCGTATCCAGGATCTGGGTTCCTTCTACATAACGCTGCTCTTTCAGCGCATTCAGATACCGGTTCGCACGTACCACTGCGTTCTGGATCAGATAACCGACAACTGTCAGCCGGTTCACCTCCGCAAGATTCATTCTCTCCCACGGGATTCCCCAGATCATTAAGATGATCTGCATCTGATCTCCTTCGTAAATGGCACTTGCCATCATCGGATACCCTTCATGCAGTGTCCTGTTGACATACACACGGTGTTCCTTCAGCTCCTCATAGATTTCCGTAAGATTCTTATACTCGACAGAATTGCCAAGTTTTCCCGCTGCCTTCGATGTAGAAGAGAAAAGACGCGCATAATGCTTGTCCGCAATCGTATATACCGCCACATCCGCACTGTCCATCAGCTGCGACAGCGTCCTGGCTGCATAGAAAAGTACCTCCTCCGGTCCATACCGATCCAGAGCCGAGGTGATTTCATAAATCTTTCCGAGACTGTCCTTATGATTGACGATCTGTGACTCAAATATATGCTTCATCCGCACATTGCTGTCATTGATATCCGCCATATCATCTAACTGACCACTCAGATATCCGATCTCTTCTTCACCCTGATTCTTGACAAAACGGATCTGGTCTCGCATATATCCGACCACCATTCCCAGAATGAACAGCTGTGCCATCCAGACGTAGGTATTGTAGTTCAGAAGGACTTCAAATCCACTCTGGTCATACATCTGCCGGAAACAGTAGCCTGCCGTTGCAAGAAGGGAAGAAAAAATCGCCTGATGCTGCCCATATACGATTGCAAACAAAAGTACATAGAGCAGATAGAAATCCAACCTGTCAAAATACTGGCTTCCGACCGCACGGTTATTCAACATAAAAAAAGGAATAAAGCAGATCATATTTTCCACATAAGGAACCAGGAGCAGAATAATACTTTTGATCAGATGCCAGGTGCCGATGCCCTGATTCTTATGCTCCTCCGTTTTCAAGAATGTTTCCTCATGCCGCTTCATATACTGTGCGACCTTCTTTATCCCCATCTCATAACCGACAAATATTGTCTGCCCAAATTCTTCTTTGTAACGTCTGCCATCCAAAACCAGGCGGTGTCCTGTCCCGACTGTGTCATCGTGGATCTCGCACCCTTCACCCAGATTCTTTTTCACAAGCTCTGCAAGCTCTGTCTGCGTAATTCTGTTTCCCGATGAGATATGATAAATATCGTGTTCGAGATGCTCTGCTGTAACCAGCCTGGCAATAAATTCAACTGCATCACTCTGAAAAAGCATTGAAAATTCATTTCTGCTGTTCGCCGCAATTTTCTTCGTCTTAAACGCGGTCAAAATCATATCAAAACACGGATTATCCTCCATCTTCCCCTTTTTCGGTACTCCATACAGGTGATCCAGACGCAGTACAGCCGTTTCCATTCCTCTTGTATTTTCATAACTTTTGCAGATCGTCTCTCCCTGGGAGACTGCCATTGCTTTAAAACTTTTTGCAGATACCAGTTCTTCTTCTTTCACTTCCTCCGGATAAGATTTCCCAAAAACTTCCTGGGAAGATAAATAGACAAATCTTCCCTTTTTATTTCCACAAAATGCTGACAGGATATTCGTCAGCTCAGAAGTAAAACGGACAGACTCTTTCCTCGCCTGTGACCAGTCATAATTGGTATCATAAGCTCCCATATGAAGCACAACATCCGGTCTTGTACTCTCAAAAATCTCCTTGATCCCGTCACAGTCATACGGAAAATTATATTTTTCAAAAACCTTGTGATAGCCACGGGTTCTTTCCCGTTTGCCGGTAATCAGATACACTCTGTGTTTGTCTTTATGTAATTTGTCGATCAATGCATTCATCAGACTGCACTCTCCACCGATCAAAAGTATTACCATGTCATTGCCTCATTTTTTTCCAGAAAATCCAGCACTTCCTGTACATCCTCCAGCACCTCTTTGCTGCTGATATGATACTCCCGTCCCAAAAGCTCTGCCATCTCTTCTGAGGTTTTTACCGCCTCCAGATGTTCATAAATAAATGCCGCTGTCTCACTTAGCGTCATCGTTCCATTTATCCGCTCCGCTGCTTCTCCTCTTGGAACAAGTACAAATTCATCTATTACCTGACGCATTACATAATTCTGCGTTTTTTTCATTGTTCTATTCCCTCATCTGCCACTTACATCTGTTTTCTGACGACTCTGTATTCATCTCCAGATCTGTAGTAAGGGCACTGATAATGATGATCCGTCAAAAAGCGCATCATCTCATCCTCATCCAGGTCTCTGTCACACGTGTAACATTCATATTCATCGTCATAAATATAAAACGTACAGGTGTCACAGCAGCTTGCCATATTTGCCATAACCTGCCTCCTGTCAATTCTTTTCCGTTTTATTTTTTTCCTGTTCAAAAATCGGGATCAGCTGCAGCTCATCATTCTTCTTCCGGAATGCCTGCAAAGTCTCCCGCACGGTTGTATTTCTCAGCTTGTACGTATTGCGTACAAAACATACAAATGTAATCACCCACAAAATAGGCCACAAAAGCGGACATCTTCCAAGCTTTTTAAAACGTACCTTCATCTGCAGATGTCCTTCCCTAAAATAGGTTCCCAGATGAACCTTCTCATAAGTTCCGCTGCCAACCAGCGTCCGGCTGTCCCCCGAGCCTACATCTTTGTCAACAAGAATCTTTTCTATAAATTTTCTGCTTACTTCCTGATCTCCCCGGATACTGCCGTCAATCTCACAGCCAAGTCCCAGATACCTGTGACAGGATTCCATGATCGTTTCATAGAAATGCATCATATGAGATTTCCTGCACCAGACATGAAGCCGGTCAAAATCAATCTCATCACAGTGTGCCTCCACATAACAGATAAAATCACATAAAAGCCGGATCCCGAATCCACTGTAGAGATAGTGTTTCAGCATATGATGCAGCATATAAAATACATACTCGGTAGGCGGTAAGACCTGATATTCATACCCTTCGATCACCTGACACTCCCCGCGCAGATTCCCACTGGAAAATACTTCATTGATCACCTGGTTTGCCGGTTCATACTGATACATTCCCACCACGTGATAATGCAACTCCAGAAGATACGTCCTTCCCGTCTGTGCAAAAGTATAATGGTAAGTCAGATGATGATCACTGATCTCTTTTTCTTCCACAAACCCTTCTGCCACAAGCACTTCCTTCGCCCGCTCCAGTGCCTTTTCTTCATTGATATAAAGGTCCACATCTCCAAGCTTCCGGTATTCCGCCTCCGGGTAATAAGCTGCCAGACTGATCCCCTTGAGCAGATAACAGGAAATCCCGTTACGGTCCAGTAAAGATACGATCATCCTTGTAAAATGCTCGATCTGATAATAATTATAAAGCAGCATTTTCAGCTGCTTTTTCAAAACCATATTGCTTTCATGTGTGTCTGCTTTTAGATAAGGGGTAAATGCTGCCGCCGTAAAATGTTTCCCGGCATAGTGCTGCAGTTTCTCCCATTCCGCTTCCGGTATCTCCACTTTTTCTTCTGACCGGGTACAATAATTCCGGATCAGTTCAAGATATGTCTGATCAGAGCGTTCCATCTTAGTTCGTTCCTTTCTCTTTGCCTGTCCCCGGTTTCGCCCAGTTGACAATCAGGATTCCGATAGAAACCAGCACCAGTGCGATCAGGTCTTTCATTCCGAATACATTTCCCTCACGCAAAATGATTGCGGAAAGGATCACCCCAAATACCGGATTCGTAAATCCGAAGATCGATACCTTGGATACCGGATTGTATTTCAACAGGATTCCCCACAGTGTGTATGCAACTGCAGAAATCAGCGCCATATAGATCAGAAGAATCATTGCCGGCATACTTGCCGTATGGATTCTTCCACCCATCACGAATCCGATCAGGATCATCACGAGCCCGCCTGCAGTAAACTGATATCCGCTTAACATCACCGGATCAGATTTGGCTGAATACTTCTTGATCAGTACAGAAGATAATGCATAAGCGATCGCAGAGATAAAAATAAATCCATCTCCGGTCAGATTAAAGCTCATATCCACATTGCTTCCGCTCAGATTGATCAGAACCACCCCTGCAAATCCGACGATACATCCGAGCACTTTTTTCTGATCCAATTTCTCCTGATGAAAGATCAGGCTTGAAACAAGGATTGCAAGGAATACATTGGATGCCTCAACGATCGATCCTTTGACTCCGGTCGTATGTGCAAGTCCTACATAAAAGAAAAAATACTGGACCACCGTCTGTAAAAGACAGATTTTTCCGATTCTCGGAAGATCTCCCTTCCCCGCTTTCAGAAAACGTCCCTGCAGGATCGATCCAAACAAAATAACCATAATGCCTGCAATCGTAAAGCGGCACCCTGCAAACAGAATCTGCGTGGCGGTATCGGCTGAATCGATCTGAAACAGCCGGTAGCCAACCTTGATACAAGGAAAAGCACTTCCCCATAACGCACAGCAGACCATTGCAAGAAGACATACCACCCAGTTTTTCCTCATTGTAGTCTCTTTTAACTTTATCATCTCATTCTTTCCGTTTCTTACGCAAGCAGTTCATCTGCAAGTTCTTCCATTGCAGTTACATCTGCATCTTTCATCGTAGATTTGATCGTAACCGTCTTTTCGCAGAGAGTGATCTTCTTCATCTTTTCTACATAACCTTTCATCACACGTGCTGCTGTCGGAGCCCAGGAACCATTCTCGATAATTGCGATCTTACGGTTCTGGTAGTTCTTATTGGTCAGTTTGTTCAGGAAAGTCTCCATGCACGGGAACACACTTGCATCATAGGAAGCTGCTGCAAGAACCAGCTTGTCATAGCGGAATGCATCCTCGATTGCCTCTGCCATATCATCTCTGGAAAGGTCAGTGATCGCTACCTTCTTTGCACCTTTGGCTTCCAGGATCTCTTTCATCTTCTCTGCTGCCTTCTTGGTATTGCCATGGATCGATGCATAAGCAACCAGTACCCCGTCATCTTCCGGTTCATAGCTGCTCCATGTCATGTATTTTCCGATATAGTATCCCAGATTTTCTTTCAGGATCGGTCCATGAAGCGGGCAAATCGTCTGAATGTCCAGAGTCGCTGCTTTTTTCAGAAGCGCCTGTACCTGTGCACCGTATTTGCCTACGATATTGAAGTAGTATCTTCTTGCTTCACAAGTCCAGTCCTCATCTGCATCCAGCGCACCGAATTTACCAAATCCATCTGCTGAGAACAGAATCTTCTCAGACTTTTCGTATTCGACCATAACTTCCGGCCAGTGAACCATCGGAGCCATAAAGAACTGAAGGGTATGGCTTCCAAGGGAAAGTTCTTCACCTTCTTTTACCGCAACTGCACGGTCTGCCAGATCTGCGATTTCAAAGAACTGTGGAAGCATTGCAATAGCTTTTGCACTTGCCACGATCTTGGCTTCCGGATATTTGTCTGCAAATTCTTTGATGCTTCCGGCATGATCCGGTTCCAGATGAGATACAACCAGATAATCCGGTGTTCTTCCATCCAGCACCCTCTCCAGATTCTCTTTCCATTCGTCTGTCTTTCTCGTATCAATCGTATCCATAACTGCGATCTTCTCGTCCAGGATCACATAAGAGTTGTAGGATACTCCATTTGGAACGATGTACTGGCTCTCAAAGAGATCCAGATCCTTATCATCTGCTCCGATATATTTTACTGCATCTGAAATTACTATGTCTTTCATGTTAGTTCCTCCTTGTAATTGGTGATTGAAAAGATGTTGGGGGCAAAAGGTATTTTGACCCCTTTGATACCAAATTGCTACGTGCTTTGCACTCTCGCAATCCTCAAAAACATTCGTAATCCGCTCATTTTTCTTTGAAAAACGGCTACTTACTCATGTTTTTGGCAGGAAGTTCCTACAGAATTTCCTGTTAAATAAGAAAGCTGGAAATATTACATTCCAGCCCCCCTTAATTTCCACTCTTAATAATACTATGGAAATAACACACTTTCAATAAAAAAAGCGTTTAATTTTTTCATATCTGTTCTCATTTTTTACATTAACCGGCACACACCATCTGTTCCTGCTCGTAAATGTGAAACGGCGCATCAATCGGATTTTTCATATCCCAGAGATAATATCCACCCTCTTTATAATACACCGGAAGAGTCTCGCATCGTTTTACACTCCGGATCAGTTCCTGCACCGAACGGATCTCTCTTGGAAAATACGTTGCATAAAGTCCCAGCTTCTCCGGCACATGACAATCACTTGATCCAACTGTTGCAATTCCAAGCTCAGCCGCATATTCTGCCGCCTTTCGATTTGCCTCGTAAAGTGTGCTGCCGTTCAGCACTTCGATTCCATCAAGTCCCTTTACAATCTTCAGGTTCTCTTCCAGTCCCCTGTTATTATTGCGGAATGGATGGGCACTGAAACACATACCGCCTTGTGCCTGTACCAGATCTACAAACTCCTGTGCCGGGATTCTCTCTTTTGGATAATCCTCAATTCCAAATGCTACAATGTCTCCCTGCAGGGAATAAAATTCAATTCCGACAAAAATCGGAAATCCTGTTTTCTCCGAATACTCTGCCGCAAATTCCTTCAGTCCCATACTGTCATGATCCGTAATACAGATTCCATCAAGTCCTCTGCGCTTTGCGATCTCTACCATGTTCTCCAATCTTAAAAAGCTATCCCCCGAATAACGCATCTCATGCATATGCATATCAATTATCAACTGTTAATAACCTCCTGTTAAAATGCCTTTTCATTTCTCTTTTCTTCATTTTAACATGTTGTTTTACAAAAAAATAATTGATAATTTACATGCAGAAATTCAATTATAGAGTTTTCCGATAAACACTCTATTGCTCAAATATCTGCATAAGATGCGCACAAAGTCCGTCCCACGAAATCTGCTCCAGATGCTCCTTCTCCGGCTTTGATCCAGGATATTTTGCGATCCCTTCGATGGCTCCGGCAAGTTTCTTTTCAAATACCGGAAGTTCTTCTTCCACAGGTTCATCTTCATTCACTCTTTTTGGCGGCTCTACAAAAACCACACCATTATCCGGAAGATTCTGATCGATCCAATTCCTGATCCCCGGAAGATCTGTACAGATCACATAGGTACCACATGCCAGAGCCTCAATGATCACAAGCGGAAGACCTTCATAAAAAGATGGCAGTACAAACACATCACTCTGATTCATCTTCTTCGCCAACTCCTGCTGTGTGATCTTCCCGGCAAAGGCAACTGCAAACGGACACTTTTCGGCAAGCTCCCGGATTTCCTGATATTCGCCCTCATCTCCGGCACCTCCTGCCAGTTCCAGAGAAATAATAAGACCGGAATCCTTCAGATAATCCAACGAACGGATCAGACTTTTCACACCCTTTTTCTCTGAGATCTTTCCGGCAAAGATTAGTCTCAGCTCTTTTTCTTCTCCCTGTGAATCCCCCATCTCCTGCCGGAAAACATCACTGTTATAGCCGGTTCCGATCACCCGTACCTTCTCTCTGATATGTTCCCCGTAAATTCCGCAGATCATCTCTTTCTGCTCCTCATGCAATGCAAAAATCCCATCCAGCGCAGGAATTCTCTGTAAAATGTATTCCCGGTTCTGTTCTGTCTTGCGGATCTGCCGCAGGTCGGATCCATGGGATACTCCATATACCTTTTTATCAGGAAACAGCTCTCTTACAATCGCTGTAAGGAGATACAGATGGTGACACAGGATCACGTCCGGATCCAACTCCTCCACTGCTTTTTTCAGTACCTCGCCAAATGCGTTCCGGAACGTTTCCGTCATCTCCTCTGTCAGGTCTGAATACCTGGTACTCGGATACGGCATCTCGTCCGACATTCCCGTGATCGGATACGGTAACTGCTCCGATTCAAAATATACCGGATAAAAGCTTACCCCCTCCGGAAGACATACCTGATCAGCTTTTGTAACTCCCGCGATCACTGACTGTGTGATTCCCTTTTTTTTAAATCCTCTGACCAGTTCCGTCAGATAGATACCGCTTCCGGTACTGTCCGGCTTCTGGGCTGTGACACTTAATATTTTCATTCTTTCGTCCCTCTTACTTTGTTAAAATTTCCCTGTTACATGTATTTATTGCCGCAATGTAATCAATAAAAGCGGTACTCACCGTTTATCATTTATCCATGCTTTAATTATTCTCCAGTTTCTTTTTCACCTGTTTTTTTAGAAGTTCTTCCTTTCATTGGATGAAAATGTTCCGAAAGGAGAATGTTTATATGATGTAACTGTTCAGAGCCAACCTCCAAAATGCTACGCATTTCGTCGGTGTGGCGTATCCGCCAAATAAAATTTCAAAAACAGTCTTAAAAATGCAAGCATTTTACACCTGTTTTATGAAATTTTGCTTGGCTCTGAACAGTTACCATATGATTATATTAACATATAGTTGGAATCTGTAAAAGAGACGATCTCGATCCGGATATTTTCAACAGAGATATCTAAATACTGCTTCTTCTTTTCTTTTTCCGCTTTTTCCTTAAAATCCATAAAAAAAGCAAAAAAAGAAACCTTTTTGGTAAAGGTTCCTCTATTACTTCTATATATAACTGGTTTTGTTATGTTTAACTAAATGCGGATGACAGGACTTGAACCTGCACCTCGTAGAGACTAGATCCTAAGTCTAGCGCGTCTGCCAGTTCCGCCACATCCGCATTTTTTTAGTCCCACAGAAAACCATGGGACTAAATAAGTGAGCGTGCGGGGATTCGAACCCCGGACAACTTGATTAAAAGTCAAGTGCTCTACCACCTGAGCTACACGCCCATAACTGGGCCAGCTGGATTCGAACCAGCGAGTGCAGGAGTCAAAGTCCTGTGCCTTACCGCTTGGCGATGACCCATTATCTTTATGTCTTGACATAGAATGCGCCATGGCACATTCCCGCGCCTGCGACAATCGCTTTACTTACAGCATCCCGAATCTGCCAAAGCTCTCATATCCTGCCGGAGACTTTTATGATATCCATTCTTGCAATGTCTATCATAAAAAAAATGCGAGCATTTCTGCTTGCCATTTCTTTCAAATATTATAGATTAAAGGGTGGATACAGGGATTCGAACCCTGGGCCTCCAGAGCCACAATCTGGCGCGCTAACCAACTGCGCTATACCCACCATATAAACGTGCTTGGAGGGATTCGAACCCCCGACCCACGGCTTAGAAGGCCGTTGCTCTATCCAACTGAGCTACAAACACACAACACTGGATTCTCAGTGTAAGCGGGTGATGGGAATCGAACCCACGTATCCAGCTTGGAAGGCTGGTGTTCTACCATTGAACTACACCCGCAGATCACATCGGGGTGACAGGATTCGAACCTGCGACCTCCTGGTCCCAAACCAGGCGCTCTAGCCAAGCTGAGCCACACCCCGTTGTTTATCTGTTTGTCATCTCCGTGACGACAAAAGTTATTATATTACAAGATTTTCAAAAAGTCAACATGTTTTTTAAATTTTTTTAAAGAAATTTTTATTTTTCTTTTTCTTGTAAAAGACACGCATTTTTGCCCTTTTTTAGCAGAAATACGTGCCACCTACTCTAATCCAGATAATGAATCGTAAACTCCGTATTCCCGTCCCGATCCATCTCCATAATAATATAACTGCCTTTTCTGCCTTCCTGCCGTGGAAATGACAGACTGCCCGGATTCAGCACTGTAATATCACCAAACTTTTTCAGATACGGTCTGTGTGTGTGACCAAACATCACGATATCTGCATTTCTCGATCTTCCCTCATCCAGGATCCGCTCTACACCAAGAGACACCGAATACTGGTGTCCATGTGCCATAAATGCTTTTTTCTTGCCAAAATAAATCTCCATCTCCCGGAGATTGCGTGAGAAGAAATCATTATTCCCAGCCAGTATATACGCCGGACATCCGCAGAATGCCTCAATATAATCTTCTCCGCCCTCTGTATCCCCGAGATGCACCAGATAATCAATCTTTCCAGCTTCCATGATTGCCCGGTCAAATGCAGTATGTCTTCCATGTGTATCACTAATAATCAATACTCTCATAACTTTTTCTCCATGATCTGTCTCATCATCCGAAGCGCTTCTCCTCTGTGGCTGAGTTCATTCTTCTTTTCCGGTGCAAGCTCTGCCGAGGTACAACCGTATTCCGGCAGGAAAAAGATCGGATCGTAGCCAAATCCATTTGCTCCGGCGATTTCGTAACCAATACATCCTTCCATCGTTCCACGGACAACCTCTTTGTCCCCGTTCGGAAATACTGCTGCCACCGCACAGACAAACCTTGCTGTACGCTGCTTATCCGGTACGCCTTTCATTCTTGAGAGCAGGAGGCTGTTCTTGATATCATACGAAGTATCGGTTCCTGCATAGCGTGCAGAATAGATTCCCGGTTCTTTATTCAGATAATCGATTTCCAGTCCGGAATCATCTGCCAGCACAATCGCATCCATCGCCCTCACTTCCGGCAGCTCTGCGATCGCTGAGGCTTTGATCATCGCATTTTCCTCAAAGGACTTTCCATCCTCTACGATATCAATGTCAACCCCGGCTTCCTTCATAGAAAGGATCTCCATCCCCAGATCCTGCAAGATCTGACGGATCTCTATCATTTTATTCTTATTACCCGTTGCAAAAATAATTTTCATCTGTAAATTCTTCTTTCTCTTACTGTCTTGGTTCTCTTGGGCGTTTCGGTGGTTTCGGACCTAAGAACTGATAGAAATAGGTCTTCAGCATACCATTATATATCTTCCGGTTCTTATCTGCTTTTCTTCCGAAATAACGCTCTGCATCCTCGTAACTGGTGATCATATATGCAGACCAGCTGTCCAGCTTTTTAAAACTCTCACCGAATTCTCGGTATAACTGCGGCAGATCCTTTTTATCCTCCAGCCGCTCGCCATACGGCGGATTGGTAATGATAAAGCCATACTTCTTCGGGTGGCTTAAATCCTTTACCGCTCTTTCCTGAAAATGGATCAGATGGTCAACGCCTGCATCTTTGGCATTCTGTCTTGCTGCTTTTACTGCCTCCGGATTCAGGTCATATCCTTGAATATCAACCTGTATCTCCCGGTCGATCACATCATTTGCCTCATCCATCGTATCATACCATGCTTTTTTCGGGATCAGGTTCCCCCATTCTTCTGCTGTAAAGGAACGGTTCATACCCGGTGCAATATTGGCTGCCATCATAGCCGCTTCGATTGGAAATGTTCCACTTCCGCAGAAAGGGTCTACCAGGATCCGGTCCTTGTGCCACGGTGTCAGCATGATCAGTGCAGATGCCAGTGTCTCTGTGATCGGTGCCTTTACAGTCATCTGACGATAACCTCTCTTATGTAAAGATACACCGGAGGTATCAATCCCGATCGTCACGATATCTTTCATCAGAAATACACGGATCGGGTAAGCCGGTCCATCCTCCTGGAACCATTCTATCCCGTAGATCCGTCTCAGCCTTTCTACCATGGCTTTTTTCATGATCGACTGAATATCTGACGGGCTGAACAGCTTACTCTTTACAGATGCAGCCTTCGTCACCCAGAACTTTCCGTTCTTTGGAATATAATTCTCCCACGGAAGTACTCTTGTTTTCTCAAATAATTCATCAAACGTCTCTGCTTTAAACGAACCAACCTTAAGAAGGATTCTCTCTGCTGTCCGGAGGAACACGTTCGCATCACAAATCGCCTGTGCATCTCCCCAGAAGCATACTCTTCCGTCTTCTACTGTTGATATCTCATATCCCAAATCCAGCACTTCCCGCTTCAGAACAGCTTCCATTCCGAAATGGCAGGGTGCTATCAGCTCCATCTTTTCCATTCTTTTTCCTTTCTCTACTCTGCAATCTGTTATAAACTATATTACGTTTTTCGGTTGCCTTTTGTCAAGTAGTGCGCTTGTACCACAAATTTTTTTAAGGAACCAGATTGCTACACCAAAAATAGAAAAGCAGCGGAATCCAAACCGCTGCTTTTCCATTCTTAACTGCTTTGCACTTTTTAATACTTATCACTTTCGTTATGGCAGGACTTTGAGCTGTCATATGCATTACGGTCTGATTCATATGCATTCTTTGCATTCCGGTTAGTCGTATTTTTACCGGATGCATTTTTATTGCCTGAATTTTTATTTGACTGATTCTTGCCGGAAGCATTTTCAGCATACGCATTCTTATTGGATCCATATGAATTTTTGTTTGTACTGTTTTCTGAAGCATTATAATTTTTTGCCATTGATAATTCCTCCTGACATTTTTTTGTACAAACATAGTATCTATCCTTTTCGTATTTTTATACATTTTTATTTTTATCTTGATTTTTAAATCGGTTTATATTATACTTTGTCGTGTAGAGATTTATTTTCTACAACCCCTTATTAATTATTTATACTCCCCTCAAACGCTCGATAGCTCCCCTATCGAGCGTTTAACGTTATATAACAGGCAGATCCTTTTTAAGTACTTGAACCTGCCATATAGAACATATAATCAAAAAGCCGGAGGCATAAGCTTCTTTTCATTGCAGAAGAATCTTATACATCCGGCTTTTTTAATTACCATCGCCTTCTCAGCATTCTGACCAGCAGTATGATCACCAGAAGAGGAATCAGTACCGGTGCGATCAGGCTTACAATCCCACTTATCACCGCAAAGATCACAACGATCACAGCCACAACCACAAGAATCAGCAGAAGTTTCTTCCACCAACTGTCCAGGCTCCACACATGGATATTGCTACTTTCTTCTGTGCTGCTGTTGCCTCTGTAGGTCCTTCCATCCGAATCATAGATCACATCTTCTACACTTTCTTCTCTCTGCGCATCCACGATCGTCTTCGCAAGAATCCACGGATCTCCAAGTTCCGCCAGTACCTCACTCTCCGTTCTTCCTTTTCGGATCTCATCATCAATATACTGACCGTAGTAGTTCAGATTCTCCTGCAGCACCTGTGGTGTCACACCGGAAGAAAGTTCAATTCTCAGTTTTTCAAGGAACTCTGCTTTCGTCATCTTTCTTTCTCCTCTATTCTCATTATTTCATTGTTTATAATTATATTCTGATGATACCAGGGTCAAAAGGTCAGAAATCCAATGCAAACTTGCTTGCAAGAGGATTTTTGACCCCAACATCATTCTGATACAAAAATGTGCCTTGGTCCATTCCCGCGCCTGCGATCATTACCCGCAACATCTTCCCTGTATCACAGTGCACATCTCGCCGGAGGCTTTCTATATCCGGAAATAAATTTCCGGATATAGAAAAGAACCTCAGACTTAGAGTAGCATAATTTCTGCTTCTTTCCAAGTCTAAGGTCCTTAAATTTCTATAAGAATTTTATATGTATTTTCTAAACTTCAAATAAAAGATCTCCATAAGAAGGCATTGGCCATACTTCTTTATCCACGATCATTTCCAGTTCATCTACCGGTGTACGGAGGCCTTCCATAGCCGGAACCACGCTGAAGTGATAGAATTCAGACTGTACTTTTCCTTCTTCTTTTCCTGCTGCTTCTTCTGTGACTGCTTCCAGTTTCTTAAGGGCAGCCTTTGTTTCTGTCAGAAGTCCTGAGATGTCAGCAAGCATTTCAGCCTGCACAGATGCATCTGCTCCGGCTTCTTTTACTGCAAGAACCGTATCTGCAAGCTCTTTTGTATATTTTACAACTGCAGGAATGATCTGTTTTGCAGCAATATCGATCATGGCCTTTGCTTCGATATTGATTGCCTTTGCATAGTTCTCGTATTTGATCTCTGCACGGGATTCCAGCTCTGCCTTGGTAAATACACCAAATTTTCCGAACAGTTCTACCGCTTTGTCAGTTGTCAGTGCCGGGATTGCTTCTACCATGGACTTGATATTCGGAAGTCCTCTCTTTTCTGCTTCAGCTACCCATTCGTCAGAATATCCGTTGCCGTTGAAGATAATTCTCTGATGATCTGTCAGATATTCTTTGATCAGGCTGTGTACAGCTGTATCAAAATCATCTGCTTTTTCCAGGACATCGCATGCCTCTGCAAATGCCTCTGCTACGATTGTATTCAGTACTACGTTTGATCCTGCAATGGAATCGCGGGAACCTACCATACGGAATTCAAATTTATTTCCGGTAAATGCAAATGGTGAAGTTCGGTTTCTGTCGGTTGCATCCTTTGTAAGATCTGGAAGGGTTGTTACACCTGTTTGCAGCTTTCCACCATTCAGGCTGTGTGTTGCCTCACCTGTACTGAGAAGCTGTTCTACAACGTCCTGAAGCTGTTCTCCAAGGAAGATAGAGATGATTGCCGGCGGTGCTTCGTTTGCTCCAAGTCTGTGGTCATTTCCCGGATCGGCAGCCGATTCACGAAGCAGATCTGCGTGTACATCAACTGCTTTCAGGATACATGCCAGTACCAGAAGGAACTGTACATTTTCATGAGGTGTCTTTCCCGGATCCAGCATATTGATTCCGTCATCTGTTGTGATAGACCAGTTGTTATGCTTACCAGATCCGTTGACTCCTGCAAACGGTTTCTCGTGAAGCAGACATTTCAGTCCATGCTCGCATGCTACCTTTTTCAGTGTCTTCATGATGATCTGGTTGTGATCCACTGCAATATTGGCCTCTGCATAGATCGGTGCAAGTTCGTGCTGTGCAGGTGCCACTTCGTTGTGCTGTGTCTTTGCTGCAACGCCGAGTTTCCATAATTCTTCGTTGACATCTTTCATATAGGAAGCAACCCTCTGACGGATCGTTCCAAAGTAGTGATCGTCAAGCTCCTGTCCTTTCGGCGGCATTGCTCCGAAAAGTGTACGTCCTGTGTAAATAAGGTCTTTTCTCTGTAAGAATTTCTTTGCATCAACAAGGAAGTATTCCTGCTCCGGTCCTACAGAAGGTGTTACTTTCTTTGATGTTGTATTTCCGAACAGACGAAGCAGTCTGATGGATTCTTTGTTGATTGCTTCCATAGATCTGAGAAGCGGTGTTTTTTCATCCAGTGCCTCACCTGTGTAAGAGCAGAATGCTGTCGGGATGCAAAGGATCGCTCCGGCTGCATCTTTTCTTACAAATGCCGGTGATGTACAATCCCATGCTGTATATCCTCTTGCTTCAAATGTAGCACGAAGTCCGCCTGACGGGAAAGAAGAAGCATCCGGCTCCCCTTTGATCAGTTCTTTTCCGGAAAAGCTCATCAGAACCTTTCCGCTTGGAAGCGGAGCTGAGATGAAGGAATCATGCTTTTCAGCAGTAACTCCTGTCAGTGGCTGGAACCAGTGTGTATAATGGGTTGCACCTTTTTCGATTGCCCATTCTTTCATTTCATGTGCAATTACATCTGCTGTCTCAAGATCCAGCTCTTTTCCTTCTTCAATTGTCTGTTTTAATTTTTTGTATACTTTTTTCGGAAGTCTCTCCTGCATTACTGCATCGTTAAAAACATCTTCGCCAAAAATTTCTGCCACGCTTAACCATTCACTACTCATAATTACCTTCCTTTCTCTAACGATCGAGTAGGCTGACTCCTACTCGATTCTTATACTTTGTACATCATCTCGCTTAACAGCTCGATGATGTACATTCACCAAATGTAGATCCTTGTGCAAGCACAAATCTGCACTTGGCTCATCGTATACACAAAAAAACGAGGAAACTCCACTTTGTGGAACTTCCTCGTTCATTGTGATCTCTGTTATTTAAGATATATTTACGATACTCTTTTTTCTTTCAAATTTCAAGACCAATTTTTTAATTTGTGTATATTTTCACAAAACTTCATAAGTTTTCAACTTCTTTTTCAACATTTATACCAGTCACTTCTTAGACCTCGAACAGCAGATCTCCGTAAGAAGGCATCGGCCACATATTCTTGTTGACGATCATTTCCAGTTCATCCACTGGTTTTCTTAAAGCTTCCATTGCCGGTACAACTTTCTGCATGAAGAAGAATGCCTGTTCTTTTCCTTCTGTCTCCGGTACTTCTGCCACAACAGTTTCCAGTGCTCTGAGTGCTTCTTTTGTGTCTTTCAAAAGATCAGCCGACTGTACAAGAAGCTCTTCCTGTACACCTGTATATGCTGCAGCGCTTGCCTGTTTTACCTGGTTGATCGAATTAGCCAGCGAAGTTACATATTGGATCACAGCCGGGATAATATGCTTGCTTGCGATATCGATCATGGAACGTGCTTCAATGTTGATTGCCTTTGAGTATGCCTCATATTTGATCTCTGCACGGGATTCCAGTTCTGCACGGCTGAATACATCGAATTTTTCAAACATTTCAACCGCATTGTCATATGTCAGACATTCAATAGACTCTACCATGGTCTTAATATTCGGAAGTCCTCTTCTTTCGGCTTCCTTCACCCACTCATCAGAATATCCGTTGCCATTGAATACGATCCTCTGATGTTTGGATGCATATTCCTTGATCAGATCATGGACTGCAAGATCAAAATCTTCTGCTTTTTCGAGTACATCGCAGGCATCAGAGAAGGACTCAGCCACGATTGTATTTAATACTACGTTCGGTGCTGCCACCGAGTCTCTGGATCCTACCATACGGAACTCAAATTTATTTCCTGTAAATGCGAATGGTGAAGTACGGTTTCTGTCAGTTGCATCCTTTGCAAAATCCGGAAGCGTACTTACACCGGTATGTAATTTGCCGCCTTTTAAGCTGTGTGCAGCTTCTCCGGTATCAATAAGCTGTGCAAGCACGTCTTCAAGCTGTTCTCCGAGGTATGCGGAAATAATTGCCGGCGGTGCTTCATTTGCTCCAAGTCTGTGATCGTTTCCTACGTCAGAAGCAGATTCACGGAGCAGGTCTGCATGCAGGTCTACTGCACGGAGAATACAGGTCAGAACCAGAAGGAACTGAATATTATCATGAGGTGTCTTTCCCGGATCCAGAATGTTGATCCCATCATCTGTAACCAGTGACCAGTTATTATGCTTTCCGGAACCATTTACACCTTCAAACGGCTTTTCGTGTAACAGGCATTGAAGATTATGGCGATATGCCACTTTCTTCAGCGTCTCCATGATCAGCTGATTATGGTCAACTGCTACGTTGCACTGTGCATAGATCGGCGCAAGCTCATGCTGTCCAGGTGCCACTTCGTTGTGCTGTGTCTTTGCAGCTACACCCATCTTCCAGAGTTCTTCATTGACATCAGTCATAAATGCTGCGATTCTCTCACGGATCGCACCAAAATAATGGTCATCCAGTTCCTGTCCCTTCGGAGGATTTGCTCCGAATAATGTACGTCCTGTAAATACAAGATCCTTTCTCTTAAGATATTTTTCTCTGTCTACCAGGAAATATTCCTGCTCAACTCCAACAGATGGTGTAACCTTTTGGGACGTTGTGTTTCCAAAAAGACGCAGAAGACGGATGGATTGTTTGTTGATTGCTTCCATAGAACGAAGAAGAGGTGTCTTCTGATCCAGTGCTTCTCCGGTATAGGAACAAAATGCCGTCGGTATATATAAAATCGATCTTTTCCCATCCGGACTCTTTTTAACAAATGCAGGCGATGTACAATCCCACGCTGTATAACCTCTTGCTTCAAATGTAGAACGCAGTCCTCCTGACGGGAAGGAAGATGCATCCGGTTCTCCTTTGATCAGCTCTTTTCCCGAAAACTCCATCAGGATCTTTCCATCTGACTTCGGTGCTGAAATAAACGAATCATGCTTTTCAGCTGTTGCTCCTGTAAGAGGCTGGAACCAGTGCGAATAGTGAGTGGCACCCTTTTCAATCGCCCACTCTTTCATCTCATGTGCAATAACATCTGCTGTTGCAGCCTGAAGCTCTTTACCTTCTTCGATCGTCTTTTTCAGCTCTTTGTAAGTCTTCTTCGGAAGTCTTTCCTGCATAACAGCATCATTGAAGACGTTTTCTCCAAATATTTCTGCTACACTAATCCATTCGCTCATCCCATGTACCTCTCTTTTCTACTACTCATTTTCTACTACTTATACAAAACGGTCGTTTTTTGATTCAAATAAAGGAGTCTTGCACTTACGCAAAACTCCTTTTATACCGTTTTCTTCGGACGCCTTTGTCCATGATATTATCAAAAATCAGACTATTCAGCTTTTCCGTCAGAACCGAACAGAATCATTTTCTCTTTTACTTTTTCAACGATTGCATCTGCACCTGGTTTCAGAAGTTTACGTGGATCGTATCCTTTTCCTTCAAGATCCTTTCCTGCTTCAATGTATTTGCGGGTAGCTTCTGCGAATACCAGCTGACATTCTGTATTAACATTGATCTTAGATACTCCAAGGTCAATCGCTTTCTTAATCATATCATCCGGAATTCCTGTACCTCCATGAAGTACAAGCGGAAGTTCTCCTGTGAGCTCCTGAACTGCTGCAAGAGTCTCAAAGCTGAGTCCTTTCCAGTTTGCCGGATATTTTCCATGGATGTTGCCAATACCTGCCGCAAGAAAATCAACGCCAAGGTCTGCGATCATCTTGCATTCCTTAGGGTCTGCGCATTCGCCCATTCCTACAACACCATCTTCTTCTCCACCGATAGAACCAACTTCTGCCTCGATAGAAAGTCCTTTTCCATGGCAAAGTTTAACAAGTTCTGTAGTCTTCTCAATGTTTTCTTCGATCGGATAATGAGATCCGTCAAACATAACTGATGAGAATCCTGCATCTATACATTTCAGGCAGCCTTCATAGCTACCATGATCAAGATGAAGTGCAACCGGAACTGAAATGTCCATCTCTTTGATCATTCCATTTACCATTCCTACAACTGTTCTGTATCCAGCCATGTATTTTCCTGCACCTTCAGACACACCAAGGATAACCGGTGATCTTAATTCCTCAGCTGCAGTCAGAACTGCTTTGGTCCATTCAAGATCGTTGATATTAAACTGTCCTACTGCGTAATGACCTGCTTTTGCTTTTTTTAACATTTCTGTTGCTGAAACTAACATTTTGTATTCCTCCACTTCTCTGTTAAAGGCTTTTATAGGCTGACCCCCAGGGGAATCGAACCCCTGATTCGACCGTGAGAGGGTCGCGTCTTGACCGCTTGACCAGGGGGCCAGATGTACGTTCATTAGCTGTCTTGCTAACTCACTTGCTTAGTATAGCGTACTTCTTTTCATTTGACAAGCCTTTTTTTTATTTTTTACTGCTTTTTTACTGCTCCTCTTCCGGAACTACGATTTTAAGTGCCTGTTTCGCATTTTTGATGCAGACACTGTCGTGCTCGCCGCCGAACTCTCCATCCAGCGTCCACGGGATTTCTTCCACTGATTCAAAATGGATCTCACCTGTCTTAAATGAATAAATGTGCTTCGTATTGATCTGGCTGCTCAGAAGCGCCCCGACGATCTCCTGAAGCGCGATTGGATTCTTCGGTGTCCGGATCAGGGTAACCTCAAATTCTCCGTCATCAAAGACCACATTCTTCCCGATCATATTACGGAAACCGCCAACAGATTTGGAATTCGTCACCATACCATAAATAAATTCGTCCTCGATCGTTTCTCCGTCATGTGTCACTTTTAATTTATATGACGGGATATCAAAAATTCTGGTTGCTCCTTCCAGCACATATGCCAGATGTCCCAGAACATTCTTCATTTCCTGCTTTGTCTCATAAGATACATCCGTGAAGAGTCCGAATGCTGCAATGTATACGAACACATCTCCGTTAAATCGTCCGATATCGCAAGGGAATTCTCTTCCCTCGGCTGCTGTACTTGCCGCCTGGAGAAGATTTTTCGGGATATGTAGACTGCTCGCAAAGTCGTTGGTCGTTCCTGTCGGGATGTAACCGACCGGAATCTTTTTTTCTCTCTTCATCATTCCGGTTACGACCTCATCAAGTGTTCCGTCGCCACCACTGCAGATCACACGGTCATACTCCTCTGTAAATGTCTTTACCTTATAATAAGCGTCTTTATATTTCTGCGTCGGATATACAACCACTTCATATCCTGCTTTTACAATAATGTCAATAATATCAGAAAGCTTCGGTTTTAAAAGTCCCTTTCCTGCATTCGGATTATAAATAAACAATGCTTTTTTCATACGTCCGTCCTCCTGTTATCTGTTCTTTCTTCTATAAGACCTGTCCACACAGCTCCTTACGGATACATGCATTATAGCATAAAGAGCCTGCTTTCGGCAGACTCTTCAATGTTTTATGCAATTATCTGTTCTTAACGTTCACAAGAAACCTTTCGATACCAGCTGCCGCTTCCTTTTCATCTGTTCCGTTCGCAACAACGGTGATTTCCTCTCCCGGCAGCAGTGTCAGACTCATCATCCCCATAATGCTCTTTGCATTGACTTGCTTCTGGTCAACTTCGATATATACCGAACTTGAATACTGACTAGCTTCCTGAACAAGAAGTGCAATCGGTCTGGCGTCTAATCCCTCGGACAATTGAATCTTAACAGGTTTTTTGATCATAATGTTCCTCCTTGCTTAGCCCTTATCTCTTCCGCCATTTCACTTAACTTGCGCAATCTGTGATTCACTCCGGACTTGCCTACCGGATTTTGCAGAAGTGCGCCTAACTCTTTTAAAGATGCCTCCGGATATGTAAGTCTTGTAAGGGCCATGTCCTTCAATCCTTCCGGCAGCTTATCGAGTCCTTTTGTTTCCTCAATATACCTTATATCTTCAATCTGCTTTACAGCAGCGGAAACCGTTTTATTGATATTCGCAGTCTCGCAGTTCACTTTTCGATTCACCGTATTTCTCATATCTTTCAATATACGGATATTCTCCAACTCCATCAGTGATTGATGTGCCTCCATCACATTCAGCACATCCACGATCTGAGCTCCTTCTTTCAGATAAACCACAAGTGTTTTTTTCCTTGATACAATCTTTGCATCCAGAGCAAAGCATCTCATTATCTTCTGAATCTGCTGTGCTTTTCCCATCGACGCACAGACAATTTCAAAATGATAGGACTTCTCCGGGTCGCTCATAGATCCCGATGCAAGAAAAACGCCACGCAAGAAAGCCCGCTTACAGCAAGTTTCCTGAATCACGACATTCTTAACTACAGAAAGCTCTTCTTCCACCTCTCCATAAGGATTGATCAGCTTTGCCGCCTGAAGAACCCTGACAGCATCTTCGTGTTTTTTTACAACTATATAATAGTAGCTGCTACCTTTTTCCCGGTTCACCCGAATAGCGATATCAACCACTATATTAAACGTTCTTCTCAATAAAGTAAAGCTTTTTCTTGCAACTGCCAGATTTTCCGTATGAATCTTAAGTGCTGCTTGACCTCTGCTGTCGATCATGACAGCCCCGCACATGCTGATGATTGCTGCAAGTTCTGCAATCTGGCAATGCCTTGCCGGACTTAGCTGGCGCGATATTTCTTCTTTAATATTTCCAGAAAAAGACATACTATCACCTATTTTGCTTTCGTAATTGCATCTTTCTCGATATCACGATGCTCTTTTCTTACACCGTACTCTTTTTCTGCCACAGACAGCCGTTCATACAACTCATTGGCAAGTGTCACGGAGCGGTGTTTTCCGCCGGTACATCCGATTGCGATCACAAGCTGGTTCTTTCCTTCTGCGACATAATTCGGAATCAGGAACTCAACCATGTCCACCAGCTTCTTCAGGAATTCTTTTGAAATATCGTTATTCATCACGTAATCCCTGACCGGCTTATCATTGCCACTCTGCGGGCGAAGTTCATCAATATAATACGGATTCGGAAGGAATCTGACATCAAATACCAGATCTGCATCACTCGGAATTCCATATTTAAATCCGAAAGATAACACGGTAATGTAGAGATTCTTGTATTCTTTATTCTCGGCAAAAATACGGTTCAGTTCACTGCGCAGCTCCCTGGTCAGCATCCGGCTTGTATCCAGGATGTAATCTGCCCTTTCTTTTAAAAAGGCAATCTTCTTACGTTCTTTGGCGATCCCGTTCTCAATTCTGCCGCCCTTTGAGAGTGGGTGGTTCCTTCTTGTCTCTTTATATCTTTTCACCAGTGTATCATCATTCGATTCAAGGAAAAGAATCTCCAGTGGTATCTTGGCTTTTTCAAGTTCGTCCAGAACCTGGTCCAGTGCACGCAGATTCTGACCACTGCGGATATCAAGTCCCAGAGCGATCTTCGTGATCTCACCATTTGGAACGATCAAAAGTTCTGTCAGTTTTGTCATTAAAGGAATCGGCATGTTATCCACACAAAAATATCCCATGTCTTCCATCATTTTCAAAGTTGTACTTTTCCCTGCTCCGGACATTCCCGTTACAATTACGAATCTCATCCCTAAAATTCTCCTATTTGTTTCACTTCCGGTTCCATCGTAACACCGGTATCTTCTTTCACTTTCGCTGTTACCTGACGGATCAGCTCCATCACATCAGCCGCTGTCGCATTTCCTTTATTGATCACAAATCCACTGTGCTTTTCAGAAACCTGCGCTCCACCTACTGTAAATCCTTTCAGTCCGCTGTCCTGGATCAGTTTTCCTGCAAAATATCCTTCCGGACGCTTAAAGGTACTGCCTGCACTCGGATACTCCAGCGGCTGCTTCGATACCCGCTTCTGACGTAGGTCATCCATCTGCGCTTTTATTTCTTCTTTTTTGCCTTCTGTAAGCGAAATCACAGCACCCAAAACGATATATCTTTTCTCCGGAATAATGCTTGTACGGTATCCCAGTCCCAGTTCTTCTGCCGGAAGCTCCATGATCTCGCCCTCTTCTGTCATAACCCTGACACTCGTCAGTACATCCTTCATCTCTCCGCCATACGCACCGGCGTTCATCACAACCGCTCCGCCAAGCGTTCCCGGAATACCCGCTGCGAACTCAAATCCGGTCAGTGCTGCATCAAGTGCTGCATTTGCAATCTGCGCAAGCGAACATCCTGCCTGCGCCGTAATCTGATTTCCTTCTACCTGAAATGTTCCCATACTCTTATAAAGCTGGATGATCGCGCCTCTGAAACCTTTGTCTCCAACCAGAAGATTACTTCCATTTCCTACTATATATATAGGTATCAAAAATTTCCGGCACACCCGGACTGCCTCTGCCAGTTCCTTTTCATTCGATGGCATGATAAAATAATCTGCCGGACCACCGATTCGGAAGGTTGTATGCTTCTTCATCGGTTCATCCTTCTGTATTTTGGCTGCATCGACCACATTATACAAACATGTCTCAAAATTCTGTTCCATTCTCTTCTCCTAGTATCTATAAATATTCTATGCCATTCTTCTTTTTTTATTTAACAGGAAATTGCCATTGGACCTCCCGCCAAATAGAAGTTACTACGTGCCAAAGCACGTTTTAATATCATCCTCATATGATGTAAGTGTCAAAAATAAATTTTGGAACTTACATCATATGATACACCAAAAAATATGCAAGTTCAACGCGCTCTTGCAAAATTAAGTGAAATGCGATATAGTAAGGCATAACATAGAAATTTTATCAATATTTTCAAAAAGGAGTGATTTTTAACTGTGGACTCGAGTGTCTCGCAAATACTTATTTTGCTAGTCCTGCTGCTCTTATCCGGCATATTTTCGTCAGCCGAGACAGCACTTACAACCTACAACAAAATCCGGATGCGTGCCCTTGCAGACGAGGGTAACAAGCGTGCCAGCGCCGTACTTGCCGTAACTGAGAATTCAGGTAAAATGCTTAGCGCGATCCTCATCGGCAACAACATTGTTAATACTGCGGTAGCTTCCCTTGCCACCACAATCGCATACCGCCTTGGTGGAACCGCCGTCGCGATCGCAAGTGGGCTTATGACGCTTCTCATCATCCTTTTCGGAGAGATTACTCCGAAGACGATGGCAACCATTCATGCTGAGAAGATGTCTCTTTTCTACGCACCGGTTATCAATATTTTTATGAAGATCATGACTCCGATTATCTTCATTGTAAATGGTCTCTCCACCGGTCTTCTGATGCTTCTTCGCATCGATCCGAATGCCAAAGACAATACCATGACCGAAGCTGAACTCCGAAGCGTGGTAAATGTCAGCCATCAGGACGGCGTGATCGAATCGGATGAAAAAGAGATGATCTACAATGTGTTTGATCTCGGTGATGCCATTGCCAAAGACGTCATGGTTCCCCGTGTCAACGTAACTTTTGCTGATATTGACAGCAGTTACGATGAACTGATCGACCTGTTCCGGGAAGACAAATTCACCCGTCTTCCGGTTTACCAGGAGACAAAGGATAATGTTGTCGGAACGATCAATATGAAAGATCTTCTTCTTTATGACAATAAGAAAAGTGAGTTCCAGATTAAAGACATTCTCCGTGAAGCCTACTTCACTTATGAATACAAGAGCATTTCCGAGCTTCTTGTTGAAATGCGCCAGGCCTCATTCAATATCGCAATTGTCCTGGATGAATACGGTGAAACATCCGGTCTGATCACCCTGGAAGATATCCTTGAAGAGATTGTTGGCGAAATCCACGATGAATATGATGAGAATGAAGAAGAAAATATCAAAGCGGTAGGCAAACACGAATATATTATTGAAGGTTCTACCAATCTTGACGATCTCAATGATTCCCTGGATCTGAATCTGGAATCAGAAGATTATGATTCTCTCGGAGGCTTTATCATCGAAAAGCTGGACCGTCTTCCAAAAGCCGGTGACTCTGTTTCCACCGAAGACGGAATCCGTATGGTCGTAGAAAAGCTCGATAAAAACCGGATTGAGACAGTTCATCTGTATCTTCCGGAGAATTACCGCGAACATACGTCTGACTCGTTGGAAACTGACGACTAAGCAGACCTCCCGGGAAGAAATCCTGACAGATTTTTTCTTTATATTTTGCAGGATATACAATAATTTCAGGGCAGCCCAAAGTGGACTGCCTTTTTCTTTTTCGGATTTCGTTATTTTTTAAACAATTTTTTTAAGAAATATTGGTTTTTTATTGATTTTATTGCGTAATTATGTATAATTATGGTAAATGGGTGAAGGATTTTACTTCATCAGATGATAAAATCTGCGCTCACAGCTTTTATCATTTAACCATTTAACTAGAATTAGGAGAAAGAGGTTAATTGCAATGGCAGAAATCAATTTAAGCAAGTATGGTATTACTGGAACAACAGAAATCGTGCACAACCCTTCTTACGAATTACTGTTTGAAGAAGAAACAAAAGCAGGTCTTGAGGGATTTGAAAAAGGTCAGGTCAGCGAACTTGGTGCTGTGAACGTAATGACAGGTGTATACACCGGACGTTCCCCTAAAGACAAATTCATCGTAGTTGATGAAAACTCTAAAGACACTGTATGGTGGACTTCAGACGAATATAAGAATGACAACCATCCGGCTTCACAGGAAGCATGGGAAGCTGTAAAGGAGATCGCCAAGAAAGAACTTTCTAACAAGAAACTTTATGTTGTAGATGCATTCTGCGGTGCTAACAAAGATACACGTATGGCAATCCGTTTCATCGTTGAAGTTGCCTGGCAGGCTCATTTTGTAACAAACATGTTCATCAAACCAACAGCTGAAGAACTTGAGAACTTCGAGCCTGACTTCGTAGTATACAACGCTTCTAAAGCAAAAGTTGAAAACTACAAAGAACTTGGACTTAACTCTGAAACAGCTGTTTTATTCAATATCACAAGCAAAGAACAGGTTATCGTTAATACATGGTACGGCGGAGAGATGAAGAAAGGTATGTTCTCTATGATGAACTACTACCTCCCACTTAAGGGAATCGCTGCTATGCACTGCTCAGCAAACACTGATCTGAACGGCGAAAACACAGCTATCTTCTTCGGTCTTTCAGGAACAGGTAAAACTACACTTTCTACAGACCCGAAGCGTCTCCTCATCGGTGATGACGAACACGGCTGGGATGACAACGGAGTATTCAACTTTGAAGGTGGATGCTACGCTAAGGTTATCAACCTTGACAAAGAATCTGAACCAGATATCTACAACGCAATCAGACGTGACGCTCTTCTTGAGAACGTAACTCTTGATGCTGAAGGAAAAATTGATTTTGCTGATAAGAGTGTAACAGAAAATACACGTGTATCTTATCCGATTAACCACATTGAAAATATTGTACGTCCGATTTCTTCTGCACCGGCAGCTAAGAATGTAATCTTCCTGTCTGCAGACGCTTTCGGAGTACTTCCACCGGTATCTGTACTGACACCGGAACAGACACAGTACTACTTCCTGTCTGGATTCACAGCTAAGCTTGCCGGTACAGAACGTGGAATCACAGAACCGACACCAACATTCTCTGCTTGCTTCGGACAGGCATTCCTTGAACTGCATCCGACAAAATATGCAGAAGAACTTGTTAAGAAGATGGAAAAGAGCGGAGCAAAAGCTTACCTCGTTAACACAGGATGGAACGGAACAGGAAAACGTATCTCTATCAAAGATACTCGTGGTATCATCGATGCAATCCTGAACGGAGACATCTTGAATGCACCGACCAAGAAAATTCCTTACTTCAACTTCGAAGTACCTACAGAACTTCCGGGCGTTGATTCAGGAATCCTTGATCCTCGTGACACATATGCTGATGCTTCTGAATGGGAAGAAAAAGCTAAGGATCTTGCTGCAAGATTCGTTAAGAACTTCGCTAAATACGAAGGAAATGCTGCTGGTAAAGCACTTGTATCTGCCGGACCGCAGGCTTAAATGCAAAATTAGAAGATGGATGTGGGAGAGTTTCTCCTGCATCCATTTTTTTGTGTATACGATGAGCCAAGTGCAGATTTGTTCTTGCACAAGGATCTGCATTTGGCGAATGTACATCATCGAGCTGTCAATCGAGATGGTGTACAAAGTATACCAATCGAGTAGGCGTCAGCTTACTCGATTGTGCGAAGGGACGAGGAAGAGGCTGCAATAACCTCTCCCTCTGGTTTTTCAAGACAAAACAGAATGGAATGATTTATGAGAAACAGAACCCACAGCCATCTTCGGGCTGTGGGTTCTATTGACTGTTGAAGTTTGTTGGTTGCAGATATTCTTTTCGTACTTTTATAGTATGACGATAGTGTAATATCAACTACATGTATTTATGTAAAATAATTTTTTTCTGCAGTATATTTCTACTTCTCTTCTGGGGGAAGTTCTTCACCGGCTAGTTTTAGGATGTTGCTGATCTCATCTTCGGTGATGCCGGCGAATTCTTCCAGCTCGTCTACGCTGACTTTTCGGCCGAGTTCATCGGAAAGTTTTTTGATCTGTTCATCAAGGTCGTTGACTTTTTCTACCATGCGGTTATCTTGTTTTTTAGTCTCTTCCTGAGATTCAAGAAGTGCCTGCATGCTTTCTTTTGCCATGCTTAAAAGGGCTTCGGTATCATCTGCATGGTCTTCCATGGCGAGCATGAGTCCCATGTTGCCTTCCTGGACGAGATCTCCGATGTAGATATCTGCCCTGTGCATCTCTTTTGCCATGGTGAGGATTGCCGGTAGAAGTTCTTTTAATGGATCCCCATCTCTTAATCCTTTCAGATCCTGCTCGTAAAGGTTTAAATAATCCTGTTCTTCCTGGGTATATCGGATCGGTCTTTCGGTGTTTTCTGCATTTTTGATCGAACCACCAGCTTTGACGTAGCCTTTTACGATTACTTTCTTGGAAAGAAGATAATCAAATACAAGCTCCATCTGTTCTGCTGATAAATTGTCTTCTGCGAAGTAAACTTCGACTGTGGCTTTGTCTGTGATGTTATTCTGGCTTTCACACAGGGTAAGGATCCCTGAAAGTTTTTCACGAAATTCTAATCTTTCTGCCATATTTTGATTCTCCCGATTCTATAATATATGAATATATTTTTCTTGTTCTTCCGGTCAAGAAAGACAAGAAACGTAATCAACAAACTAATGATTGCTTTCCTGCAGCATATCGCTACAGACTTATCATAACATTATATTTCCTACCTGACAATTTATTTTTCTGCAATATAATGAGGATACCAGGGTCAAAAGGTCAGAAAGCCGATGCATGCTTGCTTGCAAGAGGATTTTTGACCTCTTGACCCACCAAAAACATGAGTAAGTAGCCATTTTTCAAAGAAAAATGAGCGGATTACGAATGTTTTTGAGGATTGCTAGAGTGCAAAGCACGTAGCATATTTTTCTTAATCGATTTCTCATTTTCACTTTTCAGGATATCCGACATATATTATATAAAGTTCATTTTTTGAGGTATATCTATGCCTGTATCTATCATGCTCGATGCCGGTCACGGAGGACGTGATCCGGGAGCTGTGTATAATGGTCGCCAGGAAAAGGATGATGTACTGAAGCTGGTGCTTGCGATCGGAGAAATTTTACAAAACAGCGGAATTGATGTGGAATACACACGGACAACGGATATTTATGAGACACCTTTCCAGAAAGCAACAGAGGCAAATGAAGCCGGTGTTGATTTCTTCATATCGATCCACCGGAATTCCAGTCCTCTTGCCAATCAGTACATGGGCGTGGAAAGCCTGATCTATAACCTTTCCGGCATCAAATATGAGATGGCGGAAAATATCAATGCACAGTTGGAGACAGTTGGGTTCAAGGATCTCGGAGTAAAGGCGCGCCCAAATCTGGTTGTCCTTCGCCGTACAAAAATGCCGGCGATTCTGGTCGAAGTCGGTTTTATCAATTCCGATTCTGATAACACAATTTTCGATAAGAACTTCAATGATATTGCGCAGGCAATTGCAGATGGAATCCTGGATACGCTGGAAGAAAAAGGGCTCTGGAAACCAGAAGGCGCAAGAAACCATTCGACCGCATCGGAATCCGGAAGGACTTCTTCTGACGCAGATACTTCTGCTTCCGTTTCTCCTGCTGACGGTTCTACAAAATCAGATGTTGGTACCCTGACAAATTCAGGCTCAGTCCCTGATTCTCCTTGTACGTCAGACTCTGCCCACATGAATCCGTCTGATGAAAATACAGATTCCGAATTTCCTAATTCTTCTCCATCTGTAACCTACAGTGTGCAGGTCGGTGCATTCCGAAATCCGGCGTATGCCAGACGGCTTCTTAACGAACTGACCGAAATGGATTTCCCTGCCCGGATTGATGACAACAGCCAGTATGACCGGGTTCTGGTTGGTCAGTTCGATGTATTGAATGATGCCGCCATGATGGAACGAAGACTAAAACAGAGCGGATATCCAACTGTGATCGTGAGTTTTTCTGAAGAAACCTGATTGATTCTGCAAAAAATTCACAAATTATTCTAAGTGCAAAAATAATATTGTTACTGTTCACAGTCAATGTCATTTACTTAGAAAAATTTCTTATCAGAAAAGGAATTTTCCTTTTTTTACCAGTAACTCAAAAATCTCTTCTTCTTTTGCTGATATTTTCCGTGATGAAAAAGATACAGAAACTTATTTTGAACCAAACAATAAATCTCCCAGAGGTTTTAATCAGATCCACATCAATGCACTTTAAGCCAAGTAAAAAGAACAGAAAAGATTCTCAGATACCAAAATCTTTTCTGTTCTTTTTTGTATATTATAAAGGATAGATTAGTACCTCCTCAGAGGTCATGTGTTCCCCTTGATAAAAGGGCTCAGTTCATTAAGGGCGAATGCTCTTTGCCAGTTCTTTCGCTTCTTTTGTCAGATTACAGATTTTCTCGAATTCGCCGTTTTGGATCAGATCTGCTTTTACCATCCAGCTTCCGCCGCAGCAGATGATCTTGTCAAATCCCAGATAATCTTTCAGATTCTGTGTTCCGATTCCACCTGTCGGCATAAAACGAAGCTGATTGTATGGTGCTGCCATTGCTTTGATCATAGCCACTCCACCTGCAGGTTCTGCCGGGAAGAATTTAACTACTTTCATTCCTCTTTTTACTGCCTGTTCCACTTCAGACGGTGTCACACATCCCGGGAAAATCGGAATTTCTTTTTCCAGACAGTAATTTACGATTTCAGGATCGAATCCAGGACTTACGATGAATTTTGCTCCTGCCTTAACAGCAGCATTTCTCATAGAATCCGTTTTCCTTGAGTTCCTCTAAGTTTTCTCCAAGCCTGTAAACGAACCTGTCTATCAGTTCCTTGATAAAAAGCGCGCTGAAAGAAAACCATATCTTGTTTACATGACCGCTGGTACCTTTCTAAGCCTTTCAAAAAAGCACATAAGTTATTTGTACTAACCTGTGGTTATGTATTGAATTATGGGTTTGGGGTAACAAAAAACACCGTATTTCTACGGTGCGTTCTGTCAGATATATTCTGTTTTATGATAGCAGAAAACTGGAATTCACAGTTCTTCCATCCTTCCCATCTTCAGCGCCATAACAAGAGTTCCGGCTGCCATCACAAAGACACCAATTTCAATCACATAGATGGGAAGAAGCGCCGGACCTGCCACGGCAAAGAAGTCCACGATAAAATGAATCCCATATGCAAGAACCGCTGTAAAAGCCGCTGTCCTGCATTTGCCTGCCTTTACCGCCCGGTAGATCAGCAGTGACAACCCGATATGCAGAATGATGGCACTGATTCTTTCGATTCCGCTTACAAAAAAGAGTGGTGCCGGTGTTGTCCATAGGGCCGACAGCTGTGACACGGTCTGGTTTGCAGACTCAGCAGGAAGTGCCGCCAGCGTATTCTGCATGGCTCCGCTGTTGATCATCAGCATGGACACAAGATTACTGATTCCGGAGAGTCCTCCGATCAGAATGGCCTCCACACCGCCATGCCCGATTCCATACATCAGTGCATTTGGAAAATCCAGCCATTTCTTCATCCAGAACTTCATGGCAATCAGTCTTCCGGTCTCTTCAAAAACCGCTGCAGCCAAAGCCGCGTACACATAGTAAAGCCATGGCCTGCTCTGTGCGTTCAGTCCGCAGAACTGAATGACAAGAACATGCAGCTGCTGCTCCAACAGCATGGCAAACAGCAGATAGGTTCCTGCTCCGATAAAGAACGAGGAAATCCTTGCCTTAAGCTTCACCCTTCCTGCAATGAACAAAGCAATCGGTACCCCCATCGAGAGGACAACGGAGCAGATAACTCCCGCTATCGCCAGACCTGATATTGTGTTCAATTCCATCTTTATACCTCCCTGATTCTCAAAAAATTCCTTTATTGTATTTGAACTGTCCATACAATATAAAGCCTAATCCGACAATAACTGCTGGAAGAATGATATAATCTATAATTATTTCACTCCAAAACGAAACAATAAAACCTAATACAAGAGATATTCCTATAATCAGCGTTCCTGTGCCGACTGTTTTTCCATACTTTGGTATATCTTCTTCCTTTACTTTTCGCCTGTTATAAGAGTGAATTGTGCTGATATTGCCTTTGATATTTACAATTCCCACAACAGATATGAACACTCCCAAAATCAACATTATAATATTTTCCATAATGACCTCCTAAAAATAGAATAGTTCCTCAAATTTTTTGTCCAATGCAATACAAAGAATTAGAGCCAATTTTGCAGTTGGATTAAACTGTCCTGTTTCAATAGAACTAATGGTATTTCTTGATACCCCTACCATTTCTGCAAGCTGAGCTTGAGAAAGATTTGCTTCTGTGCGAACTTCCTTTAAGTGATTTTTCAGTTGTAATTGTTCTTTCATATTCTCACCTCTAAAAGATGGCTAACAAATCCAACAAATGCCAAAATGGAAAGCACAAAAAACAGAACAGTCAAGACCAAATCGCTCTTTCGCTTCATTTTGATAAAACGAACTAACCATTGTGTTGCAATAATGCTGAAGTATATAACCCACGGGCTGTAAATCATAGTATGAGCAAGCACAGAAGATAACAGCGAAAGCAAACAACACACTAAAGCACCAACTCTGCTTGCGTGACTTCCGGCTTGATATACCACTTCCATTTCAGCCAAGTCCTTATTGCGATGTTCTTTTCTGCTTGCATTTAAGATTTCGTCCTTTTTCATAAAAACACCTCCATGCCAAGTTTTCTTTGCATATTTTAATTATATACATACCAAGTTTTCTTGTCAATAGAGTTCATAAAAAAGTTACAACCGATATAAGAGATAACTTTTCTACCACTTCGATTATACTCACGACTTAATGACTTCTTGAATACTTGCCGAAAAAGAAAAACTGCCATCGGTTTGACAGCAGTTCTTCTTCGGTTGGTATCCGTTAGGAATACACAATATCATTCAATACAATCTCATCGGCACAGGCTCGAATGTTATTCATTAATCCTATCCATCTCATCATATCCGTTGCTTTCAGTTCTTCCGTTACACCCTGCTTCTTTGCCATTTTCTTTATCAGATATACCGCCTGTTTTTTATATATTTTACATATTTTTTGCCAGATGACATCTGTTTTTATTTGCAAACATCTGATGTATTTTTATTTTTTCCACGTTCTGCCAGCATCTCAATAATCACTTGTCTGTTATCAGTCAGATGCATGCTCATCGCATAACTGCTTTAGCTTTTGAATCTGCTCTTCCGTTGCTTTTCTGCACGCCCAGGTTACAATCTCCGGTTCGATCATCAGACGTACATCAAACAGATCCAGTGCCAACCGATAACGGTCCTCCACATTTCCAAACCCGAGAACATCATTTTCCATATAAATGGTACTGATGACATAAGTTCCGTCTCCTCTGCGCACTTCCAGAACGCCTCTTGTGACCAGCCCTTTAACCGCCTCTCTTACCGTACTTCGTCCAACTTCAAATAATTCTGTCAGTTCACCTTCAGTAGGTATCCTCTCTCCTATTTTTACCGGTTTATCCAGAATATATTTCATCAGTCGATCCTCTGTCTTCTGTCCCAGTGTCCGTTTTACATCTTTTCCGCTTTGCTGCATTTCGTCACCTTCTGCTTATCCGCTTTCTCAAATTTTCGCATTTGTTTTTTCTTTTTTCAGCCCTGCATTGCCTGCCCTTCTCATTTTTGCTATACTGTCAATGTAGTTTCGCGCCATAGTTTCCGGCGTATCGTTATTTTGACTCAGGAGGAAATTTATGATCAAATTAGTTGCAAGTGATCTGGACGGCACTCTGCTTCACAACTATCAGCAGACTGTGCCGAAAGAAATATATGATACGATTAAGGCACTTCATGAAAAAGGGATCATCTTCACTGCCGCGAGCGGACGCCAGTATGCCAATATCCGCAGGCTTTTCGCTCCTCTCGGCTTCGACATTCCATATATCGCTGAAAATGGTTCCATGTGCGTCTATAAAGAAGAGGTACTCGCCACCGGTCTGACCCCATCCAAAACCATCCGGCATATTCTGGATGCCCTGATGGAATACCGGAAGATCTATCACACCGGACACTGTATCCTTTCTGTAAAAGATACTTATTACAGCGACTCAACCGATGAACGTTTCATTGATTATATGGAAAATGATATGCATAACATCGTTACCTACGTGCCGGATCTGTATGCGATCAAAGAACCGATCATCAAAGCAGCCATCTGTGATTTTGGTGGCACAAAAAATCTGGAACCCTTCTTCCACAAAAGGATCGGGGATGAAATCCGCGTTGTAACTTCTGCGGATCACTGGATTGATTTTATTGCGCCAAATGCAAATAAAGGAACGGCACTGAAAGTTCTAATGGAAAAATTCGGGATCAAAAAAGAGGAATGCATCTGCTTCGGAGACCAGCAGAATGATATCGAGATGCTGAAAGCTGCGGGAACAGCGTATGTCATGGCAACCGGCCACCCTCTCGCCAAAAAGGCGGCAGATTACGTTGTGGAATCACCTTTGCCGGTGATGCAGGGGTTGTTGTAGAGTGAAAATGGGGACGCTGCAGCTAAATAATTTTCTGAAACGAACAGCGCAGCTGAATGTTTCCGTCTTAACGGCATTTGAGACTTTTAGGGAATCTTAGGTTTTGAGAAGATGCGTTAGGGGAAGAAATCCACACTGTCTGAGCGACAGCGAGTTTGTGGATTTCTTCCCCTGTTTTTAGCATCTTTTCAAAATTTTAGAGTCCCTTAATGCCTCAATCCTGTCCGGCAAGATGGAAACATTCAGCTGCGCGTCCCTTTTGAACCAGCAAGCCTATATAACTCCCCCTATGCGTTCTCCCATCTTCACAATGGTTTCTGCTCCCTGCAACGTGTCCCGGATCAGATCACTGTCTGGCAAGACTTTATCTGGTTCCAGGAGCAGCACAACCGTTGAACCTCCGAATTCAAATCTTCCTTTTTCTTCGCCGCGTTTTACCTGACAGCGTTCTTTTTTATAATTTCGGATCTTTCCGACCATCAGTGCACCGACTTCCATCATCAGGACGGTGCCGAGTTTTTCATTTTTTACAAGACAGTATTCTCTGCTGTTCATTTTGTAGATTGGGCAGATATCATTTGCAATCGGATTTACAGTGTGAAAAATTCCCGGAATCCTTCTCTGATAGGTCTTTTCTCCATCCGCCACGTAGCAGTATCTGTGGTAATCGTCTACTGTAAGACGGATCACTACCGCCCAGCCTCCCATATAATGTCTGGCAAGCTTTGCATCGCGAATGAGGCTGTGGATTGTATATGGTGTATGTTTAATGAAGAATCGTCCGTTTTCGTGAATTGGATAGACACTCACTTTCCCGTCACATGGACTGATCAGTACCGTATCTTCCCTGTTAACCGGGCGTTCCTCAGCTTTTATTTTTCTGGTAAAGAAATCATTATAGGAATCAAATTTCTGTTTTTCATATTTGTTCAGATCGATCCCGTGGGTTCTGGCAAATAGTCCGGCAAAAACAGCAGACACTTTTGTATTCAACAGCTTCCCTCCCAGTCTGGATACTGCCGGCAAAAGAAGCGGGCGCATCAGTACTCTGGTTGCTGTATGGGTATACACAAATTTTAAAAACTTATCCTGACTGGTTGTCTTTTTTATCCGATGACCTTCTCTGTCCATGTAATCCATTTTTCTACCTCCTGTCCGCCTTATCCATGCCTGATAATGTAGCTGTCAGGCAGATCTCAGCCCTTCATTTTGCTGCCTGCTCATAACCTGGTTTCATTACATCATACTCATATAACGCATATAGTGCCGGACCAGAATAGCGATCACTGCCATTGCCACAACAGCTACAATCGCACCCATGGTCACATTTTTCGGCTTTTTCAGTTTGAAATTGGTGATAAACAAAATGCCGACCACCAGCATGACCACATGAAGCGCAAGCATAAATTCACAACCTAAAAATGGTTTTAATACAACCACGATCGGAAGTGCGATCGCCATCGAAGTGATCGGAAGTCCCTGGTAGCATTCTCTCTTCTCTGAGGTTTCTTCCTGCCGCTGTTCTTCCATTACATTGAACCATGCAAGGCGGATCAGACCTGCAAGCACATAGAACATCAGGATTGCCACACCGATCACTCCACGCATTCCAAAGCAGTAACAAAGAACAGCCGGTGAAGCTCCGAAGCAGACGATATCACTTAAAGAATCAATCTGGATCCCAAAACGCTTTTCCACCTCTGTCCGGTTCTTTTTCGTCCGTGCGATCTTTCCATCGAACATATCACAAAGCCCGGAGATTGCAAGACACATGACACCCAGGTGCAGATGCCCGTTCACTGCAAACATCATTCCTCCGACCGATACCATCAAGCTGACATATGTAAGTACTACCGTATAATCATAACCCCCTAACATTCTATCTCCCTCTTTCTTCCAATTGTAAAGTTTGCTACGATCGTAAGCAGGGCGCTCAGCCCCAGTTCTGTATAATACCCAAGCCCACGGCTCAGGATCATTCCCGGCAAAAGAAGCCGTTTTCCGAATACCGGAATAAAAATCATGGTAAATAATTTTTCACTGATTCCCATACCTCCCGGCAGAGGAAGCATATCTACCGATACCGCAATGACCGCCTGCAGTGTAATGACTGCGACTGCTTTTGCACCACCAAGTCCAAATGCCTTATATACAAACCATGTAGCCGTAAACAGCGCAAACCGCTGGAACATGGTGATTGCAAATACATTCACGATTACCTGCTTGTGCTCCTTCAGAAAAACTGCTGTATCCCGGTACTGGTCCATTGATGCATTCAGCTTTTCAATACGCGCTTCCTTATGGCGTAGAAAGTGCAGCTTTTCAAGCAGTGCCATTCCTCTTACCAGGATTTCTCTTGCAAGCCGCGGATGAAACACCAGCACCAGCATCGCCGTCACGCAGAAAACGTTCAGAGCTGTCCCCAGATAAAAGATATGCCGGATACTCCAGAGATACTTATGGATAAATCCCTGTCCGAACAGTACCAGCCACAATCCGACAACCACCAGTACCAGTTTATAAGTGATCGTAACGATCATCAGCACCAGCGTTGAAACCGGTATTGGTATCTTTTCTTTTTTCATATAATAAATCTGTGCCGGCTGTCCTCCAGATGCCGAAGGTGTGATACAGCTGAAGAAGAATCCAACCGATGAAAACAAAAAACATGTCCATTTTTTCAGCCGGATTTTCAGTGTCCGCATCATATAATAGATAATGATCGATTCTCCCCAGATAAAAACCACAACACAGATCACTCCCGGAATCAGCCATAATACATTGACCTGCCCCAGGATCTTCACAATCTCACCAATATCTTCCCCATGAAATACGCCATACATTGTACCGGCAAATACCACCAGCAAAAATATGACATTGAAGATCGTCTTCTTTTTATTTTCCATCTCTCTTCATTCCTGTCCAGTTTCCAAGTTTATTTGCTATTTTTTCTGTCAGACGCCGATAGATCTGCCATCCATTTGTCCGTCTGCTGATCTGCCAGGTTACTTCTGCAAGAAGAATTCCTGCTACTGCATCCTGCCATACATGCTGCCTAAGCGCCAGTGTCGAAATCACAACCAGTACCGTCATCAGGACTGAAAAAGCTTTATACCAGTTGGGAATCTTCCGATTCTTCCTGACCGCAATATAGCTGAACCAGCTTGCCATGCAGTGAATGGACGGAAACAGGTTGATCGGCTTATCAACCGTATACAGAAACCGTACTGCCTGCGTCCAGATATCCGTCCCTGTCAGAACCGGTCTCGTATTCGTGGTCGAATAAAAAATAAAGCACAGCATACATACCAGCCGCGCATAAAAATCCGCAGTAAAAAACCGGTATTTCACTTTCTCCTCCCGCATCGATGCCATGAAATAGTTCACTACCCAGAAAAGATAACAGCCAAAATAAATAATAATAAACTGTGGCATAAAAGGAATCACTTCATCCGCCGGACCAGAAAGATTATGAGTCTTGATTCCCGTCCGTAATAGCGGCACTCCCCAGTATACCACAGCATTCATACAAAATGTAATAATAAGTGGAATTATAGTTTTTATTTTCTTCATACAATCTATACTATACATAAATAAAAAAATAGCAATAGTCTTTCACAATTCTTAAAGAAAAAAGTTCTGTCTCTTAAGAAAACAGAACTTTTTTCTTTTATATTTCTTTATTTTTACAGAACCTTTGACAGGAATTCCTTTAAACGCTCATCCTTAGGATTTGCAAAGAACTCTTCCGGAGTTCCCTGCTCTTTTACTCTTCCTTCATCCACAAACATGACACGGTCAGCAACCTCTCTTGCAAATCCCATTTCATGTGTAACAACAACCATGGTCATACCTTCCTGGGCAAGCTGTTTCATCAGCTCCAGTACTTCTCCAACCATCTCCGGATCCAGTGCGGATGTCGGTTCATCAAAGAGTATAACATCCGGACTCATTGCAAGAGAACGAATGATCGCGATCCGCTGCTTCTGTCCACCGGAAAGCTGTGACGGATAAGAATCTGCCTTCTCTTCCAGTCCAACCCTCTTAAGAAGTACTCTTGCTTCTTTTTCTGCCTCTGCTTTATCCTTTTTCAGGAGCTTAATCGGAGCCAGTGTGATATTTTCAAGAATCGTCTTATGTGGGAAAAGATTAAAGTGCTGGAACACCATTCCCATCTTCTGACGATGTTTGTCGATATCTACCTTTGCATCTGTAATATCCACACCTTCAAAATAAATATGGCCTCCGGTCGGCACCTCCAGAAGGTTCAGGGAACGGAGGAATGTAGATTTTCCGGATCCTGACGGCCCGATGATTACCACAACTTCTCCTTTGTGGATCTCTTCTGTAATTCCATTCAGTGCATGAAAATCGCCAAATGCTTTCTGCAGATTTTCTACACGGATCAATACATCTCCATTAGTGGTCACTGTTCCTTAACCTCCTTTCCAGCATACTTACCAGTTTACTGAAGATCATAACCATAACCAGGTAAATGATCGCAACTGCCATCAGTGGCATAAGCGCATCGTAGGTTCTGCTTCGGATGATATCTCCGCCCTTTGTCAGATCCTGAAGGGCAATATATCCGGCAACAGAAGTCTCTTTTAAGAGAACGATAAATTCGTTTCCAAGTGCCGGAAGGACATTTTTAAACGCCTGCGGCATGATAATATAGATCATTGTCTGACGATAATTAAATCCAAGGCTTCGTCCTGCCTCAAACTGTCCGTTATCAACTGCCATAATACCGGAACGGAAAATCTCAGCAACATAAGCACTGGAGTTCATACCAAATGCCAGAATCGCTACGATCGTCTTACTGACATCCACACTTGCAAAAATTACAAAGTAAATGATAAGCAGCTGTACAACAACCGGTGTACCACGGATGACCGTGATGTAAATCTGGCAGATCAGATTCAGGAGCTTCAGCTTGCCGGTCTTATCGTATGTGGAACGGACAATTGCCAGAAGGAATCCGAGAACTACACCGATCAGGACAGCACAAAAGGTTACAATTAATGTAACCTTAAGTCCGTCTGCAATGTAGTGCCATCTGTCATCTTTTATAAAATTCATTATAAATCTTGCTTTAAAATCACTCATAAGACACCACCAGTCTGTACCCGATTAGTCTGTAATATATTTTGCAACGATTTTATCAAATGTTCCATCTTCTTTTAACTCTTTGATCGCATCATTGACTTTCTTAACCAGATCATCATTACCTTTTTTGATTGCCAGTGCATAGTCTTCTTCTACATAAGAAGTCTCCAGGATCTTCAGACCTTCATTTTCTTCTACGAATGTCTTAGCCGGCTGGTTATCAATGATCACTGCATCAATCTTGCCCTGCTGCAGAGCCTGTACAGCTTCCATACCTTTGTTGAAACGCTCTACATTATCATCACCGAAATCATCTGTAGAATAAATATCCCCTGTTGTTCCCTGCTGAACACCAATCTTCTTTCCTTTCAGATCATCCGGTTCTGTAATATCACTATCATCTGTTACAATGATAACCTGAACTCCTGTGTAATAGCTGTCAGAGAAATCAACCTGTGTAGCACGGTCTTCTGTTACAGTCATACCTGCTGCTCCGATATCTGCTTTCCCGCTCTGAACGGCCGGGATAATAGAATCAAATGCCATATCTTCGATCTTCAGATCCATTCCAAGTTTGTCAGCGATCGCTGCTGCGAATTCTGCATCGATTCCGACAACTTCATCTCCGTCATAGTATTCAAATGGTGGGAATTCTGCGTTTGTAGCCATAACAAGCTTTTCTTTCTTGTCTGATTTTGCAGAGTCACTCTTTGATGAATCACTCTTTGATCCACAAGCTGCAAAACTGAATACACATGCACATGCAAGTACAACACTGATTGCTTTTTTCATTTTCATAATACCAACCTCCAAATTTTATCCATTTCCCCTATTCTATCATGTTATAAAGAAAAAACAAAGTGGGTTTTTATACATTTTTTTGCATAAATTCCCACTTTTTTTCGTGATTATTCTCTTTTAGCCGAAGATCAGGAAATAAAGAAGTACCAGAACTCCAAGTACGATACGGTAATAACCGAATGCCTTAAAGTCATGCTTCTTGATATATCCCATCAAAAACTTGATCGCAAATACGGATACGAAGAACGCTACCAGGCATCCTACAAGCAGAATGACTACTTCGATCGCGGTATAATGGAATCCGAATTTGATAACCTTTAAGATACTTGCTCCGAACATAACCGGGATTGCAAGGTAGAAGGTAAATTCTGTTGCCACATAGCGGGAAGTTCCGATGAGCAGTGCTCCAAGGATGGTTGCTCCTGAACGTGAAGTACCCGGGATCAGTGCCAGGACCTGGAAGCCTCCGATGATCAGTGCCATCTGATAGGTAAGCTCTGTCAGCTTTGTAACCTGCGGTCTGGTGTGTTCATTCTTTTTCTCGATCAGAATGAAGAAGATACCATAAATGATCAGCATCAGTGCAACAACTACATAATTGTAAAGATACTTGTCAAGGATATCATCAAATAACAGCCCGATCACAGCTGCCGGCAGACAAGCCACAACGATTTTGCACCACAGGTTGATTGTATTTCTCTTCTGCTTCGCTGATTTTCTCTTTGAAAACGGATTCAGCTTATTGAAATACAGAACAACGACCGCCATAATTGCACCGAGCTGGATCACAACACGGAACATACTGTTGAATTCATGACTTGTACTCATATGTAAGAACTGCTCTACCAGGATCATATGCCCTGTACTACTGATTGGAAGCCATTCTGTGATACCTTCCACGATACCCAGAATGACAGCAATTAAAATATCTAACATTTTTCCCTCTTTCTATCCCCTCTCGGGATTCAATACAAATTTTTCAATGGCAGCCGCCACGCCATCCTCCTCATTGGACAAAGTGATATAATCTGCCACCTCTTTTACTTCATCTGCTCCGTTTGCCATCGCAACACCAAATCCGACTTCTTTTAACATCATCAGGTCATTGTTGCCATCCCCGCATGCCATGATCTCTTCCCGTTCAATTCCAAGAAGCCTGCCGAGCTGGATCAGTCCCATGCCTTTGTTGACTCCCGGTGCATTGATCTCCAGGTTCGTTCCCATCGAATCACTGATGCTTAAATCCCCAAGCTCCATGATCCGCTGCTTTGCTTCCAGCCGTTCGTCCTGATTCTTAAAAAGTGCATGGATCTTATCCATCTCATGCCCATTCATCTCTTCCATCTTCTCCCAGAGACTCGTAATGCCTTTGCGGGTGGTTCGGATATAATCTGCCATCGCAGGATTCCGCAGATACTCTCCGACTTTCAGAAGTTCATCTGCCTGCACGAAACCTCTTCCATCAAAATAAATCTCCTTGAACGTATCATAATCTCCAAAAATCTTAAGGATCGCCGCGCCCATCTCATAAGAGAGCATATTGGCATAAAGTACTTTGTCTTCCTGTAAATCCAGGATCCTTCCGCCGTTCGATGTCAGTGCGTACCGCATCCCCGGGAAATTCCGGAGCACTTCCGGGATTCCTGTCACCGGACGTCCTGTTGCAACCAGTACTGTTACTCCCTGATCGATCGCACGTGTAAGTATTTCTCTTGTATGACTGGTCAGTTCTTTCTTATCATTCAGTAAAGTACCATCCAGATCAAGCCCTATCATTTTTATCTTTTTCATGAATAATTCCCTCATTTATGGCAAAGCTAAAAATACATTTCAAATCCTAGTATAACACGATTCCCCGTGCATGTATAACAAAATTTGCGGATTCAGGCATTTTGTAGTATACTGATAAAGGCTCAATTTTGAAGAAAGGAAGAATTATGAAGAAAAGGTTAAAAGCATTTTCAAGGACAACCATCGCACTCCTTACCGCTGCCCTGGTCTGTTCCCCGTTTACAAAAGCTTACGCCGATGACACTGTAGACTCTCTCGAAAAGCAGACAAACGGTCTTCAGAACCAGCTTGACTCTCTGAATCAGGACCTCACAAGTCTCAGCGCTGAGATCACAGATCTTGCATCAAAAATTGAGGATACGGATGCTTCCGTACAGAAAGCAGAACTGGATCTTGCCGCCGCAAAACTGGACGAGCAGTTACAGTATGATGCTATGAAGAAAAGAATCAAATATATGTACGAAACAGGAAATACGTCACTCTTGCAGATCATCTTTTCTTCTGAAAGCATGGGAGATTTCTTAAACAAAGCAGAATTTGTCAAGAACATTACAGAATACGACAGAAATATGCTGGATGAATTACAGAAGGTTCACGAGCTTGTCGCTAAAAAGGACTCTGATCTGAAAGCAGAGCAGGCTTCTCTGGCAGAGATGAAAACAAATCTCGACCAACAGGAACAGGAACTGAATGATAAGATTTCCTCTACTTCCGGTGAACTTCAGGCTTCATCCGAAGCACTGACAAAAGCAAAAGAAGCACAGGCAGCCGCTGCTGCCGCACTTAAGAAAAAACAGGAAGAAGAAGCTGCAGAACAACAACGACAGGCAGAAGCTGCACAGACTGCTGCCAATAATACTTCAAGCAGCTCCGGGAACACGGATTCTGGTAGTTCCGGCGGCAATACGACGATTACAGTTCCGGATACTCCTGCCGAGACCACAGATTTGGTTCTCTTTGCTGCAATTCTGCAGTGTGAAGCTGGCGGTTACAATTATGACGGTATTCTTGCCGTTGCTACAGTCATCATGAACCGTGTAGAAAGTCCGCTGTATCCGAATACGATCAGCGGTGTCGTCTACCAGAGCGGCCAGTTTGCTCCAACCTGGAACGGAAGCTTAAGCCGCGTCTTGCAACGCGGACCTGTATCCTTATGCTATCAGGTCGCTCAGGAAGCACTCGGCGGAGCACGGCTTGCATCCGTAAGCGGATGTTACCAGTTCCGAAGCGCAAGTACCGGAATGTCCGGGATCAACGTTGGGGGAAATGTATTTTTCTAAGCATTGCGATAAGACCAAATAAAAAGATACGATATTCGCTTCTATTTGTTGAAGTAATATCGTATCTTTTCTTTTATCTTTTATCCGTTATATTTTGCAAGGAACTGTGCAATCAGTTCAATGCAGCCTTCTACATCTTTTTCATCTGCAACCTCTGCAGGCATATGCATATAACGTAGCGGGATAGATACCAGTACCATCGGTACTCCCTGATTAGAAAAATGAATCTTATCCCCATCGGTATAACTAAGCCTGCTTGCAGCTTCTCTCTGAACCGGAATTCCTGATTCTTTTGCACATTTTTCCATTTCATCATTAAATGCTTTCACAACGATCGGACTGTTGCATAAAACCGGTCCGCCACCTAAAACAACGGTTCCTGATTCCGCCGGATTCATTCCACTGCAGTCACTTGTATAAGTTACATCTACCACAATGGCCATGGTAGGTTTGATCCGTGAACTTGTCCAGTAAGCTCCTGTTTTTGTCGTTTCTTCACCTGTTGTTGAAGCTCCGTAAACTCCCGCTTTGCAGCCCAGCTCTTTTGCTCTTTTCATTGCTTCCATAATGATGAAAACACCGATTCTGTCATCAAGGGCTCGCGCTGTAAATTTGTCGTTTGCCATTTTACGGATCTGTGTATCCGGTACAATAGGATCTCCGAGGCTGACATATTTCAATGCATCTTCTCTGTCTTTTGCCCCAATGTCGATCAAAAAATGCTTTGTTCCAAGGTTCTCTTCTTTGAATAATCCGCGATAGGCTTCTACAACACCGTAGACTTCGCCATGTTTCGTCTTGATCCGCACCTGACGTCCCGGATAGGTTGCCGGAACAATGCCGCCCCTGTCAATTACCTGCAATCTTCCGTCTTCCCGGATATTTGAGATCATAAGGCCGATCTCGTCTGCATGAGCGGAAAGCATGATACGTGCATCACTTTCCGGATTCAGTACACAGGTCAGATTCTGCATTTCATCCCTGTAGATCTTATCTGCACATTCCTTCATTTCTTCTTCTACAATATCCTGCACCGGTTCTTCAAATCCGGATACCGAAATACTGGTAAGAAGATTGTTTAAAAACTTTTCATTCATACTTTTCATCTTCTTTCTGCTATTTTCTTAGCGAAATTTCTCCTTTTATTTCGCAAGGCTAATATACTATTTTCCTTGCCTTTTATAACCTAAAATATATTCCGCACACTATCCCGCACATATAATTTTGTCGGTACTACTACGTTTACACAGATATCCCGCCCCTGTGTGATCCTCTCTTCCAACAACTGAACCGCATATTCCCCCATAAATTCCATATACAGTCTGACTGTTGTAAGTGGCGGTATCATATATTTTGCATTCGGTATATCATTAAATCCGATGATACTGATATCATCCGGAATGGATAAGCCAAGTTCATATGCTGCTTTATAAGCACCTGCAGCCATAGAATCATTTGCAACAAACAAAGCTGTCGGCAAATGCTTCTCATCATATAATTGTTTCAATAACGTATAACCGTCTTTCGCATGATAGCTTCCGATTTTAACATATTCGCTATGATATAGATTTCTCTTTTCCAACGCCTTCTGGAAATAATCTTTTCTGAGATCCTGCAATTCTTCTCCATCCTGATCACAATCCAGCGCACCAATAAGTCCTATTTTTGTATGGCCGTTTTCTACAAAATAATCCACAATGCTGTTTACCGCATTTTTAAAATCCACAACAATGGAATCGAATTGTAGCGGATTCGGATTGGCATCGATGAATACAGTCGGTTTATCCCAGCCGGAAACAATCTCGATATGTGACTTGCTGAAGGTTCCAAGGCACACGATTCCGTCTACACTGCCCACGGAATCAGCTGTATCATTCAATGTAACAGATTGCTTACGATACCCTTCTTCTTCCAGTTTTTTTTCGATTGCAAGTCTGATACAAAGATAGTAAGGGTCTTCCAGCTCCTCTTTAGGAGAATAAGAACAGAACACTCCTATTTTCAGTTTTTTCTTTCTCTTTTTCTGCACACGCACTTCATACTCAAGTTCTTCCGCAATTTCCATGATTCTCTGCTTTGTTTCTTCCTGCGCATTCAGTGTCTCATCATGGTTCAGCACACGAGAAACCGTTGCAATTGATACCCCAGCTCTTGCGGCAATATCTTTGATTGTTGCCATACTCTATTCCACCTTATATTATTTATTTGTTTTTTTTGAAAAAGATACTTCAGATACCAGAACTGCTGCCAATATCAGAACCGAACCGGTTATCATCCGGACAGTTACTGTTTCGTGCAGCAAAATAACAGAAAAGATCGTTCCAAATACTGCTTCCATGGATAATATGATCGCTGATTTTGTTTCGTCTACATATTTCTGAGAAACAGTCTGCAGTAAATAGGTGATGGTTGTACTTACTATACCCAGGTACAGAACTGCCAACAGACTTTCCATGCTTGGTTTAAAGCGAAAACTACCGGTCACAATCAGTCCGACTCCCGAAAGTACAAATGCGGTAGTCATTTGCAGAAAATTAAGTACAGTCGGTCTGATCTTTCCGACAAACTCTCCTGTCAGAAAAATCTGCAACGCAAAACACACGGCACATGCAAGTGTCATAAGATCTCCTATCCCCATAGAGAAATCACTTTGCAAAGACAAAACTGCCGCACCAACAATTGCCATTCCTGCACCTACAAGACTTTTTACCGGGATTTTCTTTTTATATATCACCAATGCAATAAATGGAACAATTACAACATTTGTTGCCGTCAAAAATGCATTCTTTGATGGTGTTGTGTACTGGAGTGCGATGATCTGAAGCGCAAATCCCCCAAACAACGCCGAACCCAACATGGCTCCGCATTTAATCTCCTCTCTGGTAACCGATTTTATACTGTCTTTCCCCAATACTGTCATGATCACTGCTGCAATAAAAAACCGAATGAACATAATCTGAAATGGTGTCAGTGTTGCAAGTGCAATATCACTGGCTACAAATCCGCCTCCCCAGATGATCGTAACAGTCAAAAGACCTAAAATCCCCAGATACTTTTTCGTTGAATCTTTCATTTATTTTACCTACTTTCATGAGTATACCATATATCACTTAAGAAAGGGGCATTTTTGCCCCTTTCTTTTTCAAATCTCTTATTTAAATTTTGTTGTCAATTCATCTTCAAGATCTTTCATTGTTGATTTTACATCTGCACCGTTTAAGAAAATCTTGGATACTGCTGCTCCGATAGAATCGCCAGCTTCCTGTGCGTTTGGAGAAATCGGAATCTCTGCTACATTTTTACCGTTTTCAATGAAGATTTCATAAATATTTGTATCTCCGAAGAAGGTATCTCCTTTCTGGAAAATTTCTTCTTCATAACTTGGAATGTATGATGGGTACAAGCCATATTTTTCAAATCCGCTTGCCTGCAATTTAGTATCAGTCATTGCGAATTTCACAAAATCTTTTGCTTCATCCGGATAGTCTGTTTTTGCATTGATTGTAAGATCAGATCCACCGTTGCTTACGCTGTATTCTCCGCCTTCAACCTTAGGAAGATCCATAACACTCCATTTTCCTGCTGTATCCGGTCCTTTATCCTTGATTGTACCGATCATCCATACTGCTTCCGGAATAGCTGCAACAGATTCATTTACAACTGTCTGCTCATATTCATCCCAGCCATTGTAATTAAGAACTACACCTGAATCATAGATCTTCTTTGCCTCTTCCATTGCTTTAATAGAACGTTCGTCATCTACAATCGGATTTCCGTCTTCATCAAATACACCGATTCCGAATTCTCCGCGGATCATAGAATATAAAGAGCTCTTCTTCGGGTCAACCGGTATCATTTTAACCGGATCACCACTCGGTGTTTTACAGCTTGCTTCAATCTTCTTTCCTGCTTCGATCAGGTCATCCCATGTCTGGATATCTTCTGGATTTACACCTGCCTGCTCAAAGTAATCTGTTCTATAGAACATTGCTGCCGGGCCTGCATCCCACGGAAATGCATGGATTTTATCTTTGTAGCTTACTTCCCCGATTTTTGATGCAAGGAAATCGTCTGTATTGATTGCGTCAGAAACATCCAAAAATCCTTCCGGGAATTTATCTGCATATCCTACCAGAACATCACCTTCGATTGCGATGATATCTGCGATACCATTTCCTGTAGCAAGGGAAGTAGAGAGTTTTTTATAAATCTGGTCTGTTCCCATTTCTTCAAATTTGAAAGTTACATCCGGATGATCCTTCTGATATTCTTCAGCTGCTTCTTCCAGCTGCTTCAGAGCCACATCCCATGCCCATACTGTCAGCTCTTTTTTTCCATCTTTGGATGCGGATTTCTTTCCGCCACATCCGGTCAGTGCAAGCGATGCTGTCATTGCACCGATCAGCATTGCTGCCATCACCTTGTTCATTCTTCTTCTCATAATCTTTTCCTCCTTTATTCTTTTACTGCTCCACCCATAACTCCCGCTACGAACTGTTTCTGGAAAATCAGGAAGATAATCAGAATCGGTAACGTAGCTACGGCTGTTGCCAGCAAAATTACTGCATAGTTCTTGTTTGTCGGATTTCCATCCAGCATAGCAAGAGCGATTGGAAGTGTGTATTTGTCTTCACTTCCTAAAATGATGAGTGGCCACATAAAGTTGTTCCACATACTTGTAAACATATAGATTACAAGTGCTCCGAGAGCTGGTTTGATGTTCGGCAAAACGATTTTGAAGAAGATTCCGATTTCTCCTACTCCATCGATTCTTCCTGCTTCCATCAGTGCAGTCGGGAATGCAAGCATATTCTGACGCATCAGGAAGATACCGAAAGCATTGGCAAGCAATGGTAAGATCACAGCCCAGTAGCTGTCTGTCAGATTCAGCTTGATCATCATTTCAAATAATGGAACATACATAACCAGTGACGGAATCATCATAGATCCCATTACGAATCCATAAATAATCTTTTTCCCTTTGAATTCAAATTTTGCAAGTGCATAACCTGCTGCTGAGAAGAGAAGCAGTGCAAGCACTGTATAAACCACTGAAATAAACAGTGTATTCCAGGTACTCTGAAGCAGATCGATCTTTCCGCTTAAGATAGCGAAGTTCTTTACAAGCTCTGTTCCGATCGTAAGCTTCGGAGGAACCGAAAGGATCTGTGCATTCGTATTCGTTCCTGATACAAACATAAAATAGAAAGGAAATAATGATAAGAATGCACCGATTGCCAATACAATATAGCCAAAAATTCTACCTACTTTTTTCATTATTCTTTCTCCTTTGTTGCTTTAAACTGGAAGACTGACAATAAAGCGATAATAACCGTCATAACGTATCCGATTGCTGATGCATATCCAAATTTCAGATATCGGAAACCATTGTTATAGAGGTACTGTCCCATTGTGATCGTTGCATAGTTCGGACCACCTTCTGTTAAGATAAACGGTTCATCAAACAGCTGCAGTGTACCGATTGTTGATGTGATCGTACAGAACAGGATGATCTGTTTAACCATCGGGATCGTAATATAAAACAGCTTATCCCAGAAGGTTGCTCCATCAATATCAGCTGCTTCCATCAGTTCATTCGGAATAGACTGAATACCTGCAAGTAAAATGATCATATTATAGCCAAGCCATCTCCATGTGATTGAGATGATGATCGCAAATCTTGCCGGCCATTCTTCATAGAACCAGTTGATTCCTTTTCCGCCAAAGAACTCGATCACATAATTGATCAATCCATGATCGCCATTCAGCAATACCTTGAATACCAGAGCATATGCTACAAGGGCTGTTACCGACGGAAGGAAGATTGTTGTTCTGAAGAATGCTTTTCCCTTGATAAACTTCTGTTCAATCGCAACTGCAATCAAAAGTGCTCCACCGATCATGACCGGAACCTGAACGATCAGATAAATACAGGTGTTGAACAAACTCTTGTAAAATATTTCATCTTTAAACAACGCTGCATAGTTTTTCAATCCGACAAATTCATAAGATCCTGAAACCAGCTCAAAAAAGCTCAGATACAATGATCTTAAAATCGGATATACCATAAAAATCAGAAAGATTACAACGATCGGCGCGATCAGAATATATGCTATATTTTTCTGATTTATGAAAGACTTTTTATTCATTTTCCATTCCCCTGACTTTCTTACTTTCCTCTGTTAATCTGCCATTTTCTGTGCAGCTTATCCACAATTTCATCTCGTAGTCATTAATACGGGTTTTATTTGCGTATAACTGTTCTTCTCCACAGGAATTTGATCCTACACCTGAATGTTTTGCATCAATATGCACTACGGTTTCATCACATTTTTCAATCTCACCGATATGCTTTGCTTTGTCCAGAGCCTCGATCGTATAGTCATGCACATCAATTCCAACCGGAGTTTCTGCTTTCACAAGCATACTCTCTTTTTCGTTTCCGACGGCAAGCCATCTCACTTCTCCTCTGTGACCATTCTCCTGCGGCATTGCATATTCTACATGCATTTCTTCCAGCTTCTTATGATATATACCGATAAATGCGGCCGACTTCATATCCGGATAGTTTTCTTCCGGTCCAAGTCCATACCATGCAACATTTCGCATTTCCCCTGGCATCTTAAATTCAATTCCGATTCTTGGAATAAATTCCGGAACAAATTTACTATATTTGAACCCATTCATCTTAATATTAAGACCAACTTCTCCATCCGGACAGATCACATAAGTGTAAATTCCTTTAAAACCAAACGCCTGGCTCAGCAGTGAAAAATGTGTGTGTATTTCTACCTTTACATTGTCATTCTGCTGCTGTACCCGGAAGCCTTCACACTGCTCCTGCTGTCTGTATAAGAAATATTTTTCTCTCCAGTCAACAATCTTGTACATATCATTGTCAATCGTTGCTCTCTGAAGATTCATCGACGGTCCCTCTGTAATCCAGAGTTTACCTTCTTTCTTCATGGTCAGCAGTTTTCCGCGCACCTGATCAAATACCAGTTCAATCTTATCATTTTGTACGGTTACTCTGGTCGCATCTTTGATTACTTCCAGTGCTGTACCTGTCACTCTTTCCTGCTCTGCTTTTCCGCTCTTATGATACGGAAGCTTAAACTGTGCATGTGCGATTTCCATTCCGGCCTCAGCGTACTGGTTTGCTTCTTTATATACCAGTGACAGGTTCAGATAATAATCTGTCTCAGGAAGGATTTCTTCTACTTTATATGGAAGTATGATCTTTCCCGCCTTTTCCGGTTCAATCTCAAGCTCCTCTACCTTTCCTTCACATATAATTTCTTCGTCATGTACAACTTTCCAGATAAGTGCTGTATGCTCCATTGTACGGAACTGGTAACGGCTCTCTATCTTCAGTTCTCCACTTTCGGCATCTTCCAGTGTAAATTTAACCGGAGCAATGATCTGTTTATAAGTCTCCAGCCCGGTCGACGGTACTCTGTCCGGTCTTAACAGACCATCCATACAGAAATTAGAGTTGTTCGGTGCATCCCCGTAATCTCCACCGTAATAATAAACGGTATTTTCATTTGCATCCTTTTCTTCAATTCCGTGATCGTACCATTCCCAGATAAATCCGCCCTGAAGTCTTGGATATTTGCGGAACAGTTCCTGATACTCTTCCAGGTTTCCTGGTCCATTTCCCATGGAGTGTCCGTATTCACAAAGGATATGTGGTTTTCCATGTGCATCATTTCCTTCTGCAATACGCTTCATACCATCCAGACGTGTGTACATTGTTGAATATACATCTGTAATATCTGCTTCAAAATCTCCTTCATAGTGGATCAGTCTTGTATTATCCAGTGACCGGATTCCTGCTGCCGATGCATCAAAGTTTGCTCCCGTCGATGATTCGTTTCCAAGTGACCACATAATGATGGATGGATGGTTTCGGTGTTCCTTTACCATACGGCTGCTTCTGTCACAATAAGCATTTTTCCAGCTTTCTTCTTCATTCAGCCATTCATATTTTTCAATCCATTCAAATCCATGTGTCTCCAGATCCGCTTCATCGATCACATAAAAACCATATCGGTCGCACAGATCATAGAAGTACGATGCCTTTGGATAGTGTGAACAACGGATTGCATTGATGTTATGCTGCTTCATCAGGATCAGATCCTGTTCTACTACAGCCGGATCCACCGTTGCTCCGCCCTTTGGGCTGAAATCATGCAGATTCACACCGTTTAACAGAATCACTTTTCCGTTAACCCTGAAATTCTTTCCATCATTTTCAATCTTTCGGAAACCAGTCTGAGTTTCAATCACATCAACTGGCTGCTCACCTTCATAAAGTGTAACCTCAACACGGTACAGATTCGGTTCTTCTGCATTCCAGCTCTCTACTTTTCCAACAAGGTCTGTGGCTTCCCCACAGCCATTTTCCAGGCTGATCTCACCGCCTGCAATCTCTTTGGATTCCTTCCAGAGCTTCCAGACAGCTCTGTCCGCAGCTGCATCTGCACAAATCGTCTGCTTCAGGATACCATTTTCGTAAGCCTTATCAAGATCCGCATCTACAATATAATCACTGACAGCATTCTTTGGCTCTGTGTAAACAGTCACATCTCTGAAAATACCTGAATACCACCACATATCCTGGCATTCCAGGTAGGTTCCATCCGACCAGCGGTAAACTCTTACGGTAATCTGATTTTCCCCTGCCTCACAGTAATCCGTGATATCAAATTCACTTCCAAGTCTGCTTACTTTACTGTATCCAACGTGTGTTCCATTGATCCATACATCATAAGCACTGCTCACCCCATCAAAACGAAGAATGATCTTTTCGTTTTTCCATCCTTCTTTCACCTCAAAAGTTCTTCTGTAAATACCTGTCGGATTCTCTGATGGTACAAACGGTGGATTGATCGGGAACAGATACCACACATCTGTATAGTGAAGCTTTCCATATCCGTTCAGTTCCCAGCATCCCGGTACTTTTATTCCATCCCAGCTCTCATCAGCATAATTCTTTTCTTCAAAATGTTCCGGCGAATACTCCGGTGCCTTTAAGAAAAGAAATTTCCACTCCCCATTCAGTGAGATCTTTTCAGAAAAATTATCGTGCCGCTTAAAATCTGTATGCGCTTCTCTTCTTCCTATCTGGAGAACCTCCTCATTCTCCCACTGTTTCCTTTCTCTTTTCAATTTCATTTCCTCCAAATCTTGTATCTATATACAAGTTAACATTTTACTAGTAATACGTCAATATTTTACCGCTGTTTTCTTTTTCACAATGTCATTTTTGTCAATATGTGCAATTTTATTGTATTTTTTTTGTGCATTTTTAACCTTATTCTTTGTGACTTTTGCCAATTCAGCTTTTACTTATTTAGTAAAATATTATTTTTTTACTTATGATATTGATTTTTTGCTAATCGTCAATTATACTTATATAAAAATAGAGATGAGCAAAACACATTGATCCAAAAGTAGAACTTGGCAGTTAGCTCCCATA
>NZ_JAQEKS010000039.1:355-16303 GCF_027679115.1 Coprococcus sp. TM115-187 | reverse complement strand
CTACCGGGTGGATTCGGGACTTTAACCCGTTAGAAACGTGCGCCGCTAGGCGCACACACGAATAAAGACCGCCTACACTTTTGTAAGCGGTCTTTGCTAATTTAGAGTAAGTTAGACAAACTGGAATTTATTAGGCAAACAGAATAAGTGCAACACCTGTGATAAGCAGAACTATACCAACAACAAACTCTATCATTCCCACTTTCTTTGCGTATTCTTCTTTCTTCCGACCGGCTTTGAAATCCGCCTCAAAACCGTTGATAAGATTGTATTTCTTTTTAAAGTAAATGAAGTATCCAAACAGAAGGAATGCCAATCCCAGAACTACAGCCAATACCTTTAGGAATATCATATAAACACCTCCACAAAAAATTCAAATTTGTCTTTCTCTTAATTTCCTATTATACACCAAAATTATGAATATTTCTACCCGCCGTCTATTGACCTCAATTAAGAGGAAAGTAGGTGGCTTTTTTTGTTAGCAAAAAAATTTTCAAGAAATTTTGAAAAAACACCCCCCAAAAACGCTCTCCCATTTCAAACAAGTGAAGGGGTTAATTCCGAGCCACGAAAAGGTCAGCCCTTTCACTTGTATTTTGACAACTGAATAAACCATTCACTAAGACTTTAATTCTGATGATTTTAGCCACCTTATCGGGTACGCCGTGACTTCTGCATTGCAGAACAGCGAGAACTCCCGGTATAGGTAACAGGTTGCCCCTGTTACGGCGATGACAGTCAGAAGGATAATGATACTTCTCTACGGAGCTGGCGGAGTACCCGGCAGAGGTGAAATTCCTATGATACAGATTAGCAGTCTGTTCCTTAGTGACTTCCCGTGAGCTTATTGCTCGGCAAGGGGTGTTGAGAACAAATATTGCCCGACCGGTTAGGAAATGAGCCGGTCAAGTACATAGCCATACTGCGATGGCTATGAATTTCACGAAAGGAGGACGCACAAAGTGTCGAACTGCAAAACGATTGCGATATGCAATCAAAAAGGCGGAGTTGGAAAGACGACCACTACGGTAAACCTCGGCGTCGGTCTTGCAATGCAGGGAAAGAAAGTGCTGCTCATAGACGCAGACCCACAGGGCGACTTAACCACTTGTCTCGGTTGGCAGGATACAGACAACTTGGGTATCACGCTTGCAACGAAACTCACAGATGTCATAAATGAAACGATGAATGACCCTACGGTCGGTATTCTGCACCACGACGAAGGTGTTGACCTTATTCCGGCAAACCTTGAGCTTTCAGCAATGGAGTTTAACCTTGTCAACGCAATGAGCAGAGAGACGGCATTGAGAAACTATCTCAGCGAAGTGAAGGAGAAATACGACTATATCTTAATAGATTGTATGCCTTCCCTCGGAATGGTAACAATCAATGCTCTATCTGCGGCAGACAGCGTAATAATTCCTGTTCAGGCTCAGTATTTACCGGCAAAAGGTATGACGCAGCTTGTTCAGACCATTTCACGAGTTAAGAAGCGTATCAATCCGGGCTTAAAGATTGACGGTATGCTTCTCACTTTGGTGGATAGCCGTACCAACCTCGCCAAAAGCACGGTAGAAGCTCTGAGAGAGAACTTCGGTAGTCAAATCAAGATGTATCGAACATATATCCCGATTGCCGTAAAAGCCGCAGAGACTTCTTCCAAAGGCAAGAGCATTTTTGCCTACGAACCGGGCAGCACGGTGTCAAAAGCGTACACCGAATTTACAAAGGAGGTGTTAGCCGATGGCAGGAAGAAAGAGCGACTTCACTCTCACGAAGCTCGATGACTTATTCTCGACGCAGGAACAGAGAGATGAAGAAAAACTTTCAAAAATCCGAGATATTCCCTTGACTGAGATTGACGATTTCCCCGACCACCCTTTTAAGGTGCGTGATGACGAGGATATGGCACAGCTCATTGAGAGTATTAAGGAACGAGGGGTAATCACTCCGGCGACGGTAAGGCAGAAAGAGGACGGCAGATACGAACTCATATCGGGACACAGACGAAAGCGAGCCTGTGAGCTTGCCGGGTTTGATACTCTCCGTTGTGAGGTCGTTGAACTGAACCGAGACGAAGCCACGATTTTAATGGTTGAGAGCAACTACCAAAGGTCGCAGATACTTCCCTCGGAAAAAGCCTATGCCTACAAAATGCGTTTGGAAGCATTGAGCAGACAAGGCAAAAGAACAGACCTAACTTCCGACCCAGTGGGTTGGAAGTCAAGCGGAAAAGAAACAGCACAACTAATTGGAGAGCAGTCGGGTGACAGTCAAACCCAAGTTCGCAGATATATTCGCCTTACAAACCTTGTTCCCGAACTTTTGGAATATGTTGATGAGGGGCGAATTAAAATGCGACCGGCGGTTGAATTGTCTTTTCTCGATGAGGACAGTCAGCGTGATGTGGTTGATGAAATCGACCTGACCGACGCAACCCCGTCCCACGACCAAACAATCCGTATGCGAAAGTTCTTTGAGGAGGGCAAGCTCACAACCGAAGCAATCCAAGCGATTATGTCGGAGGAAAAACCAAACCAAAGGGAGAAAATTGTTTTGAGGGGCGATAGGGTTCGACAGCTTATCCCGAAGAATATTCCCATAAGCCAAACGGAGGATTTTGTGTGCAAGGCATTGGAGCATTACAACAAGTTTCTGCGAAGCAGAGCCGACCGTGACAGCCGATAGCCTTCCCCCTTTCTCACACTCTAACCCCTATATATACCGGCTATTAACCTGCTGAAAAATATACTCTATCTCCCTTGAGTATATCTATCTCTAATAACATATAGCTGTCTATAAAAGGGTTGAGGATATAGTCAACAACTATAAAGGCTACGGCTTGCCGTGCTTTGAGACTATCCGCAGAGCAAGACAGAGAGTGCAATCCCTATTTCCCGAACTGTCAAGGCAGTGCAGTGGCTGCGACTGCGGAAACATCAGAATTGTGATTGAAGTAAGCTGAGGTGTGGATATGAACGAGGGAAAAAGAAAAATCGGTGAATACACTGTTCTTTGCTCGGTCAATGTGGGCGAAAAGGAAGTTATCTTGGCTTCCAATGAGCAAAGTACAAACGGCGATAAATTTATGTGCGGCTTTGCAGAGCGAAACGACCTGTTTGAACTGTGTTCGGAATGTATGGTAAGCGATGACTATATCGAAATCGTACACCTTTTCGGAAGCCGTGTGGCAAATGAAGCGGAGCTTTTCAAGGAACAGGTCGAAAAACTGGATATTCCAATCACACTCATAACAGAAGCCGACTGTATCCCCGACCACTATTCCAAAGACATCAACGGCAAAATCATAGCCATTGACCCCAAGGTATTAAAGCCTGAATTTCAGAGAGCCGACAGACAGCTCTACTATGTTACAGGTGGTTTCGGTGCGTCGGCAAACAGCCGTGGAAGTGCCGTGTTTTGTACCAATCTTCACACCGGCAAATCAACCCGATATGAAAGAATGGATGTTATGGGCGAAATAAAGCCTGAGCGTCTGCCTGAATGGGCAAAGGAAAAGGCACAAGAGCTTTCAAACAAGAAGCGAAATAAAGACAAAGAACGATAAGGAGGACAAAGCAATGAAGGAAAATTTCACTTTTCAGCAAAAGACAAAGCTTCTGACGAAACTGTTTGACGCAGGCTGCAATACCGAAAAGAAATTGCAGCAGCTCGACATGGAGAGCATTTTGAAAATTCCGGGTATCACTATTCCGGATATGAGTCTGATTATCGAGTTTCAGAAGCAGACCAAAGCCAATAAGCTGTTCTCTTATTTGGGAGGTGGCACTGATGAGCAGGCAGGAACAGAATGACCGCCATATCATTTGGAGCGACATTAGCCTTGACCTTGATGATTGGCGAGAGTCTTTGGAGGAACTGTATCCCGGATATTCCGATGATGAGCTTTACGACATTATGGTAAAATCCAATGCCGAAAATCTTTATGATGAACGAGTAAATCTCAATATTCAGCTTTCACAGCCGATTATTGTTATCGGCGACCTCGGCAGATGGAACGGCAGAGTGTCGGGCTACAAGATGATTGATTCCGGCAACATTAAGGACTGCCTTTATTCCGATACCGATTACAACGAATGGTATGTGGATAAGTACGGCGACCTTCGTGCCGACGCCGTTCATCACGACGGTACAAACCATTATCTTTACCGTGTATTCAAAGACGGTGTTACCGATACGCAGATTGAAAATCTGCAAGATAAAATCTATAACGGAAAAGCCACAAGAGCCGACATCACACGAGTTACCAAAAGGCTCGGCGATGACATTGCCGGAGTTTATGGTTTTCCTATTCCAAAGCAAAGACAAACAAACGAACAAGCGAGGTGATGAAAATGGATTACAGAGTATTGACCGAAGCAGAGCGTAAATACACCTTCAGCCAAAGTCAGCAGCTCTCTATGCAGACCGGTCTTATCGGATATTTGAGAGCCGACTTCGGTTCTAACGGGAACGAGTTTTGGACGACTTGGAACGATTTCAGAAAAGACTTGAAAACCGATGAATTTAAGGCTGAATTTGATGAAGTCATAAACGGATTGCGTGACGGCGATGTTTTGTCCGGCAGAAAGGCTATGTCCTCTTACTGTTATTCCACTCCCGACAGCTCCTTTAATGATGACTGCAACCACTACGGCATCCGTCTTGATACGGGAAAGTACAGCTATCTTATGAGATTTAACCCCAACAGGGGCGAGTACAATCTGTACTGCTATTGCTATCAGAAAGAGTGGCTAAATGCCCACTTGAAAAACGCTGAGCGAGGTATCCGATTTATCAACCCGCACTATCAGGAGCAGTTTCGCATTGCGGACGGAGAAAAAATCTCAATCAAGCTCGGCGACGGCAAAACAATGGAGAGAACTTGCAGATATATCGACGACTACCATTTGGAGGTCGGCACAAATCTCTACCATATCTGCGAATTTGCCGAGCTTTGCGAGAGAAACGGTCATACCGTAGAACCAGCCGCAAAAGAAAACACGAAATCCGCAAAGGACAAAGAAAAAACACGATAAGGAGGTGCAGACGAGGTGGCAAGAAAATTTGACCTGATTTCAGAGCTGTATGAAAGAACCTGTTTTGCAGTTACAGACAATCCGGTAAACTGGCAATCGTTTCTGAAAACAGCAGGCAGAAATTTCAGGCTCCGATTTGATGAACAGCTTCTCATTTATGCCCAAAGACCCGACGCAACAGCCGTGCTTGAAATCGAACGATGGAACGGTACTTTCGGTCGCTGGGTAAACCGAGGAGCAAAGGGTATTGCCGTATTTGAGGACACAGACAGAAGCCGTCAAAGGCTGATTCATTACTTTGATATATCGGACACCCACGAAAGTCGACATTCCCGCCCTGTTCCGATTTGGGAGATGAGACCCGAATATGAAGCAGAAGTTATTGAAACACTTGAAAATACTTTCGGTGCGGTAAACGATACAACGAGTATTGAAAATGTCGTCAAAGAGAGCATTGCCAATGCCGTTGAGGATAACATCGCAGACTATATCTCCGACTTTATGAGTTTGGGTGCAGGAAGCGATATTGAGTATTTGTCTGCCGACGAAGCAAATGCCTTGTATTTGGAGCTTGTCAGAAACAGCGTATCATATATGGTTATGGCACGATTGGGACTGAACGCAGACAAGGTCTATTCTCCCGATGACTTTGCCGGTATTTCAAGTTTTAATTCACAGGAAGTTCTCAATGCGGTGGGTATTGCTACAAGCGACATTGCAGAAATGGCGTTGCTCCCTGTCAGCAGAACAATCAGCACGCTCAGCAAGGAAAATCGCATAATTGATGAACAGGAGCAATCCGAATACAATAAAGACATCAAAGACGAAAGGAGTCAAAGCGATGAGCGAAATCACATACACGATGGTGGGAGATTACAATCTTCCGAACCTGAAACTGCCGGAGCAGACGGAAGTGACTCTCGGCAGATGGTCGCAGATGAGGAGAACTTATCTGAAGGAACATCACAAAATCCTGTACTACAATCTTCTGACGAAAGGGATTCTGAACAGTCACTTGGCGGAGGTTCAGCAGAGAGCCAGCGAACTGGAGGAAACTCTCGTGAAGCAGATGGCACAGAAAGCCGGGCTGACGGAGCAGATGAAAGCGGAAGATATGATGAAGTGGGTTCGCCTGATGAACAACATCAGGAACTCGGCACAGGAAATCGTGAAGAATCAGGTAATATTCGCTTAGAGTATTACGACAGAAACCACGAGGACAAGAGCCTGCCGTTTTTCGGTGGCGATGATACTATCCGAGAGATACTCGGTACTACCCCGCATTTGTCCGCTTCAAAGGAAGAAATCAAAGACTTCTATGAGAGAAATACGGACAATGCGACCCGTACCGAATATATCAAGGGTATCTTCAATAACGACTACACCCGGCTTACCTTAAACGACGGCAGGCTTGTGGGATACAAAACATTTCAGAATGTCCTCCACTTGTGGGAGGGTGAATACGAAAACAGAACCGCTCAGAGTTTCTACGACTGGGGCGTTATCGCACAGCATTTTGAAGCAATGAGACTTTTGGGAGAATTGACCGATACAATGAAACCGATTCCGTCTATGGACGGTCAGTTGACTCTCATTATGGGAAATCAGGCAGAGGAACAAAAAACCTCTGCCTTTACTTTTTCTCAGGAAATCATAGACGCTGTATTGACCCGTGGAAGCGGAGTTTCCGAGGGTAAAATGCGTATCTATGAGCAGTTTGAAAAGAGCATTTCCGCAAAAGAGAACGCCGACTTCTTGAAAAACGAATACGGTTGGGGCGGCTCTTATCCGGTCATCATCGGTGCAGGCATTGACGAACAGCACGACGGAAAAGGTATCACAATTTCAAAAGGTATCGGAAGCGACAAGCCGCACATTACTCTTTCTTGGTCTCAGGTGGAAAAGCGTATCGGAGACCTTATCCGTATGGACAGATACCTAAACCCAAAGGAAAAAGAAAAGTACCCTGAATGGCTTGAAAAGCAGGAAGAACGGCGAGCCGAGCTTGCAGAGCAGAGAAAAAACCGTGAGATACTTTCTACCGCACCGCCTGAACCTGAAAACAAAGAGGACGAGCCGGAAGCGCAGTATGAATATCATCTCGGCGACAGCGTGTATATTGGGGCTTCTCAGTATGAGATTTTGTCCTTTGATGAAAACCGTGTAATGCTCTATGACTTCGATATGCCCTTATTCAACAAGGAACTTTCAAGGGAAGAATTTGACCGCAAAGTGCGTGAAAATCCGATGAACGACCACTTGAAGGTCAGTGTATTACCGGCGGAAGAAAAAACCGTTACAGGCGAAAATAAAGCTCAAAACGATACTGAAACCGTACCGGATTTCAGTCCGAAAACCGGTTATGACGACGCCTTCTTTATTGACCGGGACAATGAAAGTGTAACTTGGATGTACTATAACCCCGACAGCAATGCCGGAGGTCAGTATGTTACAAATACTCTTTCTTTTGACGAGATACAGCAAGTCGCACGGGAGTATGACTCGGCAGAGGATTTCTTTGATTATCTCGGTAGCATTGCAAATCAGGAGCTTGCCGATGTAGGTACGGAATGGTTTGTGGACGCAGACCGAGAATTTCACAGGACACCGGATTTGACCGACTGTACCTCTGCCACAATGGAAGCTCTTATTGAAAACACTGAAAGAGCTGATATGGTGGCAACAAATATCGGGAATGTACCGATTGAGGATTACAGAGAAATCGTTGCTACTCAAAACGGTTTTGACAGCGATGAGGAAATGTATAACGAGGGTGTTCGTATCGGCAACGGTTACGACAAAGAGCCTGAACCGATTGTCCCCGCTTGGGAGCAAAAGAAAAAGTCAAAAGTAAAGAGCTTTGACCTCCACCCGGATATTCCTATGTCCGAACGACACAACTTTGACCTTGCCAATAATCAGGTTGAAGAAGTGAACAAGAAAGAACGCTTCCACCGAAACTATGCAGCAATAAAAGTCCTGAGAGATTGTCAAAACGAAAACCGTTTTGCAACACCTGACGAGCAGAAAATCTTGTCGAGATATGTCGGTTGGGGCGGTATTCCCGAAGCCTTCGACGAACGAGCAGGAGCTTGGCATACAGAGTATGCAATGCTGAAAAACATCCTGACGCCGGAGGAATATGCGTCGGCAAGAGAAAGCACACTGACTGCATTTTACACTCCGCCCGAAGTATCTACCGCCATTTACAAGGTGTTGGAACAGATGGGATTTCAGGAGGGCAACCTGCTTGAGCCGTCCTGCGGTATCGGTAATTTCATCGGTATGCTGCCCAAGTCAATGGAAAACGCAAAGGTTTACGGTGTTGAGCTTGATACCATTTCAGCCGGTATCGCTCAGCAGCTTTATCAGAAATCTTCCATTGCGGCACAGGGCTTTGAGGAAGTAAATGTCCCCGACAGCTTCTTTGACGGCATTATCGGCAATGTGCCTTTCGGAGATTTCAAAGTCTCCGATAAACGATACGACAAGTACAATTTCTTAATCCACGATTATTTCTTTGCAAAATCGCTTGATAAGTTACGCCCCGGCGGTGTGATGGCTCTTGTGACAAGCAAAGGAACTATGGACAAGGAAAACTCCAATGTGCGTAAATATATCGCACAGAGGGCGGAGCTTCTCGGAGCAATCAGACTTCCGAACGACACCTTCAAAGGTAATGCCGGGACAGAGGTCGTATCCGATATTCTGTTTCTGCAAAAGCGAGACAGACTCATAGATATTGAGCCGGATTGGGTTCATCTTGACACCGACGAAAACGGTATAAGGATGAACTCATATTTTGTTCAGCACCCGGAAATGATACTCGGCGAAATGAAAATGGTAAGCGGTCGCTTCGGACCGGAAGCAACCTGTGAACCGTTTGAAAATGCCGACCTTTCGGAGCTTTTGAACGAAGCAGTCTCAAACATTCACGGAGAAATCTCCGAATACGAGGTTGCCGACGAACTGGAGGAAGAAGATAATTCTATCCCGGCAGACCCTATGGTAAGGAACTTCTCTTACACTGTTTTAGACGATAAAATCTATTTCCGTGAGAACTCCCGTATGTCCCCGGTGGAGGTATCTGCAACCGCTGAGAACCGCATTAAGGGTATGATTGGGATAAGAGATTGCGTCCGTAACTTGATTGAACTGCAAACCGAGGATTACCCGGACAGCGAAATCAAACAGGCACAGGATAAGCTGAACACACTGTATGGTTGCTTCCCTTGCGGAACGAGCCGAGAAAGTCCGTGGCGGCGGTGTAGATTCGAGTGTAGATAATATGCTTAAAATTACAAACGACGGCAGGAAGTTAGCACTTGACCAGCGTATGCTTAACGATATGCTGCCTGATTTTGAGGGCAGTAAAATCAACGCCTGCGTCGATAACATCTACCGTATTTGGGAGGAAACAGCCGATAAAAAATCGGCACAGCTTGTGTTCTGCGACCTCTCAACTCCAAAGAATGACGGAACATGGGCTGTATCTGCATTACTGCTATAAGCTGGGTTATCTGCCGAAGTACAAAAAACAGAATACCGCAAGGCTTCACTATCTTTTGAAAGAAGATTTGCTGAAGCTCGACAAAATCACTCAGGAGACAAGGCTGCTTGGACGGGAGAACATTTCTACCGACGAGCAGCTTTTCTCATATAAAGAGTCCGTGTTGTCGCAAATCAAATCCTTGACTGACGATAGAACGCACCTGCGAAAACAGTTAAGAAGAAATTTGAGTGACGATGAGCTATCAAATGTCAAAGAGCAGATTACGGCAATCACGAGCAAGCTGTGGACTCTCCGCAAAGAGGTCGGTCTTTGTGATGACATAGCCGAAAGGTCAAAGGTTATTGAAGCCAACCTTGAAACGGTAAGAGTTTACGAAGAAAAACAAGAACGAAAGGAGCAGAACCGTAATGACAAACGGAGGTGATGCGGCAGAACAGGTCATCAGGCTATCGCTTGAAGGCTTTGAAGTAGCCGCAAAATTAAGCGGAGCGGCAGCAAAGAATATTGCCGTTCTTTTAGTCTCTGTTCTCAAACAGGAACAGAAAACAAAAGGCAAGGCTCGACTTACTAATATGATTAAGTCGGGCAAGGAGCTGAAGGTGTTTTCTATCCCCAACAAGGACTTGAAGAAGTTTACCGAGCAGGCAAAACGCTACGGCGTTCTCTACTGCGTACTCAGGGATAAAAACACAAAGGGCGATAATGTCCCGATTGATATTATTGCCCGTGCAGAGGACGCTTCCAAAATTCAGAGAATCGTTGAGAGATTTGAACTCGGTAAAGTTGATAAGGCTGCGATTGTCACCGAGTATCAGAAGGCTGTCGAAAAGCGTGAAGCTTTGGAGAAAGACAAGCCGACGAAAACCAAAAACGAAATCATCACTGAGGAAGCCGTCAGAAAACCTATTCAGAAAGAGGGGTATTCCCAGTCAAACCCCACAGTCGCCAAAACGGACAAAAACCCTCCGTCAAGGCACGACTCCGAGCCGGTAGATATGCAAACTGATAAGGGTACTGTAAGCGACAGACAGAGAAAGCCGTCGGTAAAAGCAAAGCTTGACCGATATAAGGCACAGTCCAAGCAGCAGAAAGAAGCAGAACGCAAAGAGCCGGAGGTATCAAAGCCGGAAGTCAAGAACGCCCCGGCACAGACCGTACACCAGCAGCCGAAACCTAAAAGCAAAAATGTGAAAGAGAGGTAATCACAATGACAAACAATTTTACCCCTGCTAAGGCAGGACAGCAGAGCAAACGACTTTCCAAAGAGGAATATGCCGAGAAGATGAAGGCTGAAAAAGAAGCCGTATATCAGATGGCGGACGACACCGCAAAGGCGATTGTTTCCGACCCGGAAAAGTTCAAAGCCTTCCTTGATACGCAGAGCCGTCTTGACAGATACTCTGCGGTCAACGCACTTCTGATTTTCAAGCAGCTTCCCGAAGCAAGCCAGCTTAAAAACTTTGATGACTGGAGCAAAGATAATGTGAAAATTCAGAAAGGTGCGAAAAGCATTTCCATTCTTGAACCTGTCGAGTATGCAAAGAAAGACGGTACGACCGGCATTTCCTACAATGTGAAAAAGGTCTTTGATGTTTCGCAGACCAACGGCAAAAGACCGCCTGCACCGACTGTCAACCGTGACCCGAAAGCACTCATTACCGTTATGCTGGATTCTTCCCCGGTTGAAGTGGAAGCAACAAATGAGCTTCCGTATCCCAATATGGCGGCGTTTTATAACAACGAGGAACAGACCTTGTATGTAAAGCGTGATGTGGGAGACAGCGTAGCGGTCGCTCAGTGCGTAGCACAGGAGCTTGGCCACGCACAGCTCTCTATCAACAGCGACAGTTACAGCAGAGCGGATATGGGCTTTCAGGCAGTATGTATCGGCTATATGCTTTGCAAAAAGTACGGCGTCGATACACAGAATTTTGCTATCAACCGTATCCCTGAAAAGCTCGCCGGCAAAGAGCCGAAGGACATTCGCTATGAGCTTTCCAAAACGAGAAACGCAATGGCGGATATTCACTCCCGTGTTTCCGATGAGCTTTACAAGAAAAAGCAGGAACGAAGCAAAGACTACGAAAGATAAGGTGAGACTATGGCGAAGGAAGAAATGTATCATATCGCATTGGACGATTATGAACACGGCATTATTATCCGTTCTCTCAACGACGAGAAAACAGATTTGATGAACGAGGGCAAATCTACCGATGCGGTGGACGACCTTATCATCAAGGTCGGAACTGCCCCAAAGAAAAAGTTCAAAGTTATCGAAAAGGAACGCTCCTGTGAATCGAGATAACGAGAGGCAGTCTGCTATTATTCTTTCCGTCATCGGTATTATCCCGGTCGTATGGCTGGCACTTCTGATTGCACCCTCTGTAAAAGGAGGATTGCCGGAAATACTGCCGAGCCTATTAACAGCGTTCAACGAACCATTTCATATTGAGCTATGCGAGGACAGCCTAAAAACTGTCCTCGTTTTGCTTCTCTGCTATGCAATGGGTATTGGGATTTACTTCTCAACACAGAAGAATTACCGAAGGCGTGAAGAACACGGTTCTGCAAAATGGGGCAATGCAAGAGCCGTAAACAAAAAATACAGACAGTCTCCGGCTTCTGCAAATAAGCTGATGACGCAAAATGTCTGTATCGGACTCAATGCGAAGAAACACCGAAGAAACTTAAACACCCTTGTGTGCGGCGGTTCGGGAGCCGGTAAGACAAGGTTTTACTGCAAGCCGAATCTTATGCAGTGCAACACATCATTTGTCATTCTTGACCCAAAGGGCGAAATTCTCCGAGATACCGGAAAGCTGCTTGAAAGCAAAGGCTATGAAGTCCGTGTTTCCACATTTGCCGGAGAACCGTCGCAGAATGTGGGTAAGAGCTTTATAAAGAGCTACTGTGCCGTTTTGCTTGAGGGAGCAGTAATTGTACTTGCTTGTATCATCTTCTCCCTATTTGCTTCTACGCCGCCGGTAGTGAACCCTGACGCAGCAGCCGTTACTCAGGTATGGGCATATATCGGCGAACTGGTATTCAATATGCTTGTGCTTGTCGGTGCGGTTAAGATGAGCGACCGAATTATCCGTGAAATGATGGGCTTATAACGGGAGGTTCTCTGATGAAGAAAAACAAGAATAATAACGATAGATGGCAGGGCTATACGCCTGCCGACTGCGACTGCAAATATTGTGTGTATTACGGAGGAAAGAAAAACGGCAATGTGATTTGCCTTGCGGACACCTGCGTCTGCTCTGATGAAATCCGTCACGCAAAACAAGCATATCGCAGAGAAAGGAGCTTTTGATGGAAGTCAAAATTAACCGAGAGATACGAAATTACACAGAGTCAATGTTTTTTGGACTGTCGCTCAGACAGTTCATTTTTTCTGTCCTCGCCTGTGCGGTAGCGGTAGGACTTTACTTCCTCCTAAAACCGTACCTCGGAACAGAAACTGTATCGTGGGTGTGCATTTTGGGAGCTGCCCCTTTTGCGGCTCTCGGCTTTGTGAAATACAACGGAATGACGGCTGAGAAATTTATATGGGCGTGGATAAAGTCCGAGTTCCTTATGCCGAAAAAGCTGGTCTTTCATTCCACCAACACCTATTACGAATTGATGAAACCGACAATCGAACAAAAACAGAAGGAGGCTTATAAGAACAATGATTAAAACTCTTACAACTTCTATCTGAAGCACGGCTTTGATAAGGCATACACCGACTACGGCTGTCCTTATGTTCAGGAAAACTGCGATATGGAACTGCCAAGCGACAATATCATTATCTACGGTCATCATATGAACGACGGCTCTATGTTCGCCGGTCTTATGAAATTCAAGGACAAGAGCTTTTGGGAAAAGCACAAAACAGTATCCTTTGATACGCTGACCGATAGACAGACCTATGAAGTAATTGCCGTGTTCAAAACCGTAGTATATACGGATAGTCCCGACAGCTTCAAATATTATCAGTTCGTCAATGCGGACACCGCCGAGGATTTCACTGCCTATGTTGAGAAGTGCAAGAAACTGTCGCTTTACGAAACCGGCATAACCGCCGAATACGGCGACAAGCTCCTGACCCTTTCCACCTGTGAGTATTCCCGGACAAACGGCAGACTTGTTGTAGTGGCGAAGCTAATAAACGAATAATACAACAGGTAGTTCAGCCTGCATAGGAAGGAGGGATTGTATGGCTGATATTAAAACGAAAGACAATGCAAAAGGTACGATACGAACAATAGATAAGGCTGCCGTCGCAACCCAACGAATGAAGCAGGCGTATATCGCAACAAAAGAAAAGGCGGAGCGGTCGGTAAATGCCAACAGCAGTTCTGCCGAGGAATACGCTTCCGATAAACTGGAAAGCGGTATTGACGAGGTGTTTCACGATGGTGCCTATGCGTTTGACAAGGCGGGACGAAAGGGACTTGAAACCACAAAAGAGAATATCCGCACCGCAAAGGACGGTATTCAGCGTTTCAAGCAGCAGCGAGCCGAGCAGTCTTTGAGAAAACAGGCTTCGCAAAACACAAGCTCTGCGATTAAGACTGTCGATAAGGCGGAAAAGACCATAAAGCAGTCTGCCACTTCCTCCGGAAAGAAAACCATTAAGTTTGCCGGAAAAGAAGCAACAAAGACCGCACAGAAATCGGTTAAGACGGCTGAGCAGACTGCAAAGACTGCGATAAAAACCAGTCAGCAAGCGGCAAAAGCGGCACAGAAAACAGCTCAGGCGACAGTTAAGGCTTCGCAGAAAGCGGCACAGGCGGCAAAAGCCACAGCCAAAGCAACAGCCGCTACGATTAAAGCCGCAGCCAAAGCCACCATTGCCGCAGTAAAAGCAATCATAGCGGCGGTAAAAGGTCTTATTGCCGCTATCGCTGCCGGCGGTTGGGTTGCGGTGGTAGTAATTATTGTGCTATGTCTTGTAGCCTTGATTGCAGGTTCTGTGTTCGGTATCTTCTTTTCGGGAGAGGATTCCGGCACGGGAATGTCAATGCAGACAGTCGTTCAGGAAATCAATCAGGAATATGATGACCGATTGGAACAGGAAAAGAACTCTGTAAGCTATGATGTGCTTGAAATGAGCGGAAGCAGAGCTGTTTGGAAAGATGTTCTTGCGGTCTATTCTGTTAAAGTGAATACCGACCCCGACAATCCGATGGAGGTTGCTACGGTTGATGAAACCAAGAAGCAGCTACTGTCGGATATTTTTTGGGAAATGAACGATATTTCTTCCCGAACGGAAACGAAAACCCATACCGAAATCGAAGAAAGCGACGACGGACACGGCAACATCGTACAGACCGAAACCACAGTAACAGAAACTTTCCTGTATATCACGGTATCGCACAAGACCGTTGATGAAATGGCGGCTATGTACGGATTTAATCAGGAGCAGAAAGAGTATCTTGCCGAGCTGCTAAAGGACGAAAACAATCAACTATGGTCTCAGGTGCTTTACGGTATCGGATACAGCGACGACCAAATCGTAACGGTTGCCTTGTCACAGGTGGGTAATGTAGGCGGTCAGCCTTACTGGTCTTGGTACGGATTTGACTCCCGTGTAGAATGGTGTGCCTGCTTCGTCTCTTGGTGTGCTAACGAGTGCGGATATATCGACGCCGGTATTATTCCAAAGTATGCCGGCTGTGTAAACGGTGTACAATGGTTCAGAGACCGAGGACAGTGGGCAGACGGTTCGTATGAGCCTTCGCCCGGTACAATCATTTTCTTTGACTGGGAGGGCGACGGTGTGACAGACCACACCGGTATTGTTCAGAAATGCGAAAACGGTACAGTCTATACCGTTGAGGGCAACTCAGGCGACACTTGCAGAACCAAAACATACCCTGTCGGAAGCTCTGTTATCTACGGATACGGTATTCCGGCATATTAAAAAGATGGCTGCTCGTTTGAGTAGCCATCAAGTACATTATGAGAAATCAGGTATTTACTCAAGAACAAATATAACCTTCTGAAGCCTTTGTCCCAACAAGAGAAATATGCGGATATATACCATTGACAACATCTTCATAGAATTTACGACCGATTCTTGCAGATGTAACTCTATTTGTGAAAAAGTCTCTAAAGTGGTATGTGCCGGGTAATAATGAAGGAACAACAGCAACAATAAAAGCGTTATATTCATTTTGTTCCATTTTGTTAAGTTTTATCATCAGTGTTCACCTCCTTGTTGATAAGCCTGAATTTGTAAATGGAATTCTGAGTTGTTACTAATAGATTGTTCTTTTTAATATAATAATCATCACGGGAACTAATAATTCCCAAAGAAGTAATTGGTTTAAAATCATCGTCAACAGGATGCCAAACAAAGAATTGTCTGTTTCCATTCTTAAGAATATAGATAACACCGTCTTGACC
>NZ_JAQEKS010000039.1:0-345 GCF_027679115.1 Coprococcus sp. TM115-187 | reverse complement strand
CGTCTTGACCTATATATCTATTTCTCCAAGATGTAGAATGTGAATTATTATTCTTATCACAAGACTCTATATATGTGACAAAATAGACATCAACAATTTCATCTGCCGTTTTCAAATAATCCATAACATTTTTTCTTTCGCTTGACTTTAGTATCTTTCATATTGCTTGATATTATTGTGTAAAATATCACATACTCTAAATCTGTCAGAACAGTTTTCTATTATGTTCTTTAAATATAGGCTTGACAAATAAAGGGTTAAGGAATATAATTAGATTCAGTATTAGACAAGGAGTTAATAAATATGCGGCAAGGTATTCTTAAATAAACTGTCAATTTGATAGTG
>NZ_JAQEKS010000038.1:0-17065 GCF_027679115.1 Coprococcus sp. TM115-187 | reverse complement strand
AAGGTACATGAAAAAGTAAGGGAGCTGTAGACCGTAAGGGTTTGCAGTTTTTTTATTGCATAGCAAAATCCGTAGGAACTTCTTGTTAAATAAAAGGCACTACGAGCCTAGGCACATTCTTTATTATTACATATTAAATAATAAAAATAGAATGCGCAGTCTGAACTGCAGCATTCTTTTTCTATTATTGTTTAAGTCTGTTCTGATTACGCCAGTCTCTTGGCGATATTCCATAAATATTTTTAAATGCTCTGGAAAAATGTAATTGGTTGGGATAACCGACTGCATTACCTACATCTTTAATGGAAAGCTTTGTCAGTTTTAATAATTCAGCAGCTTTAATCATTCTATAATTCAACAAAAATTCCTGAGGAGATTTTCCAATTCCGTCTTTGAAAATTTTTCCGAAATAACTGCGGTTTAATCCGCATACAGCAGCGATGTTTTCGACAGAAATATCGTTTTGGAAATTCTGCTCTATATAAGATAGGGCTTCATGGATATAAAAATCCTGAAGACGGCTGATTTTCGATGTCTGCATGATGGAAGTAGAACGAATAAGAGCATCAATTGCAAGATAGAGATGCCCGATCAGGTGAAATGGTGTAGCGTCTCCGTGACTTGCAATATAGAGAAGTTCTTCTTTCAGTATTTCACGCAGATCCTTAGAAGTAGCTTTATAAATCGGATTATCCAAACTAAGTCCGGAAAGTTCAATGGTTTCCTTTGCACGTAGTCCGTCAAATTCAATCCATGTATATTCCCATGGGAGTTTTTCATCAGAGATATAAGTATTGATCTGACCGGGGAAAATCATAAAGCCCTGGCCACTTTTTACGTGATAGGTCTGTGTTACACCGTGAGAATCATTTGCCATTAAAATTCCGGTGCCGGAGATAATGTAGTGAAAAAGAAAATGATTACGGACGGCAGGACCAAAACTATGCGCCGGTTCACATTGTTCGTAACCAAACTGATACAATCCAAGATCGACAAAATTCTCGCTTGGAAATACTGAAAACATAAGTTCTTTCATAATAATTCCTTTCTCATAGGTGCTCTGCCGTGAAAAAATGATGTTTAGCAGATGTTAAGTCAGTTGATATATATATTTATTCTACTGATTTAATAAATAGATTGCAACTAAAATATACCAAAATGCTATGCATTTAGCAAAAAAGAAGAAAATAATAGCATTTTGGAATAAAAATTCAAATACAATGATATTTATAGTCGCATAATGGTATGTTATAATACAACTATAAAGAAAGCACTTGATATATCGAGCGGTAACTAAAAACGAATATACCTGTGAGGAAGGAGAAAAAATGAGAAGGAAAAGAGCAGTAATTGTTTTGGGAATGTCCTGTATTCTGATGGCATCAGCAGTATTACAGGGATGTCAGCAAAATCCAAAAAGCGGAAAAGTGGAAATTGAACTTGTTCAGTATAAACCAGAGGCGGTAGATATATTTGAACAGCTCGAAAAAGAATTTAATGAGACACATGATGATATCCATTTAAAAATATCTTCCCCAAATGATGCGACAACAATTTTGAAAACACGTTTTATCAGAGAAGATTATCCGGATATTATCGGAATCGGAGGAGATATCAATTATTCGTATTTTGTTGATTCAGGAATACTGGCTGACCTTTCAGATTATGAAGGACTTAGTGAGGTAAAACCTGCTTATCTGGATATTATTGAAGGATTGGAGTTTGTTCCGACAGAAGGAACATATGGGCTTCCGTATGTGGCAAATGCGGCAGGAGTGCTCTATAACAAAGATATGTTTGCGGAACATGGATGGGAGATTCCGCAGACCTGGGATGAATTTGTTTCTCTTTGCGAGGAGATTCAGAATGAAGGAATCCAGCCACTTTATTTTGGATATAAAGATACCTGGACCTGCCTTGCACCTTGGAATGCACTTGCAGTCGGACTTGCACCATCCGATGTTTGTCAGCAGGTGAATAAGGGAGAAACAACCTTCTCCAAAGAATATCCGCAAGTGGCAGAAAAAATGCTTGAATTGTTAAATTATGGTGAAGATGGACCGTTTGGATACGGATACAACGATGCATGTACTGCATTTGCAAATGGTGAATCAGCGATGTATACAATCGGAAGCTATGCAATTCCGCAGATCAAATCTGTAAATCCGGATATGAATATCGGATCCTTTGTTATGCCGGCTAATGATTCTGAAGAGGACAATGTATTAAATTCAGGAGTAGACCTTCAGTTCTGCGTGATGGATGCATGTGAAAATAAAGAAGCGGCATATGAAGTACTTGATTTCCTGATGGATCATGATAGTATCCAGTTATACTTAGATGCACAGAATGCGGTGCCTTGTAAAGACGAGGATTTTGCATTAGCTCCGGAACTGGAAGATATGAAACCATATATTCAGGATAACCGTATGGCGGATTACCAGGATCACTATTATCCGTCAGAAATGGCAGTCGATGCACAAATCCAGACATTTCTCATAAACCAGGATGTTGACGCATTCCTGAAAAAATTTGACAAAGACTGGATCAGATATAACAGGGATATCATTCGTATGATGGAAGATTATGAAGCAGGCAAGTAGGAGGGATACAGATCATGAATAAATTGAAAAGGATGAATGGCAGAGAGCGGACATTTTTACTGATTACGATACCGATACTTGCGTTGTTTTTCTGCTTTAATACGCTGCCACTTATTAAAGGTGTTATTTATAGTTTTACAAATTTTCGAGGATATGGCGAGTTTGACTGGGTAGGTCTTCGGAATTATGCAGATTTATTTACTGATGCAAGAGTCGGGAAATCCTACCTGTTTACATTCAAGCTTGCAATTGTTGCAACAATAGTTGTAAATGTGTTAAGTCTTGTTTTAGCTCTTGGATTAAACAGTAAAATTAAATTTAAAAGTGCACTCAGAGGAATGTATTTCGTTCCAAATATTTTAGGAGCACTTGTAGTGGGCTATATTTTCAATTACTTTTTCACTTATATTCTTCCGGCAGTTGTAAAAATGATGGGCGGAAAAGGTGACAGTATCCTGGCGAGCTCAAAATGGGCATGGGTTGCGATCGTAATTGTATGTGCATGGCAGTCTGTTGCAATGAATACGATTATTTATATTTCCGGACTTCAGACGGTACCGGAGGATGTATACGAAGCAGGTTCTCTTGATGGAGCGACCGGATGGAAAAAATTCAAGAATCTGACATTTCCACTGATCCTTCCATTCTTTACCATCAATATGGTACTTTGCATGAAGAATTTTCTGATGGTATTTGATCAGATCATGGCTCTTACCAAAGGAGGCCCGGCGCAGAGTACAGAATCAATTTCATTTTTGATTTATAACAATGGTATGGCCGGAGGACAGTTTGGGTTCCAGAGTGCCAATGCAGTTGTGTTCTTTGTAGTGATCGTTGTGATCTCTGTATTACAGATGAACTTTTTGGGAAATAAGGAGGAACAGTTATAATGAAAGTAAAGGTGAAAGAAAGAGTAAACTGGCCAATCACAATTTTATTGATTCTGGGTCTTGTAACCGTTATTTTTCCTCTTTATCTTACAGTTGTGATTGCATTTAAGAAACCGTCGGAAATGACAAACAGTATTTCCGGAATCTTATCACTGCCAAAAAGCTGGAGCTTTTCTAACTTTGCAGAAGCAATGCGTGTAACAGATTTTTGGCATTCACTGGGCAACAGTGTGCTGATAACGATTGTAACGGTAGTTCTTTCCATTCTGATTCATTCTATGATCGGTTATGTGATCGGAAGAAGTAAAAGTACCAGTAAATTTTACAAAGTAGCCTATCTTTATATTGTAAGCGGTATGTTTGTTCCATTTGCAATTTTGATGATGCCACTTGTGAAGCAGACAGCACAGATGGGAATTGACAATATTTTCGGTGTTATTTTGTGTTATCTTGTATTTTATATGCCGATGAATGTGCTCTTATATTCCGGTTATCTGAAAAATATTCCGATGGCACTGGAAGAGGCTGCACATGTAGACGGGGCAACAACCTGGAAAACTTATTGGAGTGTTATTTTTCCGATCATGAAACCGATGCATGCAACAGTAGCGGTACTCACAGCACTTGGTACATGGAATGATGTTATGACACCACTTGTAATTCTGGCAGGTAGCGATGTGAACACACTGCCACTTGCACAGATGACATTCCAGACACAGTTTGGAACCAATTATAATCTTGCATTTGCGTCCTATTTACTGGCACTGCTTCCGATTTTGATTTTCTATCTGATCTGCCAGAAACAGATTCTGAACGGTGTTGTAAATGGAGCAGTAAAATAAATTTGACAGAAGCTTAAGGAGAAGAACATGGGAATCATATACAACGAGAAAGCAAGAACATTTACATTACATACCCATAATACAACGTATCAGATGCAGATTGATGCATATGGATTTTTACTGCATTTATATTATGGAAGAAAGACAGATGGAGTTATGGACTATCTTCTGACCTATGCAGACCGTGGCTTCTCTGGAAATCCGCAGGATGCAGGAAATGACAGAACATATTCCCTTGATGTGCTGCCGCAGGAATTTCCATGCCGACTGACAGGAGATTTCAGGAGTCCGGTGCTTGACCTTGTAAATGCAGATGGTTCTTTTGGATGCGATCTTAGATATCAGGGATATGAGATTTGTGATGGAAAATACAATTTGAAGGGGCTTCCGGCAGTTTATGCTGCAGAAGAGGAAGCCCAGACTCTGATCATTTATATGAAAGATCAGGTGACAGGATTACAGGTAGAATTACTTTATGGAGTTCTTCCGGAGTATGATGTGATCACAAGAAGTGCAAAAGTGATCAATACAGAAGAAGATAAAATCAGACTGACAAAAGCACAGGCAGCATGTATTGATTTTGTTCATGGTGAGTTTGATATCATTTCTTTTTACGGCCGCCATGCGATGGAAAGAAATATGCAGAGAACACCGGCAGGACATGGAGCTTTTGTAATTGGAAGCCGTAGAGGAACATCCAGCCATCAGTACAATCCGATGATGATACTGGCAGAAAAAGAAACGACAGAAGATGCCGGTACCTGTTATGGAATGTCTTTTGTATACAGCGGAGGATTTAAAGCAGAAGTAGAAAAAGATCAGTTTGGGCAGACAAGAATGCAGATGGGACTGCAGGAAGAACAGTTTTCTTATCCGCTGGAAAAAGGAGAGGAATTTGTAATCCCGGAAGTTATGTTAACTTGCAGCAGTCAGGGACTTGGAAAGCTTTCCCAGAATCTGCAGAGATGTATCCGTAAAAATCTGTGTCGCGGAAAATATAAAGAAAAAGTTAGACCGGTACTGATCAACAGCTGGGAAGCATGCTATTTTGATTTTACAGGAGAAGATATCTATCATCTTGCCGAGCAGGCAAAGGATCTGGGAATCGATATGGTTGTACTGGACGATGGATGGTTTGGAAGTAGAAATGATGACAACAGTGGACTTGGCGACTGGAAGGTAAATGAAGAAAAGCTGCAGGGAAGTCTCGGTGACCTGATCAGCAGGATCAATGCATTAGGTGTTAAATTCGGGCTCTGGTTTGAGCCGGAGATGGTAAATGAAGACAGTGATCTTTACCGTGAACATCCGGACTGGGCAATTCAGATCCCGGGAAGAAAACCGGTAAAAGGAAGAAACCAGCTACTCCTTGATTTTTCGAGAAAAGAAGTTGTGGATGCTGTTTATGAGCAGATGTGTCAGGTGCTCGATCAGGGAAATATCGAATATGTAAAATGGGATATGAACCGAAGTATGGCAGAAGTATATTCTATGACAGCAGAAGAACAGGGCAGTGTGCAGTATGACTATATGCTTGGACTTTATGATTTCCTGGAGCGTATTATAAGCCGCTATCCAGACCTTCTGATCGAAGGCTGCAGTGGTGGTGGAGGTCGTTTTGACGCGGGAATGCTGTATTATACACCACAGATCTGGTGCAGTGACAATACCGATGCAGTGGATCGTGTAAGGATCCAATACGGAACATCCTTTGGGTATCCGGTATCTGCAGTTGGATCTCACGTATCTGCAGTTCCGAATCATCAGACAGGAAGAAAGACATCACTCCATACAAGAGGTGTCTGTGCCATGGCAGGAACCTTCGGCTATGAACTGGATCCGGCGAAAATGACAGATGAAGAGCGCAGAGAGATCAGGGAACAGATAGTAGAATACAAAAAATATGCACAGCTTGTACAAAATGGACTTTACTATCGACTGAGTAATCCATTCGCAGAAGAAATCGGCGCATGGGAATTTGCATCAGAAGATGGGAAAGAAGTACTCGTAAATGTAGTTATGCTTGAAATCCATGGAAATATGACAGTAAATTATGTGAAACTGAAAGGTCTGTGTGCCGGACAATTCTATAAAGATTCAAGAACCGGAAAAATTTATCCGGCAGAGGCTCTGATGGAAGTTGGAATTCCGATGCCTCTTGAATTTGGTGAGTACAAAGCATATCAGATTTATCTGGAAATGGTCGAGTAAAAATGAGAAAAACAAATGATATTTTTGAAAAGAGACTGGCGAAGCATATGGATGAGCTTCGCTGGCTCTATATGGAATTATATGATAATGAAGCAATGTTTGCAGAGCTCTGTGAACAGATGAAGAATTACTATCAAGCAAGAAATGCGAAACTTCGAAAGAGAGATCTGGAGAAGGAAAAGGATCAGGCGTGGTATCGTAAAAAAAACATGCTGGGAATGATGCTGTATATTGATAATTTCGCCGGAAATTTAAGAGGAGTCAAAGGAAAGCTTAAGTATCTGGAAGAATGTGGTGTAAACTGTGTTCATCTGATGCCGTTTCTTGATTCGCCAAAGGGAAGATCCGATGGAGGCTATGCGGTTGCGGATTTCAGAAAAGTAAAGCCGGAACTTGGAACCATAGAAGACCTTGCAGATCTGGCTGAAGCCTGCCATGAAAAAGACATGAATCTGTGTATGGATTTTGTAATGAATCATACTTCCGAAGATCATGAATGGGCACAGAAGGCAAGAATGGGTGAAGGCGAATATATGAGCCGGTATTTTTTCTGTGACAATGAAAACTATGTCAGAGAATATGAGAAAACAGTGCCACAGGTATTTCCGGAAACTGCACCGGGGAATTTCACCTGGCTTCCTGAAATCGGACACTACGTGTTGACTACCTTTTATCCTTACCAGTGGGATCTGAATTATAAGAATCCGAGGGTGTTTAACGAAATGATGTATAATTTCCTTTTCCTGGTCAATCAGGGAATTGACATTCTGCGGATCGATGCAGTTCCTTATATCTGGAAGGAAATGGGGACAAGCTGCAGAAATCTTCCACAGGTACACACGATAGTCAGGATGATGCGTATGATCGGGGAGATTGTGTGCCCGTCGGTTGTATTATTAGGGGAAGTCGTGATGGAACCGGAAAAAGTAGTCCCTTATTTTGGTACCATAGAAAAGCCGGAATGTCATATGCTTTATAATGTAACTATGATGGCTACTACATGGAATACGGTTGCGACGAGAGATACCAGACTTTTACGGATGCAGCTTGATATTATGAACAACCTTCCGAAAGAGTATACTTTCTTAAATTACCTCAGATGTCATGATGATATTGGATGGGGATTGGATTTCCAGACACTTGCCGGTTGGGGAATGCAGGAAGTCCCACACAAAAGATATCTGAATGACTTTTTCACAGGAAAAATCGCAGAAAGTGTGAGCCGCGGGGAACTTTATAATGAAGATCCGATAACAGGAGATGCCAGATTCTGTGCAACGACAGCTTCCATGTGTGGAATTGAAAGTGCCGGATTTGAACAAAATGAAGAAAAGAAAAAAAGAGCAGTCAGATTTGATCTGATGCTGCATGCATATATGATGGTGCAATCCGGAATTCCAATGCTTTACAGTGGAGATGAGATTGGTCAGGTAAATGATTATACTTATAAAAATGATCCGGAAAAACGGGTTGATTCCAGGTATATCCACAGAGGAAAATTTGACTGGAAGCTGGCAGACGGACGAAAGAGAAAAGGAACGGTACAAAAAGAACTGTTTGATGGAATTGGAAAACTTAGATCCATCCGAAGTAAGGAAAAAGTATTTGACGCATCGGCAAATGTCTGGACGCTTGATACCTGGGAAAATGGAATCCTTGGAGTTGTGCGGGAACTGGAGGGCGAGCAGATGACAGCACTTTTTAATTTCGCAGAAGAGGACCGGACAGCCTGGATCGAAGAAGAGGGAGAGTATATGGATTTATATACCGGTAAAAAAGTCAGCCTTCAGGCAATAAAAATGGAAGGTCATTCCTTTGTATTAGCAAAGAAATGCTAAAGTAAGATAGAAAAAGAGCAGGTAAGAAATTTTATCCTTTCTTACCTGCTTTTTTTACTTTATTGGTTTTCCTGCATATCTTTCAGCATCTGGATAAGTTCCAAATCCTTTTCGGTAACACGGAAATTAGTGGTATAATTCCGTCCTTCCGGAGATTTGACGGAGATTTCGATGATGCTGTCTTTGCGGCATGCATCTCCTTTTACTGCATGAATAAAAGGCATAAATTTAGGATGCTCCTGTTGAAAAGTGGAAAATGCGGATTTCAGTTTTGCAAGCATTCCAAGCTGTTGAAAGTTAAGCGCCATAAAATACTCCTTTATAATTCAATATATCCATTGAACCCTCCAAGGGTGTAATATGCTTTTTTGTCTTCTGGTTTCAGATAAATGGAGAGAGCTTCCGGAGTTTCTACAGCGTGTCCCTTTGCATTGCAGTCAGCAATCACACGTTCTGTGATAGCGGCTACAGTATATTCTGCACTCTGGTACTGAACATAGAATGCAGGATTTTTGGCAGGAACTTCTACTGGTACTTTGACTTCTTTTACAACTTCTTTTATCTCTACAACAGGAGTTGCTGTAGCCGGTGCTGATGATGTAGCTGTAGCAGTTACTGCTGATTCAAGTGTTCTTTTCTGTTTTTTCTTATCGATTCTTTTATTCATTATTATTACCCCTTTTTCAAATTGTATAACATCTATTATATTACTTTTATATGGAGAAGTCAAAATGGTATTTATCACAGATATTTTGCAGAAAATGAAAAAGGGTTGCGCATAATGGTGAGATATGAGTATAATGAGTATCGTGTAATTGGAGTATAATCGGGAGGAAGAGGTAGAATGAATAGAGCAGCATTATTTTTTGATATTGATGGAACCGTACTCAGTGAAATTACAAAAGAGATTCCCGCAAGTACGGTAGATGCACTTAAAAGGGCACACGACGCAGGACATTTTTTGTTTATCAATACAGGAAGAACGTACTGCAGTGTCCCGGTGGAACTGAAAAAACTTCCATTTGATGGATATCTGTGTGGATGTGGGATTTATTTTACATTTGATGAAGAAGTTATTTTTGAAAAGCATCTGGATCCGGAGAGGGGCGATGAGATCGCTGATTATATGACAAAATGTCAGATTGATGGGATTTTTGAGGGAGCAGAAGATGTGTATTTCACTTCAAGAGTTTCAAGATTTGACAGATTGGAAAATACAAAAAAATACATGAATAACCGTGGACTTGGAATCGAGCGTTATATGGAGCAGAGAAGATGTCCATATGATAAAATCTTTATTTATACGGATGAAAAAAGTGATGAAAAAGCATTTTTTGAATTTATCAAAGATGATATGGAAGTAATCGACCGTGGAAGTAATACATTTGAATGTATCCTCAAGGGCTATACAAAAGGAACTGCGATTGACTGGGTACTGGAGCATTTTGGAATGACGAGAGATCAGTCATATGTATTTGGAGACAGCAGCAATGATCTGGCAATGTTCCGGCATGCCGGGCATGCGATTGCGATGGGCGCGCATGACCAGGTGCTGGAACCTTATACAGAATTTGTGACAAAGACCGTTGAAGAAGATGGAATTGCTTATGCGATGAAGAAATATGGACTGATCGATTAGAGAATCCTCCGGTAAAGTTACAGAGAAAATTTTCTAAGATGCAGCAGCTTTTATAAGATCATCAAGAGAACCAAAATGATAGCCCATTTCTTCCCATTTGGTGAGAAGTTCATCTAAGATTTCAGCGTTTGTAGAGGACGTACTGTGGAGTAAAACGATGGCACCGGGATGGATCCTTCCAAGCAGTTTTTCAAAAGCCTCTTCGTGGGATGGCTGGTTATCCTGATACCAGTCGACATAGGCGAGACTCCAGAAGAATGTGTGATAGTCAAGCTCCTGCGCCATTTTCAGGTTGGCTTCGCTGTATTTGCCCTGTGGTGGACGATAAAATCTGGAAATTTCCTGTCCGGTGATCTGCTGATACAGTTTTTCAACTGTCTGGATTTCTTCAGAAAAGGATTCCATTGTAGAAATCTGTGACATGTCTTTGTGATGCCAGGTGTGGTTGCCGATGGTGTTACCGGCAGCGAGGATCTGTTTGATAAGTTCTGGATTGCTTTCCAGAAGTGTGCCGACGACGAAGAACGTTGCCGGAGCCTGATGTTTCGTAAGAGCTTCCAGAATAGCCGGTGTATTTCCGTTTTCATAACCGGCATCAAAAGTAAGGTAGATTACCTTTTCGCTGGTGTCCTGTGCGTAAAAGGCATCGAATTTTTTTAACTCGTCAAATGTGGCATTGCCGACAGGGGGATCCCCATCAGTCTGGAAGCTGAGCCCCCAGTTGCCTTCAGAAGAGGTGGGAACAGCGGCAGAAAAGAAATGATCATGCAGAAATGCAGCGCCGGTTCCCACAAAGAAAGCCGCAAAGAAAAGAAAACAGATCCGTATAACGTTTTTTGATTTTAATCTGGAAAACATAAAAGGAACTCCGATCGGATAGAAGAACAGGTGATTGATAAAATATATGTGGAAATGGAAGGAAAAGAACCGAAATAGATAAAATAGCGGTCAGAAAATAGAGTGGACAAAAAGTGATCAAAAAATGAAAAAAAGACTTGCATTTTTTCTGAGATGTGATATTATATTATTTGTCTTTAAGACGCGGGTGTAGTTCAATGGTAGAACACCAGCCTTCCAAGCTGGATACGTGGGTTCGATTCCCATCACCCGCTTTTGTTATGCGTAAAAAGAAGAACCTCAGATGGTTGATGAAACGATCAGGGCGGTTCTTTTTTTGGCACAAAAAAGTGCGCACCTTGTCTTATAAGCTGGACTTACGCTGACAAGCTACACACTTTTTTCATAGCAAATATATTATTTTAACAAAGCAAAAAACGAGTAGCTGCTAAACTGGATTTACGCTTACCTGCTACTCGTCTGCTATAATTATATTTCCAGTTTTTTCAAAAGTCAAATAAATTTTTCTTACACTGCGACAGTTCTTCCTTTCATTTAATTCTCTTTTCTTTTACGGAAAAGATATTCATCTAATTCTTTTTTGATATTTTCCGGAATTTCTCTCTTCACCGGGCATACCACAGCGTTTGTGAAACGATTTGTAAATAAACTCAGGAAATGAATATCTTTCTGCAGCTGCTCCATGGACATCACAGCCTTCACATCGTACCGGCAATGGATCGGTGCAACATTTCCGCTTGCAAGACGGGCAAATGAGACTGCCGGTACACCTTTATCTGCAAATGGAGTGGAATCACTGGGGTACACGCCTGTCTCAGAAGCTATCGGGAATCCAATTTCCGCTGACATATAGCTGATGTAATGAGAAAGCTTCTCTTCTGCTGACACGCATGCAATGAATTTACCCATATAGGTTCCGATCATATCAAGATTGATGTTGAATACGATTTTATCCAGCTCTGCCTCATGATCTTTCACATAAGCTTTCGATCCTAATAAACCACGTTCCTCGCTTCCGCAGAACACAAAGCGAAGACCGTAATTGCGTTCTTTGTCTTTCATGTATTCCATAATTCCGAGAAGTCCCGCACATCCACTCATATTGTCATAAGCACCATGTGAAAGAGCGGTTGTATCATAATGTGCACTAAGCATGATCCACTCTTCCTTTTTTCCCGGAAGTTCTGCGATCACATTATGGGATTCTCCGTCATATTCCTTCTGCTTAATCTCTAACCGCATCTTTTTCGCATGATTTTTTACCAGCTTAACCGCATCTCCTGTATGAATCATTGCACAAAGGACTTTCTTTTCTTCTCCGACAACTGCTTCCCGAAGATCTCTCTGGTCAATATCCTGCTGTGGATAATATAAGTTACCATACTGGCAGAGAATTGCCTTTGCACCTGCCTTCATCAGATCCCGGTAAGTAAAGAATCCAAATCCCTGTGTGTCCATCAGAACAATCTTGTCTTTGGCTCCTGCAATCGATACTGGATCTGTTCCCGGCATGTAATACAGCTCTCCTTCTGCCACACCGCTTCCGCAGCAGGAAAAAGCCTTGCATGTTATCTCTTCCCCATCTGCATACAAATGAACCTCTTCAATATCGCCCATTGCCACGCGAAAACCTTCGATCTGTGCCGGAACCCCCATGTTCTCACACTGCATTTTCAGATATCCTGCAACCTGCAATTCTTCTTTTGTCCCACTTGTATGGACAAAATCCGTGTCGTTAAAAATCTGCTGTAAATCCATCTCAAAAATACTCCTTTTCTTCTTTTTTCAGATTTTTCCTTCTGACATACATTATAGCAAAATCCCGACAAGTTTAGTAGCACGGTTTTAAGTATCATTCGTATTTTTTTCTTATATTGCTAACAGCTGTTTTTCTTCTGTGATAGAAAAGTCAATTGCCTTTGCACCATCTGAAACAGAATTTACAAGATATTTTTTTTGTGCCAAAAAGAGAGGAGTTAAAACAAAATGGTAGAAAGCAACAAGATGAAGGAGATGCCGGTGAATAAGCTGATGGTCCAAATAGGGATCCCGATGATCTTATCCATGGCATTACAGGCGGTCTATAATATCGTAGACAGTGCATTTGTAGGAAATATGAAAGCAGGCAGTGAAGCAGCATTAAATGCTTTGACTCTGGTATTTCCGGTGCAGATGCTCATGGTAGCAGTAGGGATCGGAACCGGTGTAGGAACCAATGCACTTCTGGCAAGGACACTTGGACAGGGGAACAGGAAAAAAGCTGCGAAGGTAGCTGGTAACAGTCTGGTTTATCACCGGAATACATCAAGGAAAATGCAGAATTATCACCGAAGAAAGGATTATTTGCCTATGCATTTGCAGGGCGTGACATTACAGGAAAATCAGTAGAAGATATGGTATACGAAGCACAGAGAAAAGTGATTTTAGATATAGCAGAGAAAGAGCCTTGTGTGATCATTGGAAGAAATGCAGATTATATCCTGAAGGACAGGGAGGATGTGCTAAATGTGTTTATTCATGGGAATATGCCGGAAAAAATACAGCGTATCGGTCAGTTATATCATGTCGGTGAAAAGGAAGCTGCCAAAATGCTGGCAGATACAGATAAAAGGCGTATGACAAATTATAATTTTTACACAGATCAGAAATGGGGAAAAGCCAGCAATTATACCTTATGTCTGAACAGTTCGCAGCTTGGATATGACAGATGTGAGAAGATCATTATGGAATGTTTAGGGGTGTAAAAAATTGTAAAAACAAGAAGTTTTTATGGTTTAACCTTAAAAACTTCTTGTTTTTTGCATATAACTTGGATGTTAAAATAATATAGGAAACCTGGTGGTAGCAGAAAGTGTTTTTTAATCTGGAAAAATAAACTATTGTGTTGTATTACGGCGGATCAATACAGGTGTAATTTGTTTGTGAATAGGTTCGCCCAATGGTTTGGGAGCACGCTTTTTCTGCTCATCCATCTGTCGGACCAGAAGATCCATGGCGGTTTTGGCAATTACATCAATTTGCTGGCCAACGGTTGTGATTGGAAGGATTGCCTCGCTGGCAATCGGGGAATTGTCAAATCCAACAATCTCATAAGTTGAAGGAAAGGTTCCGTATTTTTGGAAAATTAAATTAAGAAACATATTGGCATAGGTATCATTCGCAAGAAAGATACCTTTTTTTTGATCTGGGTATTTTGCTTCTATCTTATTAAAAATCTCCCGGATCACATTTAAAATCTCATGATAAGAATTACCTTCTACACTCAGATCGATATCATATGGAACATGATATTCTTCACAAGTTTCCTGAAAGGCCCGGATGCGGTCATAAGCTGGGATGGATTTATCCACATTGACATTTATATGAATCAATATGTCACATTTATCCCGGATCAACAGGGAAGTAGCCTGAAGTGCGCCCATATAGTTATCGGTATTGACACTGCTGATATGTTCTGCTTCACGTTCAATTGCGATGACAGGAATCTGATAGGAAGCGAGCTTCTCGGATGGAAGCGTGTGACTTAAAACAATCAGTCCCTCAATCTGATAAGATAGAAGTTCCTCAATGTACTGTTGTTCTTCTTCAGCTCCATGTTCGCTGGCGAAAACAAGAAATTTATAATGATAATCTCTGTAGCTGGAAAGAAATTGTGTCAGCATCTCAGAATAATAGTGCAGGTAGAGGTTTGGAACAATGATTCCGATAAATTCACTTTTTCCATTCGCCAGGACCTTTGCCAGCTTATTCTTTTTATATCCAAGTGTGTCAAGAGCCTGTGAAATCTTTTCCTGATTTTCTAAGGTAAGAGAATCAGGATGATTGAAGTATCTTGATATTGTAGTCTTTGAAAAATTTGTGTATTCTGCAATATCTGCAAAAGTTACCTGTTTTTTACTCATAAAAGTTGAATCTCCTTCAATATGACGGCTAATAGTCTATAATATTCTTTAGTATAGCAATTCTCATGGAAAAACGCAATGGAAAAATAACCGATTACGTAACCGGTTATTTTAGTGCATAAAAGTGTTGACAGAGTGAGATGGATATAGTATTATCAAATCATAAAGTAACCGGTTACTTAACCGGTTTTGCACGATGAGTTAAAGGAATGGAGGAAGAAATGCATGAAAAGAATGCAAAACCAAGCAAAGTCCGTAAGTAAGCGAACCTGGAGAGAAAAGATGACTTATGTGAAGAAAAACTGGCAGTTATATCTTTTCTTCCTGATGCCGGGACTTTTGCTGACAATTATTTTTAAGTATCTCCCGATGGGTGGTCTTCTGATTGCTTTTGAAGACTACAATGTAATCAAAGGAATTCTTGGGAGTCCCTGGGTCGGACTTGAGTATTTCAGACGATTTTTATCTTCACCGGATTTTATGAACTATCTGATGAATACATTAAAATTGAGTATCTACGGATTGCTGTGGGGCTTTCCGGTTCCGATTATTCTTGCATTGCTTCTGAATCGTATCCGAAAGACAGGAATTAAGAAGAAAGTCCAGCTTTTGATCTATATGCCGAACTTTATTTCAGTCATTGTACTCTGTGGTATGGTCCGTATGCTTTTATCACCTGTAGGACCGCTGAATAAAGTACTCGGAATCAGTACAAACTGGATGACAATGCCTTCTGCATTTCGGACAATCTATATTGCAAGTGGAATCTGGCAGGCGGCAGGATGGTCATCTATTATGTACACAGCAGCATTGGCAAATGCCAGCAAGGAGCTGGAAGAAGCAGCCATCATGGATGGAGCGAATCTTCTGCAGCAGATTTGGTATGTAGAGCTGCCGGCAATTAAAAATATTATTGTAATTCAGTTTATCTTACAGGCCGGAAATATTATGAGTATAGGTTTTGAAAAAGCTTATGCGTTACAGACAGATATGAACTTGCCAGCATCAGAAATCCTGTCTACATATGTATACCGTATCGGACTTTTGAATGGAGATTATGGATATTCTACAGCAGTAGGTCTTTTCAATTCTGTTGTAAATGTTATCTTGCTGATTTTTGTAAACTGGGTTGTTAAGAAACTGAATGACGGAGAAGGATTATAGGAAAGAGGGAGAAAAGATGGAGAAAAAAAAGAAGAAAAAATATTCAAGGACAGACAAAGTAATCCTTGGAATCGGGTTTACCATTCTTGGTTTATTCGTCCTTTCTATAGCAATACCGATTATCTATGTGGTATTAGCGTCCTTTATGGATCCGACTGTTTTGAATAACCAGGGATTGAGTTTTAACATTAAGGACTGGACATTAGACGCATATCGAAGAGTGTTACAGAATAAAATGATCTGGCGTGGATTCTTAAATTCTTTCCTGTATTCACTTGCATTTACAGTTATTTCCGTTTTTGTGACATTGCTGGCAGCATATCCGTTGTCTAAAAAAGAATTTGTAGGAAGAAAATTTTTCAATATTATTTTCCTGATCACAATGTTCTTTGGGGGTGGAATGATTCCTACATTCATTTTGATCAATCAGCTGCACATGGTGAATACGGTGTGGGCAATCCTGATTCCGGGGGCATTTAATGTATGGAATATGATTCTCGCAAGAACTTATTATCAATCAATTCCGACAGAATTAAGAGAAGCATCTGCGCTTGACGGAGCGAATGAGATCCAACATTTCTTTAAAATTATGATTCCGGTATGTAAGCCGATCATTGCAGTTCTGGCACTCTGGTCTTTCGTTGGAATGTGGAACAGTTATTTCGATGCAATGATTTATTTGAATGATGCAAATCTGCAGCCGTTGCAGTTAGTGCTCCGTTCTATCCTGGTACAGAATACACCACAGCCGGGAATGATCGCCGATATCCAGAGCACGGCAGAAATGGCAAAAATAGCAGAACAGCTTAAATATGCAACCATTGTAGTATCAAGTTTACCACTGTTAGTAATGTACCCGTTCTTCCAGAAATATTTTGACAAAGGAATTATGGTAGGATCGGTAAAAGGCTAATAAGAAAGGAACGATACAGATATGAAGAAAAGAAAAGTAAATGCATTACTTGTAATTGTACTGTCTATGACGATGATGGTAGGAGTTGCAGGATGTGGAAAAGAGCGGCAGCTTGCAGCTGAAATTGATCCGGATACACCTGTATCTATAATGGTATCGTAATTTAAGACACTTCAAGAGACATTTCTTAATGAATCTGATATAC
>NZ_JAQEKS010000037.1:222-18576 GCF_027679115.1 Coprococcus sp. TM115-187 | reverse complement strand
ACATATATCAGTTCATTATAAAAAGCTTAGATTTTTGTCTTGACAACTGAACCACTATATATTAACGTTTACGCCTGCCTGCTTTGCAGCGGCTGGATTTCCTCCAATTGCTTTATTATCTTTTCCAATTGCTGTTTTTTCAAATAAGATATAGCAGATAATAAAGACGCCTAACAGCATTCCCAGCTTAAATTTCTGATTATCAAATTCAAAAAGTTCAACCGGAATACTATATTTCTGTGATGCACATACCGTATTTAAGATTCCACGACACATGTACATGATGCATAGTGATGTGATAAATGGCGAAACCTGCAAATATACGGAAACAACTCCGTTCAATACGAACCATACCAGTGCTGCAAGAATGTTTGTAATAAATACTACTCCTGCCGGTACTCCTGTGTTCGCAACTAAAATCGCAACTAAAACGCTGAAACCGATAACACCACCGTATGACAAATCCATTCCGCCATGTGAGTATACGAAAATTGCACCAAATGCCATAATCGCTATATATACGGTCTGATTCAGAATACTGTTAATATTACCTTTTGTCAGCAGTTTCCCTTCTCCTCCGACCTGAAATATGATAATCATTAAAATGATTCCAAGGAAAGGAATTATTTTCTGAAGAATTTCTTTTGCCTTAGCTTTCTCTTTCACTTTTATCCCTCCTAAACCATCTTCTTGATTAATACAGATTCATTTAACTCTTCTGACCTGGTAAATGAATCCTGTATCTGACCATCTTTCATAATCAGAATACGATCACTCATTCCAATCAGTTCCGGAAGTTCTTCTGAAATCATCAAAATAGATTTTCCTTCTTTTTTCAGGCGGTACATCAGCTGATACATAAATGCCTTTACACCAATATCAATTCCTCGTGTCGGGCAGTCCAAGATATAAATTTCTGACTCATTACCAAGCCATTTTCCAAATACAACTTTCTGTTTATTACCACCACTTAAATCACCTACGTTTTGTCCAATCTCTCTGCATTTAATGCTCATATCTTTTACCTGTTTATCGGTAAATTTCTTTTCAGCACCTTTGGTAATTACACCACCTTTTGCGATCATTGACAAGGATGGTAAAACGGTATTTTCCATGATACTTGCTGATAAGATCAGTGCTTCCTGGTCTCGGTTCTTGGATACATATCCAATCTTGTTCTTGATTGCCTGTTTTTCTGATGTAATCTTTTTTCCATTTCCAAGTTTTACTTCACCATACAATGGTTTAACATTTCCAAACAACGCTTTTCCAAGTTCATGCATTCCGCAATCTGTTAACCCACCTATTCCAAGGATTTCTCCTTTATGAAGTTCCAGTGAGACACCTTTAAGGCTATCTCCTACATACAGTTTTTCTGCTGAAAGCACAACCTCTTTCCCATAGCTTCCATCGTAATCACTTCGATAATAATCTCCGGTAAGTTTACGTCCTACCATCAACTCTTTTATCTTTTCCTCTTCAAACTCAGATTTTTCAAGTTCAGCAACAAACACACCGTCTCGCAAAACAATCAGCTTGCTGCAAACCTCCATCAGTTCTTCCAGGTCATGGGAAATAAACAGTACTGTCTTATTTTCCCTCTTCATGTTCTTAATAACCTGGTAAATGATATCCCTTCCTCGTTGAGACAAGGCAGTTGTTGTTTCGTCAACGATGAAAATCCTTGGATTCGTATACAGTGCTCTTACAACTTCAATCAGTTTTCTTTCTTCCAGACTGTATTTTATGATCGGATCTTCCGGATGAATATTGTCAATTCCGATTTTTTCAAGTGCCTTTCTTGCTTCCTGATACATCTTTTTTCTGTCAACAACACCATGTTTTGTAAACAACTGCTCTTTTCCGATAAAAAGATTATCTGCTACTTTAATTCCCGGAAGTGTTCCCATTTCCTGGGCAATCATACTGATTCCATGATTCTGTGCATCCAGTGTGTCTGCTGGTTTATATGGTTTTCCGTCCAGAGTAAGCTCTCCTTCAGATTGCGGATAAACTCCGGAAATAATAGAGGAAAGAGTTGACTTTCCGGAACCATTTTCTCCGATCAGACCAATAACTTCTCCTTCATCAATGGTTACAGAAACGTCTTTCAATGCCTGAGTAAGTCCAAAGTTTTTTGAAATATGTTTTGCTTCCAAAATCACGCTCATTTCGTTGCCACCTCCCTCTTTCCTTCTTCTTTTATTATCCTAAAACAATTACATTCCATGACATTTTTGGTAATACCACAGAATTTGCAGCTGTTACCTCTTTCTCTTCCATTTCAACTGCATCCGGATGTTCAATTGTGTTCATTACAGAATAGTCATTTCCGGCAAGTACCAGATGTTTCTTTACTTTCTTATCTCCATATCCCTGTAAATCAACTTCAAATTCAACGTCCTCTTCCTGATCGCAGTTCAGAACGAAGATTCTTACTTCATCATTTTCCTCATTATAGATAACTGCTGGTTCAACAACATTTAATTCACCTAAATCGCACTGATATTTCGGTGCATCCACAATGGCTTTCTTAACAGTTCCATGTCCATATTTGCTGAGCATATGGAACGGATGATAAATCGCCTGTTTGAAAATTCCGCCTCCCGGAATTGTTGTAATCGGAGCAATCACATTGATAAGCTGTGCCAGGCAGGCAATTTCAACTGTATCTGCATTGTTCAGCAATGAAATTCCAAGTCCTCCAACAACAACTGCGTCCAGCAGACTGTATTTTTCCTGCAGAATCGGTGGCGCGATTTCCCATTTTCCAGCTGATGTCATCTCGAACGTTGTAAGTCCCATTAAATCATCCAGAGAATCCAGTTTGATGTCCTGGAAATTCCACACATTCCATTCATCCAGACAAATCTTTAAATCTTTATCAAAATGATTTTTAGCCTTTACATACTCAATAACTTTTGCGCTGTTTTTGATATGAGAATCCAGCTGTTTATAGGAAGCAAGATAATTTGTTGTACCCTGTCCAGAGTTCATTGTATAGTTATGAGTTGATAAATAATCAACCTGATCATAAAGATCTGTCAGCATTGTTCTGTCCCATTCCATATAGGTTGGTAACATTTCATAACTGCTTCCGCAGGCAACCAGTTTAATAGAAGGATCAACCCATCTCATGATCTTTGCTGCTTCAAGTGCTTTCTTTGTATAATCTTCTGCTGACAAATGTCCTGCCTGCCAGCTTCCTTCCATCTCATTCCCAAGGCACCAATATTTGATATTATATGGTTCTGGATGTCCGTTCTGGGCTCTCAAATCACTCCAATAGGTTCCACCCGGATGATTGCAATATTCAACCAGATCGCCGGCATCTTTAATACTTCCTGTTCCAAGGTTGACTGCAATCATCGGTTCAATACCAACTTTTTCTGCCCACTGGCAAAATTCATCAATGCCGAACTGGTTTGTTTCAATACTTGACCATGCATAATCCATACGTTTTGGTCTTTTTTCTTTTGGTCCAATTCCATCATGCCAGTCATAGCATGATACAAAGTTTCCACCTGGATAACGAATTACCGGAACGCCTAATTCTTTTACTAATTCCATGACATCTTTACGATATCCGTCTTCATCTGCATTTGGATGCCCCGGCTCGTAGATTCCTGTATAAATGCTTCGTCCCAGATGTTCTGTAAAAGACGAGTACATTTTGTCATCAATTTTTCCAATGTCGTAATGGATGTCACTAAAGCATTTTGCTTTTTTCATTTCTCGTTCCTCCCTTAAACTTTCATATTCTCCTGTCGTTCATTTCAAACGATTCTTTGTTATGTGAATATTTTAGAATGGCGCCTGTTTTTTCACTATATTCATTTTTTATGTGAATGTATAAAATTTTTTGGTTTTATAAATTTCTTCCAAAAAATGTGTAATTTTTTTAAGTTTGTTAAGTATTCTGCATAATTTCAAACAAAAGTCACAGTCTTTTATAATAAAAAAGTCCCATATGGCAACCCTTTCCGTCACCATACAGGACTTCTCCTTCTTTTCCTTTTATTCAACATTCTTCGTCGCAACAATATCCACGCCCGTGTCCGCCACATTTTCAAGAATCACATCCCCAATATGAACCGGAGCCGGAACTTCAATTCCTTTGAGCGCCTTCACACATTCAAAGATCTTGCCCTTCGGGATATCTTCTTTCGTCTTCACCGATACCATATCGATGCTTCCGCCGGACACACGCACGGTCGAAGTTACGATTCTCGTCGGATTCGTCACTTCTTTTCTTGCGTATACATCACCGCGCTTGCAGGTATTTCCGGTTACACCCACTACTTCTTTCCCATTCATTACAACTGTAAGAGGGCAGCCCATCGGACAGCCGATACATGTCAATTTTCTTTCTTCCATCGTCTACGCCTCCTCAATCTTTACTGTGATGGTCTGCAGATCCGGATATTTCAGAAGCTGCTCTTTTGTCAGCTTAATCTCTTCCATCTCACCTGGTGCAACAACCGGACGTTTTCTGTGGATCACTCTTTCATCATCAAAATATGCGCTGATATAACAATTCTTATAGACACCGCCCACACGGAAACGCACGGTCAGATTTTCATCCATCCGGTCTACGTTAATCGTTCCCGGAACTGTATAACGGACACCTTCGACTGGATTCATTTTAATCTCTTTTCCGCCCTGTCTGCGTTCTTCTCCCTGTTTGACGTATTCCGCAGCATTTCTTCCTGCAGTTCCGGCTTCTTCCGATACAAAGTCAACCAGGTCATGCACATGCAGGACATTTCCACAGGCAAATACGCCTTCGATGTTTGTTTCCAGGCTCTCATTTACCTTCGGTCCTGATGTGACAGGGTTCATATCCACGCCCATACCTCTTGAAATTTCATTTTCCGGAATCAAGCCTACGGAAAGGAGGAGGGTATCACAACTGTATTCTTCTTCGGTTCCAGGAATCGGTTTTCCGTGACCGTCCACCTGTGCCAGTGTAATGCCTTCCAGACGCTCTTTTCCTTTGATATCAACAACCGTATGGCTCAGCTTCAGCGGAATGTCATAATCATCCAGACACTGTACAATATTTCTCTTCAGTCCTCCGGAATACGGCATCAACTCTGCAACAACCTTAACCTTTGCACCTTCAAATGTCATTCGTCTCGCCATGATCAATCCGATGTCGCCGGAACCAAGGATCACAACTTCCCGCCCCGGCATATAGCCTTCGATATTGACCAGTCTCTGTGCCGTACCTGCTGAGAAAATACCCGCCGGACGATAGCCCGGAATATTAAGTGCACCTCTGGAACGCTCACGGCACCCCATTGCCAGAACAACTGCCTTTGCCTGAATCTCGAAAAGACCTTCCTCCCGGTTCATTGCGGTGACAACCTTCTGTGGACTGATATCCATAACCATTGTATTCAGCTTGTATTCAATATTCAGTTCTTTCGCCTGATCAATAAAACGTCCTGCATATTCCGGTCCGGTCAGTTCTTCCTTAAATGTATGGAGTCCGAATCCGTTGTGGATGCACTGATTCAGGATACCGCCAAGTTCTTTATCTCTTTCCAGGATCAGGACACTGTCCACTCCGCTTCTCTTTGCCGAAATTGCAGCCGCAAGTCCCGCCGGTCCTCCTCCAATGATAACAATATCATAAGCTCTCATGATGCAATGCCTCCCTTTTATAACGAATCCTTATTAGTACCTGTGATTATTTTAGAATCTCCACCGGATTTTGTGATCTCGAACATACTCACATGGCGTTCTCTCGCCAGGATCTCCATCGTTCTCGGTGAACAGAATCCTGCCTGACAGCGTCCCATTCCGGCTCTTGTCCTGCGTTTTACCCCATCCAGAGATTTGGCGCCGAGCGGTCTGTTGATCGCATCCATGATCTCGCCTTCTGTAACCATTTCACAACGGCAGATAATATTTCCGTATTCCGGTTTCTCTTTGATCAGTTCCATTCTTTCTTCCTTGCTGAGTGTATTCGGATCCAGAACGCCCTTTCTTGTTGCGATAAAATCTTCTTTTTCTTCCAGATTCATTTTATCTTTGAGGATCTGTGCCACCATTTCTCCGATTGCCGGTGCACTGGTAAGTCCCGGTGATTCAATGCCTGCACAGTCGATAAATCCTTTTGCATCCTCCACTTCCCCGATCAGGAACTCATGTCCGTCCTCATGTGCACGAAGTCCGGCAAATGAAGTAATCACCTGACGGAGCGGAATATTTTTCACATTCATCTCTGCTCTTTCGATCACCTGATCCAGACCTTCTCTTGTTGTATTGGTTCCTTCTTTATCTTCGATATCGATCGCCGTTGGTCCAAGGATCAGATTACCGTGAACCGTCGGTGCAACCAGAATACCTTTTCCATATTTTCCCGGAAGTGCAAAAATCGTCTTGCTCACATGACTTCCCGCACTCTTATCAAGCAGGCAGTAATCCCCTCTTCTAGGGGTAATATGGATCTTCTTCTCACTTACCATATTATGAAACTTGTCTGCATAGACTCCGGCCGCATTTACCACGTACCTTGTCTGGAAAACCCCGTTATTTGTATGGATCTCCCATCCTTCATCTATTGGTTTAAGATCCGTAACTTCCGTATCAAATTTGAACTCCACACCATTTGCATTTGCATTCTCAGCCATTGCAATGTTCAGATTAAACGGACATACAATTCCGGCTGTCGGTGCATAAAGTGCGGCATACGCCTGATCGGAAATATTCGGTTCCATTTCTTTCAATTCCTCACGGTTAAGAATTCTTAACTCCTTAACACCATTTGCAACGCCTCGGTCATACAGTGCCTGAAGATTCGGCATATCCTCTTCATGCAGACATACAACCAGCGAGCCATTTTTCTTAAATGGGAAATCCAGATCCTTTGAAAGCTGTTCCATCATCTGATTTCCCCTGACATTCAGTTTTGCCATCAGCGATCCTTCTGCCGCATCATAACCGGCATGGACAATTGCACTGTTTGCCTTAGAAGTACCACAGCATACATCCTCTTCTTTTTCGATTACACATGCCTTCACTTTATAACGTGACAGCTCTCTTGCTGTTGCTGCACCGGATACTCCAGCTCCGATAATTATTACATCATACATTCCCAGATCACTCCTTAATAACTGTTTTTTCTTCCTGAACTTCCTGCTTATGAAAAAGAGCCTGCCAAGTAAACGCATTTCCCTATGCGGTTATCCTGTCAGGCTCTCTCATCTCATGCCATTACCATTTTCAATTCTGAATTTTTACCACGGAATTGCTCCATACAGTAATACTGCTGCGATTGCTCCGATGATTGGTCCGATGATCGGTACAACCAGACCGTATCCGAAGTTTGAATCACCTTTTCCCTTAATTGGAAGTACTGCGTGTGCAAGTCTTGGTCCAAGATCTCTTGCCGGGTTGATCGCATAACCGGTCAGTCCGCCAAGTGACATACCTACTGATACGATAATTCCGAATACAAATAATTTGTCAACGCCTGTGGAAAGTCCTGTCACGTTTCCAATTCCCTTGATCGCAAATACAAGGATAAATGTTCCAACTGCCTCACTGAAAATATTCAGTCCTGTGTTTGCAATCGAAGGTCCTGTACAGAATACACCAAGCTTTGTTCCCGGATCTTCTGTGGCGTCAAACTGTCCTTTAAAAAGTAAATAAACGATACAGCCGCCTACGAATGCTCCTGCGATCTGGGCGATGATATATCCAGGAACCATCGACCATGCAAAACTTCCGTCCACTGCAAGCGCGATCGTAAGTGCCGGATTAAAGGAAGCTCCTGAAGCCTCTCCGAAAATAAATGCCGGAAGCAGAACTGCAAGACCCCAGGCAAATGTAATCTGAACCGCACCGGCACCTTTCATACCGGATTTGTTAAGGTTCACATTTGCTACTACTCCATCTCCAAGAATAATAAGTATCATTGTTCCAAGAAACTCTGCTATATAAGGTAACATAATAAGTCCCCCTTTTCCCTATTCAATGTCCTGTTTTCATTTCCTTTTTACTGTCAAAATCTAATTTTCTTTCGCCCATCCGTAAGCATATTTGACAGCCTTATTCCAGCCTTTGATCCGTTTTTCTCTTTCTTCATCTGAAATCTTTGGCTCGAATGTCTTATCAATTGCCCAATTCTTAATAACATCCTCTTTACTTGCCCAGTATCCAACTGCAAGACCTGCAAGATAAGCAGCTCCCATTGCGGTTGTCTCTACACACTGCGGACGGTTAACCGGTGCATTGATGATGTCAGACTGTGTCTGCATCAGGAAATCATTTGCACTTGCTCCACCATCAACCTTAAGTGCTGCAAGTTCAATTCCGGAGTCAGCTTTCATTGCTTCCAGAACATCATTTACCTGATAAGCAAGGGATTCCAGAGTTGCGCGGATAATGTGATATTTATTAACGCCACGTGTAATTCCTACGATCGTTCCTCTTGCATACTGATCCCAGTGCGGTGCTCCAAGTCCGGTAAATGCAGGTACTACATAGCATCCGTTTGTATCTTTTACTTTCTTAGCCATGTATTCTGAATCCGGTGCGGAATCAATAATACGAAGTTCATCTCTCAGCCACTGGATTGCAGCTCCTGCCACGAAAATTGAACCTTCCAGTGCATAATTTACTTTTCCATCCAGTCCCCATGCGATGGTTGTTACCAGTCCGTTCTTTGAGAAGATCGGTTTCTCACCGGTATTCATTAGCATGAAACATCCGGTTCCATATGTATTCTTTGCTTCGCCTGCATTGAAGCATGTCTGTCCAAACAGTGCGGACTGCTGGTCTCCTGCTGCTCCTGCGATTGGAATCGGTCCACCAAGGTAAGAAGGATCTGCTTCTCCATATACACAGCTTGACGGTTTTGGTTCTGGAAGCATGCATTTCGGAATGTTCAGCTCTGCAAGAATCTCATCATCCCATTCAAGTGTATTGATATTGAACAGCATCGTACGGGAAGCGTTTGAATAATCCGTTACATGAACTGCACCTTTTGTCAGTTTCCAGATCAGCCATGTCTCAACTGTACCGAATAATAATTCTCCCTTTTCTGCTCTCTCTCTTGCTCCCGGCACATTGTCAAGAAGCCATTTTACCTTTGTTCCTGAGAAATACGCGTCGATAACAAGTCCTGTTTTTTCTCTGAATTTATCGGTAAGTCCTTTTTCCTTCAGACTGTCACAATACTCAGAAGTTCTGCGGCACTGCCATACGATTGCATGATGGATCGGCTCTCCTGTCTCTTTGTCCCAGACGATGGTTGTCTCTCTCTGGTTCGTAATACCGATTGCTGCAATGTCCTCTGCTTCTGCCCCAATCATGTTCATTGCTTCAACGGCTACACCAAGCATACTTGCCCAGATCTCATCTGCATCATGTTCAACCCAGCCCGGTTTCGGGAAATACTGTGTGAATTCCCTCTGTGCAACGCTGCACATTTCTCCTTTTTCATTGAACAGGATACATCTGTTACTTGTTGTTCCCGCATCCAGTGCCATTACATACTTAGCCATACTCTTTTTTCCTCCTTTAAAATAAAAATCGTTGCTTTGCATGTTTTATAGTAAAGCGGATATTCTATGCCGCTTCGCTACTTACTCATCCTCAAATACCTGTACTTTGTTTAAATACATTACTCCTGTTACTTTTGTTTTACATTTTCCAGACTTCGTGATTCGTAGATGAAACTGCGATCGCTCCAGCTGAAAGTGCCGCCATCACAGATTCTTTGTCCGAGATCAGACCGCCTGCAATGATCGGCGTCTTTGACATTTTACAGACTTTTCCGATCACCTTCGGCATCACCCCCGGAAGTACTTCGATATAATCAGGCTTCACGGCGTGCTGTTGCTGCCTGATATTCTCATATGCCATCGAATCCAGAAGGAAATATCTTAGGACTGTGAACATCTTAAGTTCCTTCCCCCTTTTAATCAATGCAGCTTTTGTGGAAATTATTCCATCTGCTTCTGTATTTTTCCGGATAAAATCTACGACAATTTCCTTACTGCTAAGACCGCTTATCAGATCTACATGAACCATCGCAACCTTCCCGGAATCTTTTATCTGTTGGACGATCTCACGGATCGAACAGACATCTCCAAATAAAATAAACACAACCCGGATATCTTCCAAAGAACAGCAGATTTTTAAATCATCCATGTTCTTTACTGCTGCAATGATCGGATTTTCTTCTACTGCTTCATGAAAAAAACTGCTCATTTTTTCACCCCTCATAATATGATCGAGTAGGATGCTCCTGCCCACTCTGTATACTTTGTACAGCCTCTGCACTTGGCTCATCGTATAATCGAGCAGGCTGACTCCTGCTCGATCTGTATACTCCGTACAGCATCTCACTTAGCAGCTCGATGATGTACATTCGCCAAATGTAGATCCTTGTGCAAGCACAAATCTACACTTGACTCATCGTATACACAAAAAAAGAGCGCCTCTTGTAACAGCCTCACGGCTGATATAATATTCGCTCTCCTGTCACGGCATCTCTCTTCAATTGCTTTTTCAACTTGACTTCACTATATCACATTGCACAATTATTTGCAAATAATTTTTTCAAAAATATACTTTTTGTACAGTTTCTACAATTTTTTTGCCAATAATCAGGCTTGTTATTTGAAAAAAGATGTTTTTCTTTATGCAACTTTTCCGTTACTTTATTAACAAATTTTAGAATCAATTTTCTTTAATCTGAACGCTCACTTTTTACCATTTCTGTTCTGACTATTAAGCTTCTTTTTTTACATCAAAATGAAGTTCTCAGGATCGGGATCGCATTGATCACCGGTTCTTCGTACGGATGAACTTTCTTGATTGCTTCAATTGTCCTGTCAACTGCTTCTGTAAATACAGTGACTTCAACCTTTACTTCCGGTTCTTTACTGATCTCTCCTTCATTTCCAATATAAGGATTGCAGCCTTCAAGCGGACGCCAGTATCCGATCACTTCACTTGATGACATACAGGAATCGTAGTTCCCGATATGTCCGGCATCTACTTCCCGGAGGGTTTTCTGGAGAGCCGGAAGATGTGTTTCCGGGATGAAAATTTCTAATTTGCAGTATTTGAAATCCATGGTGTGTTCCTTTCTTCTTACTATGCATTTTTATGATGATACCAGGGTCAAAAGGTCAGAAAGCCGATGCATTTATAATATACTACAATTCTTTTTCATGCAAATTCTATAGAAATTTTCAACTCGTTAATCAATTTTTACTAATTTTTTTAATTATTTAAAAAGGGGCAGCCATTTCGGCTAACCCCTACTAAATTTCTTGAATCCAAAAAAATTCATCTACTTCTAAACAAAATATTTTAAGAATTCCTCAATTGTAACTGCGGTCTCATTTAAGTTTAATTTATCACACAAATCCCCGATATAAGTCTTTTTCAACATACTTTCTTTTAATAATTCATCATCTGAAAAGATTTCTTTTGCATTTCCTACTCTTAGCAGGTTTTTATGTGACATTACAAATATTTTTTTAAAATTATTTACTGCGAACTCCATATCATGTGTTATAGTAACCACTGTTTTATTCTCTTTTTTCAGCTCTGTAAGAATATTTTCCAATCTCTTAATTCCAATTAAATCTTGTCCGGCAGTTGGTTCATCTAAAATCAATATTTTATCATCCATTGCCAATACAGATGCAATAGAAACAAATTTACGAATTGAAAGTGGAAGATTATACGGATTTTCCTGCATTTGTTCTGATAATCCACATAACTTAGCTGCCCATTCCGTTTTCTTCACAATTTCTTCTTCTGATAATCCTTGTTTTTTAGGTCCAAATCTAATTTCATCTTCGACATTATTATGAAAAATCTGATCATCCGGATTTTGGAATACATATCCTGCGATTTTTGACAGTTGTGCTGTTGTATAATCTTTTGTATCCATTCCATCAATCAAAACCGTTCCATGCGTTGGCTTTAATAATCCATTTATCATTTTTACAGTTGTTGTCTTTCCAGCACCGTTCTGACCTATAATAGCGATTGCTTCTCCTTCATTAATTTCAAAACTAACGTTTTCAACAGCGGAAAAACCATTCGGATACTGAAAACTCACATCTTTGAATTCAATAATCCCCATGTTTCTACTCCTTCTTTCCTATTTTTTGAAGCTGATCAGCCATTTCGTCTGAAGTAATAATGTTATCTTTCATTCTTACCCCATGTTTTTTCAATTCATTCGCGAGATAAACTGTTAACGGAAGCATAATCCCAAATTTTTCCAATTCAATCTCGGATAAAACGTCATGTTTATCACCATGACGAATTACTTTTCCCTGATGCAAAACCACTACTTCATCACAATATTCAGCCACTAATTCCATTTTATGTTCGACCAGAATAATTGTCTTCCCCATTTGTTTCATTGTTTTGATGATTTCAAAAACACGCTCCGTCTCCTGTGGATCCAACTGAGATGTCGGTTCATCTATTACTAAAATATCCGGTTCCAAAACCAATACGGATGCCAGTGCAACTCTCTGCTGCTGCCCACCAGATAATTCAAATGGATTTTTTTCCTGCAAGTACGTTGTATTGGTAATTTCCATGATTTTCTCTACACGCGTCTTTATCTCCGCTACAGGCACTCCAAAATTTTCTAATCCATATGCAATTTCTCCATAGACAGTATCCCTGGCTCCTGTAATCTGGTTAAACGGATTTTGAAATACATATCCTATCTTAGATGCTATTTCTCCCATCTCATATTCTTCGAGATTCTTTCCGTCAATAATAACCTTTCCTTTCATTTCTCCTTGGAAAAAATTAGGAATAAAACCTCTTATAATATTACACAATGTTGTTTTTCCACTACCATTTGCACCTAATATCGCATAAAATTTTCCTCTTTCAAAAGATAAATTTACATCAGCAATACTCGGGGTTTTAGTCAAAGGATATGTATATGTAACATTCTGTATATCTATATAAGCCATAAAGCAACCCTCCCTGCAATACCTAAAACTCCTAATAAAGTAATTATTACAACTGCTTTTTTATCTGCTTCTGTTTTTTCTATATCATATAAATGTGTTGGCTTTATCCCAGATGAAAATCCTCTTGCCTCTAATGTCAATGCTCTTTCTTCTGTTCCGGCTATCGAGCTTAATACAAGTGGAATAATCGTCGGCACAAAAACCTTTGCTCTTACTAAAAGATTTCCTTCCGTTTCTACTCCTCTTGCTTTTTGTGCATTCATAATTGTCTGTGATTTTTTCTTTAAAACAGGAACCATTTGAAGTGTTGATAGAACCACATAAGAAGCTTTTGCGCTCATTCCGCTCTTTTCCAAAGCTAATACAAAATCCTTTTCCTGTGTAACCGAAAAGAACCAGATCAAGCTACCGCCTACTCCCATTAATGTGATTCCAAGTTTTAAAGCAAATAGAATTCCTTCTAACTTTGCATTAAATATCCAAAAAGAAAATATTACTTCCCCTCTTGGGTAAAAAAATGTCTGTATAAACAACAATATCACAAATAGAACACCGACTGAATTTCTTACTTTACGGATGAAGCTCTTCCAGACATCACTTAGTGCAGCTATGATATTAATAATTACAAACACAACCAACTTACTTAAAATCCCCGGCATAATGATATCTAAAACAACCAGAACTATTGCTAAATAAAATTTTGTTAACGGGTAGAGCCCGACAATTTTATTCTCTTGCTTCATTATTCATTCTCCTTAAAATATGTACTAGTTACTCTTTGTTTTAATGAATTTTTCTCCATATTTGTATTTAACGAGAGATCTTTCCGGTATTGCTTTAATGATAAAATATGCAATAAAGACTGAAATTAATTTACCGACACTTTCTGTTACAATATAAACTGATAAAACTGACTCTAAAATCTGTTTTCCGGTTGCCATTAATCCTGCTGCTAACATGGAAGCACCACCACCAGTTGCTCCTCCAAAGAAAAATACAGTGATCGGTGTTGCTGTAATAGTTCCTACTAATGCAATGATAATTCCTGAAATAACTAATTTCCAAACCTTTGTCATCATATTATATTTTGATAACAATCCTGATGAAATTCCAATAAAGAATGCACAGAAAGCATATGGAATCCATGTTGGATCAAAAATACCGTTAATTAAGTTTGTTAATACACCCGTAACAGCTGCCGGAAGTGGCCCAGCCAATGCACCGACTAAAATAACACCTATCATATCCAAATCTACCGGTATTTTTAATATCGAGGTCATCTGCCCTCCGACAATATTAATTGCAATCGCTACCGGAATTAATAAAATTACCATCATTGAAAATGTTTCATTCTTTTTCTTCATTTTTATTCCTCCTATTTTCCCTCAACTAAATCTGTAATATCTTCGTTAAATATTTCCTTATAAAATAACTTATAAAACTTAACTACATCAACATCATATGCATATTTTGCATTGCATTTGTTTTCGTTCCAGTGTCCACCAATATCTACAATTGACTGACCTCTGGCAATTCCTTCTGTCACCACATCAATATATGCCGGTTTTAGCTTTACAATAGAATTGTCCAAGAAATATGCCACCGTTAATACATCATGCATCGGTGAAACTGCTTTTCTTCTTGATCTCCAGTTTTCATCCATTCCTTCTTGCGTAATATTATATACAAATGTTGACAATTTAGTATTTAACATTCTTAATATTTCTCGCATACTGCCATCTAAAGCAATTTTATTTGTAACATCAAGTCCAATCATTGTCACATCCTGAATACCAGACATCAGGACTTCATGTGCTGCCATTGGGTCTGCCCAGAAATTATACTCTGCCACAGGACTCATATTTCCTGTATATTTTGCCCCACCCATAATAATTAATCGTTTTAGATTTCCGGCAAAATCAGGCGATTTACGAATTGCATGTGCGATATTGGTACATGGTCCTATGGCAAAAAGTGTAATCTCTTTCGGATGCCCATTTACATATTCCACAAGAAAATCAACTGCATTCTGATCCTCTTCTTTTTTATCCGAAGCGATAGTATGGGCAAAACCGCCTAAACCATCATCTCCAAATGCACTCACTGTTTCCGGCTGCTTCTGGTCTAATGCAACCGCAGATCCCCGATATAACGGAATATCCTCTCTGCCACACAAAGATAGAATATTCAATCCATTCCTTGTCGTTGTATCCAATGCTCCATTTCCGGTAACGCTACATACTGCTTTTAAATCTAATTTTCCTGAGTATAACGCCAGTATAATAGCCAGTGCGTCATCTGAACCCGGATCACAATCAATAATAATTTTTTCCTTTTCCACCTTACATTTTTCCTCCTTTCATTTCATCTACCTCTTCACGAGTCGGAATTGATGTTTGTGCACCTTTTCTTGTTACTGCTATGGAAGAAGCTTTTTGTCCAAATTCAATTGCTTCTTTCCAATTTTTGTTTTGACTTAAAGCCAGTGCAAATGCTGCTGTAAAGCAATCACCTGCTGCCGTTGTATCTATGGCTTTTACCGGATATGCCGGAAAAAATTCTTCTATATCTTTATTGATATACAAACAGCCATCTCCACCCATAGTAACGATTACATTTTTTACTCCTTTCTTTATTAATATCTTTGCTGCTTCAGTTATATCTTTTCTGTTCTTCACTTCCATTCCTGTCAATATCTGTAACTCAGTTTCATTAGGCTTAATATAGTCAATACCTTTCAGTATATTTTCAGGAATATCTTTTATCGCTGGTGCCGGATCTAAAATTACAATTTTTCCATCCTCTTCCACTATTTTTTTCACATATCCAACTATCTCTAATGGAATTTCTAATTGCATAATTATAATATCACTTTGTTTAATCAAATCCAGATTACTGTCAATCAGCTCTTTTGTGACTTTACCATTAGCACCGGCAATAATTATAATTGCATTTTCTCCCTGGTCATCTACTGTAATAAAAGCTTGTCCTGTTGGAATATCATTCATTACTTCTATTCTGGAAATATCTACTCCAACACCTTTTAAGCTTTCAAGAAGTTTTTCACCTTTTTCATCATTACCGACGGCTCCCATCATGGCAATGTTTCCGCCCAATTTACCTGCTGCAAATGCTTGATTGGCACCTTTTCCACCTGGTATCTGGGCAATACTTTTCCCTGCAATAGTTTCACCAGCTTTCGGCATACACGGAGTTTCTATAACAATATCCATGTTTAAACTTCCAACTACCAATATTCGTTTCATTACTCTTTTTTCATCCTCCTTCTATCGTTATACTTTTTATGAATTTCTCCTTCATATATATCTACCGACTTTCTATCTGGCAAAGCCGGCTGTACACCATAACGTGTAACGCTGATTCCTGATGCATAAATTGCAAAATCAATAGATTCTATTAATTTATGACCTTCACTTAAATAAACTGCAAGTGCACTAATAAATGAATCAGCCCCTCCCGTTGTATCTACGGCCTCAAATCCTGTTCCTTCAAAAAAGAGTGAATACTCGTCATTCTTTAAATAACACCCTTCTTCTCCCAATGTAACAATTACGTTTTGTATCCCTTTATTTCTTAATATTTCAGCCTTTTCTTCAATCGTTGTACCTTCTGGAACTAAAGTAAATAATTCTTTTTTATTAGGTACAAAATAATCAATTTTATTTAAAATTTCATCCTTTACCTTTGAAGTTGGTTTAAGTATGATTTTTATTTCATTTTCTTCGCAATATCCGACCGTATATTCTATAATAGATTCCGGTATTTCTGTAGATATCAGGCAATATTTTGCTTTTTCAAATATATATTCATATTTTTTTAGATGTTTAATACTTAAATTTGTATTCGCACCGGCATAAACCGTAATAGCACTTTCTCCTCTTTTATCCACATGGATATAGGCTTTTCCACTTGGCAAAACCGAATCAAATCGTACCCCCTCCATATGAACATGATTTTCAATCAAATTTGTGTATATTCTTTTCCCATCTATATCATTTCCCAAGCAACCGATCATATACACCTGACCACCTAATTTACCAACACCCACAGCTTGATTTGCACCTTTGCCACCAGGGAAAACATACACTTTACTTGCCATCTGATTTTCCCCTTCTCCTGGAATTTTATCAGCTTCTATCGTAACATCTATGTTCATACTTCCCACTACGATAATCTTCTCTCCTTGTTTCTCTCTCAACGGTGGTGCAACACTATTACGATGTATGATTTGAGGCGAACACATTCTAACCGTATCCGTTTTTTGTCCTGTTTTATCCATTTCGAATAAACATTTTGTTCCCTCACTAACCATCTCTTCAATTGGGAAATCTATAGCTGTAATCCCTCCACTAACATACTGTAGTTCTTTTCCTTCGCCTATAGCGATAATTGATAGCTCCTCTGGAATATTTGTTTTTCTTTTTTCTAAAATTCCTGCTACACGACATGCTATTTCAGGAGTACCACAAATAATAGCTGTTTCGCTTTCTCCAATAAACTGTGATATCCCAAACTCTTCTATTTCTTCATAAATATACATCCATGCTGGGTTTATTTGCATATTCTTATTTTGCATTGCCAATTTATAATCTTTTAAAAGTCCAATCTGGCTCTTATTCACAATACAAGCTATTTTCTGATGTCCTTCTTGAACAAAATTTTCTACTGCCAGTTCTACTGCTTCAGATATTTTATAATAAAAAATCGTTTCATTCAGTTCATTTAATCCACTGGTATCATTGTAATTAACGATAACCCCCTTTTCTCTCTTATCCGCTATGTTTACAAAATCTTCTGTTAAAATTCCTGATACCTTTTTCAAAATCATGTCCTGACACAATATTTTTGTATCATTCTCATCTTCCGAATATCCAATAACAAGACCATAATTATTTTCACGTGCTATTCTTTCAGCAACTGCTATGTATCTTTCTTTTTCCTGATTATTTTTTTGCAAAATCAAACCAACAAGTCGATTTTTCATACCGGCTTTATCAAGAAATTTAAAATATGGAACATAATGTTCTCGTTCTATTACCTCCAAAACCTTTTTTCTTGTTTCTTCGCTAATATCCTTATCTTTCCCATTCATTACCTTCGATACCGTCGAAGCTGACACACCTGCCAAATTGGCAATATCTCGTATATTCATTTTTCTCACCTGGTTTTATCTAAAGTCTTTAGTAAACTCGTTTTGTATGTTTCAAGCTTATCATTTTGTGCATTTCTTTGCAATACCTCATGTAAACGAAACTTTTTTCCGACACGTTGCACAATTTACAGTTTTACTAAACAATGTTTTGCACAGTAGGATAGTTCTTCATGATGTTCTTCAAAGAAAACAAAAGCCTTCAAA
>NZ_JAQEKS010000037.1:0-212 GCF_027679115.1 Coprococcus sp. TM115-187 | reverse complement strand
CAGTTCAAGAATATTTAGATGGAAAAGGCAGTATGAAGACGATTGCACAACGTTTAGGTATAGCCTTTCAATCATTCAAACAATGGGTAAAAAACTATGAAGCGATGGGAATAGATGCGTTTAAAACCAATCATAACAAACATTATTCCAAAACAGAAAAAGAGCAAGCAGTCGCAGCATATTTAGCCGGCGAAGGTTCTCATATGGAAATT
>NZ_JAQEKS010000036.1:0-19737 GCF_027679115.1 Coprococcus sp. TM115-187 | reverse complement strand
ACTACCGGGTGGATTCGGGACTTTAACCCGTTAGAAACGTGCGCCGCTAGGCGCACACGTCAAATCAGGATATGTTTCTCACATATCCTGATTTTTCTATTCTCTATAATTCCTCAGCCACCATCTCCAGTGCCGCCTCAATTACCTTATCCATATCATAATACTTATAATTTCCAAGACGTCCACCAAAGATCACATTCTTTTCCTGATCCGCAAGCTTTCTGTATTCTTCAAACAGCTTATTATTCTGCTCGTTATTTACCGGATAGTACGGTTCCATTCCAACTTTCCACTCTGAAGAGTACTCTTTAGAGATAACGGTCTTTTCCTGTTTTCCAAATTCAAAATGCTTATGTTCGATGATACGTGTGTACGGAACTTCTCTTTCAGTGTAGTTCACAACTGCATTTCCCTGATAGTTGTCAGTATCAAGTACTTCGGTCTCGAATCTTACAGAACGGTATTCCAGTGCTCCAAGCTTGTATCCAAAGTATTCGTCGATCATTCCGGTAAACAGTGTCTTCTCTGCGATATCCGGATTTTCTTTGATAAATTCAAAGTAATCAGTATCTGTCTTTACTTCGATTCCGTCCAGCATCTTTTCAATGATCTTTGTATATCCACCGATCGGGATTCCCTGATATCTGTCATTGAAGTAGTTATTGTCAAATGTAAATCTTACCGGTAAACGTTTGATAATAAATGCCGGAAGGTCCTTGCAGGCACGTCCCCACTGTTTTTCGGTATAACCTTTTACCAGTTTCTCAAATACATCTTTTCCTACCAGAGACAATCCCTGTTCTTCCAGGTTCTTCGGTTCTGTAATTCCAGTCTCTGCAACCTGTTTTGCGATCATGTCTTTTGCTTCCTGTGGTGTCTTAATGTTCCACATTTTGCTGAATGTGTTCATGTTAAACGGCAAGTTATAAAGCTCGTTCTTGTAAATCGCTACCGGCGAATTGATGTAGTTATTAAACTCTGCGAACTGGTTGATGTAATCCCAAACCTGTTTGTTGGATGTGTGGAAAATATGTGCACCGTATTTGTGAACATTGATTCCTTCAATGTTTTCACAGTAAATATTTCCACCGATATGCGGACGTTTGTCGATGACCAGACAGGTTTTTCCTTTTTTCTTTGCTTCGTGAGCAAATACTGCTCCGTATAATCCTGATCCTACTACTAAATAATCATACTTCATAATACTAAATCCTCTCTTTTATTTCTTTGTAATTTTATCTTTTATCATCTTTCCCATTCCGACTACACTTCCTACTCCATAGCTTAAATGAAGTAAAAAGAAAATTCCCGGAAGCAAAAGCTGACATATATGCTTCGCCTCATTTTTCACAGCAAGAACTGCCATTCCGATTGCACCACACCAATAGGTGATCCACATTACAATTGCCAGAAATGGCTTTTTCAGTGCTGCTAAAATTGATGTTACAATAATCGCAATCACAAATGCAAACGGCACAAAATGATAGATGCTGAGACATCCCGGACATACACCAAGGGTTCTGGCCACCCAGTCTCCATTACCGTATTTCTGCTTCATCATTCCCGGAATTGAACTTCTCACATACTGCCAGGAATGAATCTGCGGATCATAGCACAAACGGTATCCTGCCTGCCGGATCCGGTAATGCATTTCATTATCTTCCGTTCTTCCCAGATTTTCATTGAAAAGTCCGACTTTTTCAAATACTTCCCGCCGATATGCCGCATGGAACATGGATTTTACATATTTCTTTTCATTCTCTCTCCGGAAACCCGCAATTCCACTTCCGAACATTGAACTTTCCGCACTCAGTAAAAGTCTCTGCCACGGTGTGTCCTTCTCCGGAAGATTTGGCCTTGGTCCCCCGGTGACATCCTCTCCGCTTTCCATACACTCCACATTCTTGGAAACAAAATCCTCCGGAATACGTCCATGCGCATCCAGACGGATAATGATATCCCCGGTTGAACAGCGGATTGCCTGATTCCAGCCGGATGCCTGATTATTTCCCTGATTCTCTGTAACAATGCAGTTATAATACTGCGGATTTTCTTCAGCAAAACGTTCCATAATCCGTCTGGTTCCGTCTGTTGAGCTGCTGTCAACCATCACAACCTCGATCTGCTCTGCCGGGTAATCCTGTTTCGTAATATCTTTCAGCAAATGTGGGAGATACTCTTCTTCATTGCGCGCAATCGTGCAAACTGATACTAACATACATTTCTCCTATACTGTAGTTCTTATCGTAATACTGCAAATACTGTCATAAACATGGTCATAAAATCTCTCCACAGACTGTATTTGCGCAGATCTTCCAGATTATAACTCATCTTCTCCGGAAGCACTTCATGAATATAAGCATAATCCACATCTTCTACATGCTCCAGCATTTCACCCTCATCTTTGTAGCATACGCTGGCTCTGGAAGTAATTCCTGCCGGTAACAAAAGTGTCGCATACATTTCTTTGGTATAACCCTTTACATACTTCACAACTTCCGGTCTGGTTCCGACAAAGCTCATCTCTCCACGAAGGACGTTGATAAGCTGCGGAAATTCATCAATCCTGCAGCCACGGATCACTTTTCCAACCCGTGTCAATCTGGAATCCTGACTGATTGTAACCTGTGTTCCCATCTTATCAGCGTTCTGCACCATAGTACGGAACTTTAGAATGTGAAATTTCTTTCCATACTGTGTCACACGCACCTGCTTGTAAATCACCGGTCCCGGTGAATCCAGCTTGATTGCAATACTGATGACCAGCATGATCGGTGATAAGATAACAAGCAAAATCATCGAAAGCAGAATGTCAAAATATCTCTTTAATCTTAATTCTTTTTCGTGTCTGATCAGAATATCATAGTATTGTTTTACTTCGTCTGTTCTCATAAACTTCGGAAGTTCGTCCCATTTTCTCATACAGCATTCCTATCCGATGCATTCCTTCAATACATCTGTCACGTATTTTACCTCTTCATCGGTAAGTTTCGTATGAAGCGGTAATGTAATTGCATTTTCAAATAAAGCATAAGCATTTGGATAATCTTTGATATCAAATCCCAGATTCTTGTAAGCAGATAATAACGGCAACGGTTTGTAGTGCACATTCGTTGCTACGCCATGCTCTGCCATTTTCGTAATGATCTCATTACATTCTTCACGTGTTTTTCCCTGAACACGGATCAGATACAAATGTCCGCTGGACTTATGATCTGTATCAAAATGATTCAGTACACTCACAGGAAGACTTTCCAGTGCTTTATCATACATTCCTATGATTTCCCGGCGCCGTGCTAATAATGCATCATAGCGCTTTAACTGTACCAATCCAATAGAAGCCATGATATCGGTCATATTGCATTTGAAATAAGATGCCACAACATCATACTCCCATGCGCCAAGCTGCGTCTTGGCAAGTGCATCCTTGGACTGGCCATGCAGTGAAAAGAGCATATATTTTTTATAAATGTCGTCATCATTCACCCCTTCGATCGGACACCATGTGACTGCTCCTCCTTCCGCTGTGGTAAGATTCTTTACTGCATGGAAGGAAAAACTTGTGAAATCTGCAGCCTGTCCACACTTCTTTCCTTTCCGCTCAGCACCAAATGCATGTGCTGCATCTGCCACTACGATCACTCTGCCAAACTTCTCCTGCAGTTCATTTGCCGGATGAAAAAGTGATCTCTTTGCCTCTACAATTTCAAATATCTTATCATAGTCACACATAATTCCGGCAAGATCTACCGGGATAACTGCTTTCGTCTTCTCTGTGATTGCATCTGCCAGCTTCTCATAATCCATCTCGTAAGAATCTTTTGCCACATCCACCAGAACCAGTTTTGCACCTACATGCTCTGCTACACTGGCTGATGCAGTATAAGTATAGGCAGTTGTAATTACTTCATCTCCCGGTCCAATGCCAAGAAGTCGTAAGGTCATCTCCAGACAGGCCGTTGCGGAATTTAGACAGACAACTCTGCCTGTTCCAATATACTCTGCCAGCTGTTTTTCAAAAAGCTTTGTCTTTGGTCCGGTTGTGATCCAACCACTTCTTAACGTATCTACAACTTCTGCTATCTCCTCTTCCGTAATATCCGGAGGCGAAAAAGCAATATGCATATTCTCCATAAAAATTCTTCTTTCTTTAAAATAAAATATACTATGTAACAATTATTACAAAATTATTACATAGTATATACTACCAAAAAAATCCATAAAATACAATTAAAACTATTTCTTAACTACTTTCCTGCTATTTTTTGAACACGATCAGCTTGCTGATCACATAATTGAGTACGATCACAATCACCTGTGCCACTACCTTAACCAGCATACTGTTCATTCCCAGATTTGTGATGAAAATAAATAAGATCAGTTCTTCAATTACCAGCGTTGCTACTCGGCCGCCTACGAAACTGGTGATTTCTTTGATAAAATCAGCAATGGTTTCGGCGTTGGAATCAAATACCCAGATTCTGTTTGTAACATAAGCAAATGAAACAGCCAAAATCCATGAACCAATATTTGCTATTAATACATTCCATCCTATCTGAATGTTAAAAAATGCATAAGAGATAATACTTACTAAAAAAGTTAAGCCACCAAAGAATAAGTATAATAATATTTCTTTATTTTTTTTGTAAAACGGATTAAAAATCCGTAAAACTGGAAGTTCCATGATGCGGTCAAATATATCTTTTTCTTTTTTCATTTCTGTTATCCTTTCGTAAAATAATCTCTCTTCTTCAAACCGTGCTATTATACTATATTTTTGTTTATATAACAACGTTTTCTTTACAATATCACTTGTTGTCTCCTAAAATCCATGATAACATGATTAGTATATTTAACAACTTATTTTATATAATTTCAAGGAGTATTTTTATGATTCGAATAGGTATAGTCAGTTATAATATATATTGCAATTTTACAAACTATGGATCTGCTCTACAATCTTGGGCACTTTACCAATCTATAAAGCGTATTTCTCCGGATTTGTATCAACCAGTTTTAGTTGACTATTGCCCGGATTCTCTCTCTGACAAAAATCCTTTAAATCCTTTTTCCAATATGTGGGATCAGGACCCAGAATCTAGAAAAATGTGTGAATTGTCTCTTCCTGCCATTCGTATTAACTATCAGAAATTTGATCATTTTTATCACACATACTTTGGTTTAACTTCTCAAAAATATACTTCAGAAAACTTTAATTCTATTGCCCATTTTGATGATATTAACCATTTTGTATGTGGCAGTGATACCATTTTCTGTATTAATGAATTCAACGGATTTGATGATGGTTATTTTGCTAACTACGATGTAATGAAAGGAAATTCTGTATCTTATGCTGCAAGTTTTGGTGATGCCCATTTTGACACAGATAGCTACCAGATATTAAATAACCGGCTTCAAAACTTTTTAGCAATTGGTTTACGGGAAAATAAATTTATACCTTATCTAAAAGAACATATTAATTCTAATGGAATTCAAGTTTTTAGAACAATCGATCCAACTCTTTTGCTAACCACTGAAGATTATGATACCATAGCCGTATCTCGTATTATAACTGAGAAATATTTATTATTATATGCACGACGATACAACAAAGAAATGGAAGCTTTTGCAGAAAAAATAGCCCGTGATAACGGATGGACAATTGTTGAAATCAGCTTACGCAGTACAAACTCAGCAAAAGGACATAAAATGTTTTATGAAGCAGGTGTTGAAGAATTTCTTTCTCTGGTAAAATATTCAGAATACGTTATAACGAACTCTTTTCATGGTTTGATTTTTGCTGTACAATACCGAAAACAAATGGCAGTATTTTCCAGAGAATCTGGTGATAATAAAATTGCCGAAGTTCTGGAGTTATTTGATTTAAAAGAATGCCTTCTCACAAAAGCACCTTCAGTAATTCCACAAATCCACGATTATGATGCTGTGCATGCACGTATAAATACTGCAAGAGAATTTTCTCTAGACTGTCTTACGAAAGAACTTAATTTATTGAATGGAGATCATTAAGCATGTGTTACCTTGATACAAATGATAAAATTACCTGTTCCGGCTGCGAATCCTGCGCAAATATTTGCCCACACAAAGCCATCTATATGATTCCTGATTCAGAAGAATTTCGCTATCCCAAAATCAATATAGATTTATGCACGAATTGCGGATTATGCCGTAAAGTTTGTCCTTATAATTTATCTCCTCAAAAATGTTCCGGAATAAATTATACTTTTGGAGGACATATAAAAAATCAAAAAGTTTTATCAGAAAGCACCTCTGGTGGAGCTTTCTCTGCAATCGTTAATGCATGGTGCGATAAAAATTATGTAATTTTCGGAGCCGTATCAGATGGTTTAAATGTATATCATGATCATATTTTTGACAAAAAAAATTTATATAAATTCAGAAAATCAAAATATACACAAAGTAATATTGGAACTTCCTATGCTGATGCAAAAAAGTTTTTACAGAATGGAAAAAAAGTTTTATTTTCCGGTACGCCTTGCCAAATTGCCGGTTTAAAATCCTTTCTCCTTAATTGCAATCAAACAAATCTGCTGACAGTCGAGGTTATTTGCGAAGGTGTTCCTACTCCTCTTTATTTAAAAAATTATAATAAGTATATTACTACAAAATATCATTCACGTATTAAATCAATTGATTATCGTTACAAAGATTTCAAATCCTATTTTAACCATTCTATTGGGCGATGGGATTTTGAAGTTATGCAGCTTTCTTTAAAAAACAGCAGGAAGCTTAAAACTGACAGATGGTTTAACCCGTTCTGGTCAATTTGGATCAGTCATTTAATGAGTCGACCATCCTGTTATCAATGTCCATATGCAACCAAAGAACGTTTTGCTGATATTTCACTCGGAGATTTGTGGGGTGTTCATTTATATTGTCCTGAATTATATAATCACAATAAAGGTGCTTCTCTGGTTATATGTAATTCTATCAAAGGTAAAAAGGCTTTTCTAAGTACCAAAGATATTTTTATCGGACATGAACTCAATTATGAAGAGGCTCTAAAATATCAGGGGCCTCTAAAGAATCATATTAATTCAAATCCAAACCGTGCATCATTTATACAAGATCTAAAAACTATGCCTTATACAGCTCTTTGTAAAAAATGGTCCTCTCCTCCAACAATAAAATTGCTATGGCAAAAATATGTTTGGGGAAACAGACAAAAAATATTATTTTGGAAATTAACTAAAGGATTTTATCATATTCAATAAAGGAGATTCACTATGTATTACTTAAATAATAATCTAAAAGATTTAGTTCGCATTTTTGATCAAAATGAACGCAAAAATTATTTACGACTTGACTTAAATGAAAACCCTGGAGGGCTTCCTCAAGATTTCATTGATTCTATTCTGCCTGAAATAACTCCTCAATTAATTGCACAGTATCCAGAAACCCATCACTTTTCGGAAGTCCTTGCAAAACATCTGAATACTACACCAGAACACCTTTGCCTTGTAAATGGATCCGCTGAGGGAATTCGCTATATTATCCAGGCTTTTACCTCAGAAAGCGGAAAAATTGTTGGAGTAGTTCCATCCTATTTCATGTTTCAAGTATATTCTGAAATGTATGGCCGATCTTTTGTAAAGGTTCCATATAATGATGACCTTTCAATGGATATTCAAAATATTATTTCCACCTTAACGCCTGATACACAATTACTTATATTACTTAACCCAAATAACCCGATGGGAAATGTATATTCAGAAACCGAATTTCAAGAAATCATTAAAGTATGTGAACAACTTGAAATCACTATCCTTGTTGATGAAGCCTATCATTATTTTTATCCAAAAACATTCATCAAATATGCTTTGACCTCCAAACATATCCTTGTTACAAGAACCTTTTCCAAGCTATTTTCAATGGCCGGTTGTCGACTTGGATATGTGGTTGGACATCCTGATGAGATAAAAATGGTACAGAAATTATGCACACCACATAATACAAACGCATTCGCCATGTTAGTAGCTCAAAAAATTTTAGAAACGCCTGGTATTTTATCTTCTTTAATTGAAGACTACACTCTTGGACGTGATTATTTGATAAAAGAATTAAATTCCCATAAGTATTTGCATAAGGGGGATGCAGGAAATTTCATTTTTATAAAGCCTAAAACAAATGCGCTAACCATTGTTGAAAAAATGAAATCGCAAAAACAAATTTTAATAAAATCTTATTCTAATGTCGGAAATTTTGGCACCTGCCTACGCGTTACCATTGGTGCCAAACAATATATGGAACGTTTTTTAGATGCTTTATTTGAATTAGACAATACCAATTAAAGGAGTCGCTTTTTAAATGATAAAAGTTATAACATATGGAACTTATGATCTACTCCACTACGGTCATATCAGATTACTAGAAAGAGCAAAAGCTCTTGGGGACTATTTGATTGTCGGGGTAACCTCAGATGATTTTGATAAAACACGTGGAAAAATAAATGTACAACAGTCTCTAATGGAACGTATCGAAAACGTCCGATCTACCGGACTTGCTGACAAAATAATTATCGAAGAATATGAAGGGCAAAAAATTGATGACATCCAGCATTATAATGTCGATATTTTTACTGTTGGCTCTGATTGGATTGGTCATTTTGACTATCTGAAAAAATATTGCAACGTCATCTACTTAGACCGTACAGAAGGTATATCCAGTTCCGAGCTTCGTGCAAAAGACAGTAATTTAAAGCTTGGATTAATAGGCAATTCTACCCTTGTAGCAAAATATTTTCGTGAAAGCAAATTCGTGAATGGTGCAGAAGTAACAGCCGTTTCTTCTTCCTCAACTTCTGCACAAATAAAAGCTGATAACAGTCTGTTATTAACCAACAGTTATACAGATCTTCTCTCTTCAATAGATGCTGTATACATTGCTTCACACCCTACTAAACATTATAATCATGTCAAACAGGCTTTACTTGCTGGTAAACACGTTTTATGTGAATCACCGATTGCACTTTCTGAAGCTGAATGTAATGAGCTTTATCAGCTGGCAAACAGTAAAAACTTAATCTTAATGGATGCCATTAAAACAGCTTATTCTACAGCTTATAACCGCTTGCTTTTACTTTTAAATTCCGGGAAAATCGGTCAAGTACTTTCTGTTGAATCAACTTGTACAAGTCTTAAAAACATCAAAATTGATACAACAAAAAAAGCAACTCATTATTGGAACAGTATTTGTGCATGGGGTCCTACAGCTATGTTACCTATCTTTCATATCTTAGGTACACATTGGATAGATATAAATATTACCTCTCTTATGTTAGACAAAATTCCTACTTTTGATTTATTTACAAAAATAAATTTTACTTACAAAAATGCTGTTGCTTCATTAAAAGTGGGTAAAGGAGTAAAATCAGAAGGTGAGTTAGTTATTTCTGGCACAAAAGGCTATATTTATGTACCCGCACCCTGGTGGAAAACTGAATATTTTGAAGTTAGGTTTGAAAATCAAAATGATAATCGAAGATACTTTTATCCACTTGAAGGAGAAGGGATTCGTTATGAATTAGTTGCATTCTTAAGAGCCATAAAAACCAATCAGTTACCAAATAATATTCCGATGCAAATTTCTGCAAATATTTCAAAAGTTATAAACATTTGGGAAACTGATTCTAAAGTCGTACATCTTTCACCTTCTTAAAAAAAGCAGACAACTACAATTATCCTTCCATAATTGTTTTGTCTGCTTTTCTCTATTTAACTCTTTTCTTTACCTCTTCTTCAAGAAGCTTTTCATTTTTTTTCCAATCTGCATGAATAAAATGAGGCTCTCCACATGGGAATGTATAGAAATCTTCACCGTACACTTCTTTTAAAACGTAAATATACTTATTTGGCACATAATATTCATCGCCTTCAAATTCGATTTTCTGTAATGGATAAAAAATCTCTTTTGATATTAAATTATTATCGTTACAATAACTCCAACTATCAAAACTGTATAAGCACCCTTTTGCATCTTCTTTAGCACAAATAATATTTTTATCATAAAGTTTCTTATAATATTTATTAAAAATCTCTGCAATCTGAATTCCAATAGCCGAATCATCATCAACACATCCTGCCCTACGAAATTCCTGAATCAATGGATTTCCTTCATCTGTAATTTCTGTTTTTAACTCTTTTCTAATTTTCTGATTTTCTTCCCATTTTTCATATGATGCCTCACTAATCCAGTCAAACGGAAATATATCAATAAAAACAGGAATAGTCGTATCTTTATAAGTAAAACGAATCTGCTTACAAAATCCCCATGCATCATATCTTACTGTAAGTCTATATTCTTGATGATCCTTTAATATTTCTCTTAATTTTTCAATATCCTCTCTTGCCATACAAGTATCTACATCATCATCCCATGGAATAAATCCCTTATGTCTCACTGCTCCTAACAAAGTACCTGCATAAAGCCAATAAGATAACTGATTCTCCTCACAAATTCTAGCAAAAGCTCTTAGTAAATCTTTCTCCAGAAGTTGCAAATTTCTGCTTACTCCCTTCGCTTTAGGTAATGCAAGAAAAAATCTTTTTTGAGCATCTGCTGTAGACTCTCCATCTTTTCGATACTCTTCCCAAAACATCTGCATATCCTGCTTATGATAATGTGTAATAATTCTTTCCAAACGAGCATTTTCCTCATGCAGATGTCTCACTTCATTTGATAATCCATCTATTTTTCCACTCATCTGATTATAAAGCTCGTTTTGATGATTATAACTATTTTTAATTCCCGATTCTAAAATTTGTCTTAATGAATCTGCTTTTTTTACTAAATCATTTGCCTTATCAAGAAATTGCCTTTTTCCTACTGGCAGACGCCAGTAAATATATTCCCATACTCTTCTCATTTCTTTCCTTCCCCTTAGAACTATTATCTATCTAGCCATTTTATATAATCTCTTTGTTTTTTCTTTTACTTCAAGTTTTGAATGCTTATAAAATGTTTTCAAATTAAATTTTTCTATAATTCTAACTGTTTCTAATGCTAATTTCTTTTTATTTTTCGGATTAAACTGAATCAAATCCGGAACAATAAAATTAATAAACCATTCAAAATAAGCTCGCCCCCATTTATTTAGAAATCCTTTTTCATTCCAAAATGCTGTTATTGTTCTAAGATTTTTCACATGCTGAACTAAACGTTTTTCCGTTTCATCATTATATTGTTGCATAAACGACCCGCTTCTATAGCATTGATAATAGTGCAGTTGATCTGAAATATACTGTACTCGTTTTGCCATAGGAACTGTTTGAAACAAAAATACAATATCCTCTCCAAATTTAATCGATTCAATAAATCGTAACTGATTATCATTTAAAAAATCTCGAGAATACGCATGATTCCAAATAAAGGGTTCACTATTAGTTTCGCCAAATAAAGATTTTTCATTCGGTTCTGGATAATATATATCTCTACTATTTAATTTCCATGCAACCCAGGCGTCCGGCTCTGGTATTTCAGGAAACGGTTTCGATCCATATACAATAATGTCTGCATAATGATTAATTCTCTCTTCATAAATTCTCTCACACGCATTAGTTGTTAAATAATCATCCGGATCTAAAAATACAATCATATCCCCTGTTGCCGCATCAATTCCAGTATTTCTTGCTGCCGCAACCCCAGCATTCTGTTTATCAATAAGTTGAATGCGCGAATCTATCTTCATCTGTTCCCGAATTATTTCATCTGAGTTATCTGTTGATCCATCATTAACACATATGATTTCAATATCCAAAAGAGTTTGACGTCTCAAACTTTCCAAACATCTACTCAAATAATCCGCCACATTATATACCGGTATAACTACCGAGATCTTCGGTCCTTTAACCATGATATACCTCCAATAATCTTCTTACAACCTAATTTAAAAGTATATACAACCCCATCATCTTTAACACTTTGAATTCCACCCAAAATCTTTCTTGGGAGAAATGTAATAAGTCTTCCTATGCGATACGAATAGGATTCTTTAATTTCCTTTAATTCTTTCATTGAATATCCCGGTTGATTGAGTGCATACTCATTATAAAAACCTATAGGATCTTCAACCATTTTTTTTACACCTTCCCACTTATATTCTTCAAAATATCGTGAATCCATTGTACCTTTTTCAAAGCATTCTTTAAATTCCTGAGCTGCTCTTTCTAAAAAGATATACTTAAATTTAGGACTAAGTCTCCCCAAATTCCACATATAAGTATCATATTTTATTCGATTACATACACATTCTAATACTCCACGATGTAAAGGATTTGTTTCCAAGAATTTATGCATCTCTTCATATTCATCACATACACAAAAAACTTTCTTCGGAGAATTTACTGAAGAATTCTCATTATCCTGACGATAATGCAAATATGCTTCCTGTAACAGCTGAACACGTTTAGCAAGACACATTACTTTAAAGCTAAAACTCGTATCCTGAAACGATGCTCCTGGTGTTTCATTAAAACGGATTTTATTTTCTCGAATAAAATCTTTTCTATAAATAGCAGACCAAATCGTCGGCTTCAAATTAAAAAATTCTACCATTTCCATCGGTGCATTAAAATCTGTAGCCGGACAGAATGTTTTTCTTGCACGTACTTTAGATACAATTTCTTCTTTTTCATTTCTTTCTTTCGGAATCGAATAATAATAGTAAAATCCTGATTTCACCACATCCAACTGATTGCTTGAAGCTACATTATACATTTCTTCAAACATCTCCGGATCCGCATAATCATCCGACTCAACAATACCGATATATTCGCCCTCTGCCATATCAAATCCACGGTTCATGGAATTTCCATAACCACTGTTTGGTTTTGTAATTACTTTTACACGTGAATCCTTATCCATATATTCCTGGATAATCTGTGGTGATGAATCTGTTGATCCATCATCTACACAAATAATTTCGATATCTTTCAATGTCTGATTTACAATACTGTCAAGGCACTGACGAAGATATTTTTCTACGTTATAAATTGGTACTACTACTGATACTTTCGGTGATCCCATATGTTCCTCCTTATAAATCCATGTTTTTATCTAATTCCAGATAATGATTCCAAAAATCCTTTGAAGTAAAGGTACCAAACATATTTCGGTACTGTTTACATACTTTATCATATCTCTGGTCAATATGTTTACATACTTTAAAAAATTTAATGTAAGATGCTATCATCGTAATAACACTTCTTTTTGCATCCAGCACATGATCTGTACTGTCTATATACAGCACTTCTTTATATCGATATAAATCATAAATATTTGGATATGGAATTTCTGCTTTTGGCTTTCCATGTCTTGCCGGCAAAAAATGTCCATTCATCGTAGCCATTTTCCAGATCTTTTCCATAAATGGAACATTCTTTCTTTGCTCTTTTCCATATGGGCTAAGATCTTCTTCCGTTAAACCTTTGTAACCGATAAAATCTTCTTTAGATTTCATCTCATAGTTATATGCCGCCAGTTTTTTGTGAATCTCTATTCCATCCTGCTCGCTGAACCATTTTGCTCCTTTTAAGAAATCAAGTGTTCCAAGTAGATTTAAATCCACATACTTGTAGCGATACTTTCCTATATTGCTGCTAATCTCTTTAAATAAAACCTTTTTAAATTGTTTAGCCGTAAACTTTTCATCATGAATCGCATTCAGTATTGCCAGATTTCGAATATCATAATATTCATTTGTTCCCGGACATTTATTTTCAAACGCTTCATGCCATACACAAATTCCATTTAATAAAATAAATTCTCCATTTGCACGTAATCCATATTCAATATCATCACGATGAATAAATAACGGAAGCGGTAATTTATTTTTGTTAATAAATGTGACTGGTATGCAGGAATACCACCATCCAACATAATCATGTTCAATCTCGACTTCATTTGTAATGCATTCTGCCAATGAAGTCATATCAAAATCATGATTATGTGCAATCATATCTCCATTGTTCCATAATGCTCCACTTTCATACTGGATACTTGGATGATCCAGTCGCATCAGAGCTCCACCAATTACATAATTATAATATTTCTTCTTTAAATGTTTTAAGAAAAGATAATTTCTTTCAATTGTTTCCGGTAATATAATTGCATCATCATCCATTAACAGAACGTGACTTATTTTTTCTTCGCCATTTAAATATTCCAGCATGGTACGGGTAAACCCGCCTACTCCACCCAGATTTTTGTTTTTTACAACATGAATTTCTGGATTTTCAATTTTCTCTGGTTCTAGCGTACCCGCATTATCCGAAATACAAATTTTAATATGTTCATACGCTTCTGCTGCCGGATTATTTAAGATTCCTTCTTTCAGGAGATTCATATTACGCTCTACATATTTTTCTCTCTTGAACGTACAGATTCCGATTCCTATACAGATATCATTCTCTTCCAGACCCGTCTGATCTGTTGAAAAATCAACCTCATAAAGCACTGACTCTGACACTGCCTCAATCATAACTCCAAGCATTCCTTCCTCCGGAAGCGTAAATTCATTTGAAGTTACATATCCTGAAGCATCCGACTGGATTTCCTCGTCCAGTACACCATGTCTTTCTACATCTCCATCTTTCACCTGAAGATGATCTATTTTTACTTTTACAATTCCATTCAGCTTTAATCTAAGATAAACAGACTCAACTCCAACATATTTTTTCCACTTCAGGCATGAAAATAAATTAAAATATGTTTCCAGATTTACTTTTGCCAAAGTCTTTAACTCAACTTTTTCCTTGTCGGTCACAACATCATCAGTTGTTTTCATATAAAGCCGAGTCGTCTCTTCTGAATACGGATATAAAGCAAATTTTTGTAGTATCATATTTCTCCCATCAAACTATTCATTCATATACTCATTGGTTACTTCTTCAACCAGACCGCTTTTTCTTACCACACCTTTATCAATCCAAATTGCATGATCGCACAGCTTTCTTACAGATTTGACATCATGCGATACATATAAAAGTGTTGTTCCTCCACTGAGCATATCTTCCATTCGCTTATAACATTTTTCCTGAAACTGATAATCTCCTACAGACAAGATTTCATCAACAACCAGAATATCAGGCCTTACCATCGTAGCAATCGCAAATCCAAGTCGAGCCTGCATACCTGATGAAAAATTCTTAATCGGTACATCCAGGAAATCCCAAAGTTCCGCAAACTCAATAATCTCATCAAAATGCTCTTCCATGAATTTTCTGGAATGTCCCAGTACTGTCCCATTTAAAAACACATTTTCTCTTGCTGTCATATTCATATCAAATCCAGCACCCAGCTCAATCAATGGAGCAATTGTACCTTTCGTCGTAACAGTTCCCTTATACGGCTTTAAAATGCCACAACATGCTTTTAAAAGAGTGGATTTTCCAGAACCATTAGTTCCGATCAACCCCCACGCTTCTCCCCTCTTCACTTTCAGATTTACATCTTTTAACGCCAAAAACTCCTGAAACATCAATTCATGCTTAATCAGTTTAATTACATATTCTTTTAAATTATCCACCTTTTCAGATGCCATGTTGAACCGAATCGTAAGATGGTCAACATCAACAATATATTCTTCGCTCATTATCTTTTCTCCTAGATATACAAAATGAAGTTATCCTGTGTTTTCTTAAATACACCAAGTCCAATTGTCAGCATAATAAACGCCATCACCCAGCAACCGACAAAAATTCTCGGCGTTGTAAAATGTCTGTATAAAACAAGATCTCTGAAAAACTGGATATAATAATACATCGGATTGCAGTATTCTACCAGTTTTCTCAGCCCGTCCGGAAGAAGATCAATCGGATAGAACATCGGTGTTACATACATCCATGCTACAGTAATTGCATTATAAATATACTGAATGTCTCTAAAGAAAACATTTGCTGCTGACAAGAAGAATCCCATTCCACACACAAAAATATAAAGCGGTATAACTACCAGCGGAAATAATAAAAAATATGGTGAAAATGGTGTTCTTGTAATCAGCATCACCAAAATCAATGCACCCATTGAAAAAATAAGATCAATCAATGAGCTTGTTACTTTCGACAATGTAAAAATATATTTTGGTACATAAATTTTCTTAATCAGTGCTCCATTATCCAATACTGAATACATGGACATATGGGTTGCATTATTCATAAAATCAAACAGTGCCTGTCCAGTAAGCAGATAAACTGGAAAGTTTTCTATTCCACGCTGAAACATCTGCGAAAATACAAGCGTCATTACTAACATAATCAGCAATGGATTCAAAATGCTCCATACATATCCCAGGAAACTTCTTCTGTATTTTAATTTCACATCTCTGACTACCAGTTCTCTTAATAAATCCTTATACCTAAAAAATGTATTTATCCTATCTCTTGTCACACTCATTTTTCTTCTCCATCTTAATATGAATTTCTTCGTCCTTTAAAAACAAGAACCGCTAACGGGAATGCAGCATATCGAGTTTTCCTCAAAACCAGAACAGCCGGATTCTTTACTCTGTCATAGACTTTCCGGTTCTTATGATAAAAATATGCATCCAATTTCATTGCTTCTTTTCTCATACCATTCTTAAGAGGAAAACTTATATAAATCTTCATCTGACTGGTAAGAATTGTTGCTGTCAGCTCACGGATATACTCCAGATTCGCTACTGGAGCAATCTTTTCTACTTTCTTGCAATAGCTGTTCAGCCGCATAAGCACACGTAAATGATTCTTCAGATTCTTCTGCATCTTCTGAATAGACATACTCTGTCCCGGAAGTCCCAGGCGATACTGATATACCGGCTCTTCTATGAAATACACTGTCCGCACATACGGAATCGGAAATGCAATAAATTCCACATCAACATAAAAAGTGTGTTCGTCAATCTGTTCATCAGCCTTTCTGAACAATTCCGTCTTCACAGTTGTCGCATGCATATCAATAATCGTTTTACCGACAATCTCTTCAAACTGATACAGCTTATTATACTCTATTTTTTCAAACGGATGTTCCTGCCTCTTCTCTGGCATTCTGGTTGTATGATTGATCCAGGTATAATTAGACGCCACAATATCTGCATCGCTCTCTTTTAACACTTTCACAAGATGAATAAAACTTCTTGTATCTACCCAGTCATCCCCATCAACCACTTTAAAATATTTTCCTTTTGCCTCACGAACTCCTGTGTTAATCGTAGAACCATGTCCCCCATTTTCTTTATTGATCAACCGGAATGTATTTTCGTACTTGTCCGCATATCGCTGTGCAATCTTGGCAGTATTATCACTTGAACCATCGTTCACGATCAATACTTCAATATCATCCATAACCTCGGAATTCACAAAAGATTCCAGGCAGTCTTCCAAATATGCTTCCACATTGTAACTTGGAATCGTTACTGTTAATATCTTCTCGTCCATTGTTCTCCTAACTTATATAAATAATATTTTTCTCAAAAAAAGTTGGTTTTACAGATATTTAGTTCTATCTGAATCACCAACTTTTATTTTGATTACTTGATTATTATACTACACTTTTCTTTAGATGGAAAGATTATATCAAATGCTTGTTTTTTTGTCAAATTTCGTGCTCTTTTATATAGAAAACAGAACATATTTAACCCAAAACCACAGATTAGGATTCGTATAAAATAAATTCTGATATCTATCAGCTATAAATATATTGAAATAATTAACTACTAATGTAATAGCACTCAGACTAATCAGCACTTTCATTACAATATAATATTTTTGAGTATTTCTATATTTTTCTTCTAAATATAAAAATGCAATCACCGTGGACATCGCAAATAGCCATCCAAAATCGGACATATATCTCTGTGTCATTCCAGACATTTGAATTGTTAATAAAATAATTATAACAGCACTAACAAACGCCCCTACACCTAATGCGTAGCATTTTTTCTTCTTCATTTCCTTACGATTTTTAAAATATGCCCAACATATTACAAGTATTGGATTAAACCATAAAAAACCTCCAAATAATGGCTCCTGACTTAAATATCCCTGATAATCAAATTGTACATTATTTCCAATTAACTGCATGAAAGGAAATTTAGAAGATATATTTAGCGGCTGAAAAATATACTCAAAAATCCCAACCCAATTTCTTGCTAAAACAATTCCTCTATGAGTCATATCATTACTGGTCAAATTATAATTTGCCCCAAAATCCATAACACTGCCAAAACGAGCATAATTATAATACATAATGCCAACACCAATAATTAGAAACGGTACTATTACGCTTAAAGTATTTGCCATTCCTTTAACAGAGAAAAACCTCTTTTCTTTAATATCATTCCAAAAAATAGGAAACGCAAACAGCAATATTATGGCTAATTGCGGTCTACAACCTATAATAAGAGCTATTGCCAATGAACCTAATATGAGATATATTTTATTAAGTTTTTTACTATCGCTTGCTGCAATCCAAAAACTAAGTCCTATAATTCCCAACATCAAAGACATCATAATCGGCAGTGAATATATCGTCCCATAAAAAACTAAATAAACTATAGCGCTCATAGCAATAAAAATCGTATCCGTCACAATGTATGTGCCAAAAGATATATTTTTATAATATTTTTTTATTATCAAATATATAAATATATAAATAACTATACAATACATCAGACCACAAAAAGTAACTGCTATCCATGTTGGTAAATGAACTCCAAATAGCAACTTAAATGGAACAAAAAATATCAATGCAGGAACAATTCCAAAATAGCAATAATATTTTCCTTTATAATAGGCATGATCAACATAATATGTTTCTCCCGTTTCCGCTAAAGCTTTACTTCTCAATTGCGGATCATATGGATTATCAATGTTTTCTAATGCTTTAGTTGGTTCTATATTCAAATAAAAATGACCATCAATCAGAGCATCCGTTAGTTTTTCATATTCTGTATCCGGAAGCCATCCTCCATTTCCAAGATTTCTTGTCGGAAATGTCGAAATACTGATTCCCGCTAAGACAAGCAAGTTTAATCCCAATGCTAAAGCTATAAAAATTCGCTGCTTTCTTTTTTTTATATTTAACGAAATATTATATACTTTAGAATTTGGTCTAAATATTTCAAATAAAATAAAAATAATCATTTCAATCACTATACGCAGTGGATGAACGATGAAAGGCCTTTTCACATTAAATGCAATTTTATTTACACTAATTTTTGCTCCTTCAGGCAAATCAATTTTTATTTTAATTTTATTTGTTTTCCCGCTTAAATGTAAACGAACATATTTACTTTCCTTTATTCTCCTCACTATATTCATTGATGGTAATTCTTTATATTCTGAATTAGCTTCATCAGTCATAAATATACGTATCGGGAAAAATCTTTCATCACATACTGATGCATTATCTGCCACATCAATATCTGCCAATATATTTTTCAAATTTATATTTAATGCTTTTATTTCCAGGAAAGCTTCCTTCTCATCTACAATCTCATAATACTCTCCGCTTTTTTTTATTCCTTTTCCACACTCAAAATTTTCTACAACCTTTTCTTGATTTAATAATGACTCCCAACATCTATAATTAAAAACAAATGTTTCTAATCCTATTATAATTAAAAATGCAAATAGTATTTTCCTTACAAATTGCTTCATTACTATTCTTCTCCCACTATCTTTTATTTACAATTTTCAATGCTAACTCTTTTATTATCTTCAC
>NZ_JAQEKS010000035.1:0-24014 GCF_027679115.1 Coprococcus sp. TM115-187 | reverse complement strand
TGCAAGGTTGTAATCAATTCTCCCTTATGTTCATCATCATATAAATATAATTTCTTTAATGTTTCCGGAATGTATCTTTCCAGTTCCGTCACATCATCAATTTCGCCGAATATCTGGAAAAATCCGAGGTTCGAATAATGTACTACTGACTTATTCTTATCACCAGTCACCAGGCGGATAATGTCTATATACTTGATAGCCCGACTTGCTTCGTGATAAGATTCTTTCAGCCGTTGATACCCTTCCACACTTTTTCCTATACCAATCTGAAAGTCTGTATCTTTCTTTCTATAAAGGATGCTTCGCTGGATAACATCCTCTACTTCTTCCATCTCTTTCTGATACTCCAGTTCTGTCTGATTGGAATCTACCTGTTGAATCATAACAATCTGATCCATATTTCTGTAAATAAGCGCATCCGGCAAAAGATACGTCAATTCACCCACGATAACACCTACTTCGTGAAGCTGTTCTTTTGTATATTTTCTTTGTACATTTTTTTTGATGGTATGAAAATCAACAACCCTGTAAGTATCGCTTTCTTTCATGCCGAGCTGTGCTGCCGCTTCAGTCATTTCTTTCGAACTCAGTAATCCATTCAGAATATTATGGATAATATCTCTCTGATACTTCTTTTTCACTTCATCCTGTGCAAATTCACTCAAAAATCCATACTGCAAGTTAATAATCGCATTTTCGATTGCCATATAATCAAGTTCTGTCAGTTCTCTATTTTCTTCTGTTATTGTTATATATATTTCCACCTCACTCAATATGGCAAATTTCACTACATATTGAACACAGCTTCCTTTCATCTGCTTCATATATTGAAATTTCGTAATAATATTGGGTTTATATGGCTGAATTTCATCTGACAATATTAACTTGGAGTTGTCCAAGTTTGTTGAAACCATACAATTAAGATTACCATAATACAATACAACAGGATTCTCGATCATGATGCTTAAAAATTTGATAATATCACTTGCTGTATTGCTTGATCCATTATTTTTTAAAATAAACGTATTAAAATTATCATGTGTAATTTTAAAATACTTTAAGCGTGCAGTGTCTTTATCGAATACCTGCATCATAACATGTCGGATAATTCCCCAGTAATATAAATCTCCTGGAATTTCTACCAGAGGAATTTCATATTTTTTGCAGTGTTTTTCTAATAAACTCAATCTGCGTCCTGTAGGATCATATTCTTTTCTTTTCTTTACAATGAATCCACTTATATCACTTTTAACTAAATCTTCAAAATGCTGCTCTACTTCTCGATCACTGCATGATAAATATACCTGAAGACTGGTTATGAGTATTTCACCACCCGTCAGGTATCGCTCCATATCTTCAATTTCGATTATTCGAATGCCTTTCACTTCCAAATCTAGACCTTTTTCACCGCAAAGCAGCTTCATTTTCGGAAACTGTTCTGATTCAAGTAATTTTCTTACAGTATATGCCATCGTTACTCCTTATCCATTGCAAAATCAATACAACATAATATCTGTTATGTTGTACAGTGTCTCTATTAACCTGTTCTACCCTATTTCTGCAAGTCATTCATTTCCTCAAAAAGAGAACTTTAAACAATAAAAATAATAAAGATTATAGCCAATTTCCCAAGAGCGGTACTTAAATAGGGCACAGCTACCAAAAAAATCAGAAAGGAACTATGTAATATGAACAGCATAACAGATAACATGGTGCTATTTAACATTATATCGTACGAAAAGTAATCTGTCCATAAACAACATAACAGATATTATGTTGTACATTCCAATATTTCCTGTTCGACAATCTTATCCAGCTTCTTTTGGAACACTGTTTCTGTAGTTGCTGTATATATTCTCGTTACATTGATGCTGCTATGTCCAAGTAAATCTGCAAGACCTGTAATATCTTTTGTTACTTTATAATAAATCCTTGCAAATAGATGTCGAAAATTATGCGGGAATATTTTTGATTCTGCTACTCCTGTCTTTTCTTTTAATCGTTTCATTTCTCTCCAAATATTACTTCTGTCTTTTAACTTCCCATTTTTCGTGACAAATATCCAACCTTCTGCTATTTGGTTATTATGGCAATAGGAAAGAAGTTTCCTTTGCAATACCTTCGGCAAAAAAATTCTTCTATATTTTCCTTTATTATAAATCTCTATCTTTCCAGATTTTACACGCTCCACTGTAAAATATTTTATTTCGCTGATCCGAATTCCTGTACATGCTATTGTTTCAATACACAATGCAAGCTGTTCTTTTCCTTCTGCCATAGCTGTTGCAATCAATTTCCTGCATTCTTTTTCTGTCACTTCTTTCTGATCCTGTAAAAAAGACTGCTTCTGCACTTTTATTCTTTTCACTTTCAGATTTCCTACATTCAAAAATTCCAGGAACTGATTCAATGCGGCAAGCATCGAATTAACACTATTGACAGCATATTTTTGAACAAGCCATTCTTTATATTGCAACAATACTTTTTTATTGATCCGCTTATCATCTGCCAAAAAAAATAAAAACTTTTTTATATCTGCCATATATTTATTGATTGTTGCCTTTGCATTTTCTTTCTGGTATAAATAATCTGCAAATTTTTCTGTCTCACTTTCTGATACCTCTATTGAAAAATCCATCTGTTCCATAATCATAGTCCTCCTGAAAATTCATTTTCTTTCATTATAGCTGTTCGCTTTTTCGTATTCCTATACACTACTTTTTCTACTTGTTATGCATCCACGATTTTTCAATATTTATCTCTGATAATATATCGTATTGTTGATTTTAGCCAACAGTAGACGCTTATTTTTATCATCTATTGTGGATATAATTTAACAATACGAGAGGAGAGGTTTTATACTAATGTCGGATAACGAATTATGTTTATAGGAAATTGGAAAAAGAATTATGGATCGTCGAAAAAAGCTGGGACTCACTCAAGAAGCACTTGCAGAAAAGGGGAAGTTACTACCCAGTTTGTTTCTTATGCGGAATCAGGAAAACGGGCAATGAGACCTGAAAATCTGTTAAAAATCTCCTCTGCTTTAGAAGTAAGTGCCGACTATTTGCTCACTGGTGAAATTATAGATAAGGATCTGTTGATTCTCTCAGATAAGCTCCGCAAGCTCACACCATCACAGGTACGCACAGTTGAAGCTATTATAGATGAATGTAACAATCTATTTAATCAAAAATAACTCTTCTCTCACGTCAAAAAAGGAATGAAAGCTACCAAAACAGTAACTTCCATTCCTTTTTCAATTATCTCACACCAAAATCAGCTTCTCTCTCCGGCTTATCTTTTCCCTGTTTTTCTTGAATAATCTTCTTATTGATTACAAGAATTACTGAAAAAGCAAAAGACTTTAAATATCATTCGTCAAAATTTCACTGCTCTGCTTAGTGAACAAAGTTCACAGATTTACCCTTCTCAACGAGATAATGTACAACTATAAAATGTTTTTCTTTAGTCGACTGATATGTAAGAAGAACACTGACTGCAAAATCAGTGTCCTTCTTTCTTCCTTTACATATATTTCATAATAGTCGGCAATAATACATTCATATCTATTGGTTTTGCAACATGATCATTCATGCCACTTGCAAAAGCCATCTTCTTATCTTCTTCAAAAGCATTTGCTGTCATTGCAACAATTGGAATCTGCGATTTGTTACCGTCTTTCAGTTCTCGAATTCTCCTGGATGCTTCATATCCGTTCATAATCGGCATCTGAATATCCATCAGAATCAGACTGTAGTAATTTTGCTTTGCTTTGTTAAGCATATCAATACATGCAACGCCGTTCTCCGCTCTTTCTATCATGATTCCCTCTTCTGTCAAAAGTTCCGTTGCAATTTCTGCGTTCAAGTCATTATCTTCTACCAGAAGAACCCTTTTTCCTTCCAGTTTTTTGATATTCAACTGACCGTCTGCATGTTTCGGATTCCTTTCTTCCTCATTTGCTTTTTTTAATGGAAGCGTGATTGTAAAAGTAGAACCTGCTCCCGGTTTGCTCTGAACTGTGATCTTGCCATTCATTAAATCCACCAGTTTCTTCACGATTCCCATGCCAAGTCCGCTACCTTCTATTCCGCTGTCTGACGAAGATCGTTCCTGTGAAAATGATTCAAAAATATGTTTTTGGAATTCTTCTGACATTCCGATTCCGTTGTCTGCTATGATAAGCTCTAATACACTCCAACCTTCTTTTTCGCCGGGATATTGGTTCAATGTACAGCTTATGTTACCGCCTTCACCCGTGTATTTCACAGCATTACTCAAAATGTTAATCGTAATTTCAGATGATCTTGCATCATCCATATACAGGTATGGATATCGAATGTTCTTATTGACTTTCAGTGTTTGATGTTTTTCTTCTATCGGTTTCCTAAACATATCAATACATAAATCAAAGTTTTTAGAAACATCTGTTATTGTTTCATCTAGCGTTGCGTGGTTGTTTTCGATTCGTGCTAATTCAAGAATGTTATCAATCAAATGCAGCATTTTCTTTCCGCACAATAATATTTTTTCAAAGTAATCCTCTAATATAGTTGGCTCCTTTAAATGTCTCTCTCCCAATTCTGCATATCCAATGATTGCATTCATAGGGGTACGAATATCATGAGACATATTAAACAGAAATGTTGATTTTGCTTTATTAGCTGAATCGGCCAGTCTTGCAGCTTCCTGCAACAGTTTTTGCTGTTTCTGCTCATTTTCTTTTTGCTTCTTATATACAGAATATCCACAGGTACATAATATTAACAAAATACACGCTGTAATGCATCCCAGTACAATACTTAACTTATTCGTCTTCTCAACCATTCCATACGCTTTCTGCATATCCATTTCTATGCAGAAAGCACCTATCACTTCATTAGATTCATCTTCCGCTGTCACAGGATAACAGGCTGTAAAAATAGGTCCCCATGTTGTATCAACAATATCCTGAGAATATACTGTTTTTCCAGAAAGTGCTTTTTCTATATAAGGAACCATCTCCTTTTCAATCGGATCTCCTGGATGTCTGACGTCACCAGCCGATGGATCCAGTCCGTCTACAACGTAAATCAATCTACCGTCTTCATTTCTGGTTGCTGTGTAAATATATCTCGTAGAATTCAGCGTTCTGATTTCATTCATATATGTCGACATATTCTTGAATAGTTCTGTATTCTCATCAGCTTTACTTTTTATTTCATTAAAATCTTTTCGTCCCAGTCTGTGATTTACCAGCTTATGAACCGCATCTGCACTGGAAATATCTCGTTCAATTTCTGTTTTCAGAGCAGTTTGGGTATATGCTTGTTGTAAAATAAAAGTATATGCAACAACAAACAAAATCACCATTGCCAGAAGGAATACCAACCGTCCCTCAAAAATTTTCCAATGATTTACCGGATTTTGATCTTTTCTTTTTTGTTTTATATAGTTATTTTTCATCATCGTATTTCACATGTCTTTTCCCTAATTTTAGTTTAATACAAAAACGCCTCAACTCTTCACGTATTTTGCAAACATGGGTTACATTTCCAGACTCATCCCTTTTTTTTACAGTAAAAAGCATCCTGTGCCAACTGCCATCACACATACGGTATTCTGTGGAAATGCATTCTTCCGCCTTCTATCTTGCTGAAAGTCTAGAAACATCCAGAAATGGACGGATCAGCGAGCGGTATTCAGATGCAACATTGTATCACAAAACCCTCTCTATGTTTCCTAGCTGCTTTTCCCATGCATCCAGGAAGGCAATTACAGCCAGTTTTCCAGAACATCATTCAGCTTATTCATATCCAGCGGTTTCGCGATATGTCCATTCATGCCTGTATTTTTGGCCAGCTGTACATCTTCTGCAAAAGCATTGGCAGTCATGGCAACAATAGGCAGTTTTCCCTTTTCACCCGGAAGGCTCCTGATTGCTGCAGTTGCCTCATAACCATTCATGACAGGCATTTGGATATCCATAAAAACAAGATCATACAAGCCTTTCGGAGAAGCTTCCACTTTCTCAACTGCGATTTTTCCATTTTCTGCCGTTTCCACTTTTGCACCTGTCATCTGCAGAATTTCACCAGCAATTTCTCTGTTCAACTCATTATCCTCAACCAGCAGAATCCTTTTTCCTGTATAATCTGCTTCTGACAGTTTCTCCAGATAATTTCTCGCTGTATTTTCTTTTCTGCCTGAAGTAAACTGCCGCAGTGTAGCCGTCAGCCGGGAACGGAACAGCGGTTTTGCAATAAAAGCATCTATGCCCGCCGCCTTTGCTTCTTCTTCAATCTCGCTGAATTCATAAGATGTCAGTACAATGATGGTGATTTCTTTACCTATCCGCTTCCGGATCTGTCTGGCAGTTTCTATACCATCCATCTCCGGCATCTTCCAGTCTAAAATAACAGCAAAGTAATCATCTTTCAACTCATGTCGTGCATAACAGCGCTCAACCGCTTCCCTGCCAGAGAGAACCCATTCACCCATAATACCGATTTCCTTCAGTGTGGCAACTGTACTTTCACAGCATGTCTTATCATCATCCACTACCAGAACCGGCAGATTCATCAGATTTTTGTCCTGTTCTTTTTCTTGTTCCTGAAGCTCCAGATAAATTGTTACTGTAATTTTAGTTCCCTTATGTAAGGTGCTTTCCACTTTAATATTACCATTCATCAGGTTCACAATATTTCTGCTGATTGCCATTCCAAGACCGGTTCCCTGAACTCTGGTTGTCCGTTGGTCATCTGCACGGCTGAAAGGATCAAACATGATTTTCTGGAATTCCGGTGACATACCGATTCCATTATCCTCAATCGTAAATTCATAGCATCCAAGTTCTGAAAATCCATTGGGTTTTTCCTCTATCGAAAAAGTAATATTTCCACCATCAGGTGTATACTTGATCGCATTACTCATCAGATTCAAAAATACCTGCTGAATCCTCAAGCTGTCACCACAGACAGCCTCATGTTCAATATGATTGATGTGTATATCAAAATTATGTTTATGTTCATCAAGCACCGGTTTCGTAAGTGTAATAAGATTATCTACCAGCTCTGACAGATTGAAATCTTCCTGTGCCAGTGTCATTTTTCCACTTTCAATACGTGCCATATCCAATACTTCATTGATCAGCCCCAGCAGATGGCGGCTTGATTCTGTGATCTTGCTGAGGCATTCAATGACTCTGTCCTGGCTCTCAATATTTGCTCCTGCGATTGCCGTCAGACCCACAATCGCATTCATTGGTGTCCGGATATCATGGGACATATTGGAAAGGAATTCCGTTTTCGCACGATTTGCATTTTCTGCGGACCGGTAAGCTTCTTTCAGTGCCTGACGGGATTCAATCTCTGCTTTCTTTTCCTGTGTCACATCCATGGATGCCAGCAATACCTTTTCCAGCTTTCCATTCTTCCATTCCAAGGGAATATAAGAAGCGATTTTATAAGTCTTTTCATCCAGGCTGCAATACTCAAACTTATAAATATCATTTTCACTTTTCAGTTTTTTCCGAATATTATCCGGGGTTATCAGGATATCTATAGCTTCCAATGGTTCCAGTGTCTTATATTTTTCAAGAACCTGCATCTGAAAATCATGATAAAATCCCAGAGGTTTATATATCATCTGTCCATTCAGATTGTAGAATTCATATCTGTCATTTTCCAGATCACAGACAACAAAGCGGTCAACCAGACGCACAATACTCTGAATCAGCTGCTCCATGGAAGCATTATCCGCTGCCATCTGCAGATGCCGTGCGCTCTCTACCTTTGCCTCTGTGATATCACGCAGAAAGATCATGGCATATTCTGAATCCTCGATCTCGCCACGTATGACCACATTGCGGACCCATCGTTCTTTTCCATTCAGAGTGATACGGCACTCTAAAGCCAATTCGGTTTCCAGACCCTTCAGCCTTTCTGCAATATAACCACGGTCGTAAAAAGAGGATACCGCCTTCTTATCTGTCTCCACAACATAGGAATCCACAAAATGCCGGATCAATTCATCCCACGTATGACTCTGTTCAAAGACGGTCATCAGGGACGGTTCAACCTTAAAGGTATCAAAAGTATTCGCTTCCAGATTCACATAATACTCGCACAAATCTGCTTTCGTAAAAGCCCGGTGGAAAGCAGCAGATTTTTGTGCCTGCATGATTTCTTTTTTCTCCCCATCAATGTTAATAAAAATTCCGGCAATCCTGCTGGCAGAACCATCCAGACGGCGTATTACTTCTGCCGATGCCCGAAACCACTGGTATTGATTATCCTTCATTCTCATACGATACTCTACCTGGTATTTTATCTGGTTCGTCTTATCCTTAATTGCCGCCTGAAGCTGCACCATTACTCTTTCTTTATCCTGTGGATGCAGAAGATCCGACCAGGATTCCAGTTTATTCGGAAAGTCCAGAGTGTCATGATAGCCAAGCATTTTTCGGAATTCATGACTCCAGTTTACATTCACAATCTCACTGTTTTCGTCACAGTCAAAATACCAGAAGCCGGAACAGATAGCCTCATTGAGCAGTGTCAAATTTACATGATCCCAGTTGACCTGTACGGACATAACCCAGATCTGTCTGCCCGCCTCATCTGTCGCATCCTCTTTACAAAGCCGTACATTTTTCACTGTACCGTCTGCTGCAAGGATCTGTGCTTCTCCTGTTCCGTGAAGCTGCAAAAAACGGTCTCGCTCCAGTCTGTCTTCCTCGTCATAAAAGAAATTTCTCAATGAGCCTTTTGTCTGTTCCATGAAAGTATCGAATGTATATCCCGTACTATGCAACAGCAGATTATTCACAGACAAAATAGACAGGTTTTGGTCATAAGATCCTGTCATTATACCTACCCCGCCATTATTTTCCAGTGTTTTCTGTACGACCTGTGACATGACCTGTGTCTGCCCCGTTACAGTCTCACCTAAGGAATATATTTTGTCTTCATAATTTTTCATTTTATAAAAATCCTTTCTCCGTCTTATGCCTTCTTCATCTTGCTTTTATCTGTATACAGAAAACCTGTCCCTGCCAGTTTTGTTATCCATTTTTGCATGCAAAAAGGACACTTGCCAAAATCTGCCAGTGTCCCTACTATATTTCTCTAAAATGACACATCTATATAGTATAAAAGGTATCGGAATCTCTTCTGTTCAAACATCTTTTCCATATATTATGATGATATGGAAACAGTGGCAACCGGCTGACATGGTCAAGCTTTCTGACTTTAGTCCCTTCTGGCTTTGCGCTCCTGCCTTTCAACAGGTTTGCCTTTAAAATAATATCTTTTTTTAGAAATAAAAATACCATAAAAATTTTTACACGTCAATAATGTTGGATAGAAAATCTGTGTATTTTGCGTATGCCAGCCTGCATTGTCATCTTTTAGCCCTTCTGTCAATTGTATTCCACTAATTCATGAACCCTGCTAATCATTATGAACATACCTTAAAATCGTTTTTATAACTTCCTCAATCACAATCGGCTTTGACAAATGTGCATTCATTCCTGCTTCCATACACTTTTCTGCATCTTCCCTAAACGCATTTGCAGTCATAGCAATGATAGGGATTGTTTTTGCATCCTGCCGTTCCAGGGATCTTATTGTTTTTGTGGCAGTAAGCCCATCCATCACCGGCATCATGACATCCATTAAAATAACATCATATGTTCCTGATTCGCAGGCTTCAAAGTGCTGAACAGCTTCTAACCCATTTTTCACTGTTTCTACTTCAGCCCCATTTTCCATCAGCATAAATTCTGCTATTTCCGCATTCAGCTCATTATCTTCAGCCAATAATATCCGGACACCTGATAGATCTGCATTGAAATCTTCTTTTTCTTCCGGCCGTGCATTCGTATCAATTTTAAATGGAAGTATTACAGTAAAACAGCTTCCTTCACCAAGCTTGCTTTCAACTGTTATGGTTCCGCCCATCTTTTCTACAAGTTGTTTCACAATAGGCATTCCCAGACCTGTCCCATTATAATCAGAACGTGGGGAATTATCTGCCTGTACAAATGGAGTAAACAATTCATTTTTTATAAATTCTTCTGACATTCCAATTCCATTATCTTTTATTTTAAATTCACATGTCATGTGATCTTCTGATCTTTCAATCGTTCTCATACTCATGTAAATAGAACCATTCACCTTATTGTACTTCATACTGTTTGTAAACAGATTCATCAATACTTTTTTCAGATGAACTGCATTGCTCCAAACATATATACCACTGTAATCATCATGTTCTCCCATAACATGAAGTCCTTTTTCTTCTGCCTGAAAGTATAGCGACTCCGTGATTTCTTTACATACCTGATCCAGATTGATGGATTCATCACCAAAAACCACGGTATCCGATTCTAACTTTGCCATATCCAAAACATCATTTACCAATGATAATAGCAGTTTCGAAGACTCATTTATTTTATTCAGGCAATCTTTTGCCCGCTCACCATCATTTCCGCTTTTTTCAAGAATTGTAAGCATGCCCATAATGCCATTGATCGGTGTCCTGATGTCATGAGACATGTTATTTAAAAAGGAAGACTTAGCCTTATTGGCACTCTGTGCTTCTACAAGTGCATTTTGTAATTCCTGCTGTTTTTCTTCAAGCTCCTGATTCAGCTTCAATGCCTGCTCAGCAGACTTCTTGGATTTTTCTTCCGCACGTTTTGATTTTTTCAAAGAATCAAGAATTATACACAGGGCAACAAAAATAGAGATTCCAACTATGAGTGAGACAACCAGTAAATTGTCCTGAATAAACTCCTTCGCTGTAACTTTTCGTGAGGAAACATTATACGAAACTACTGCACCTGAAAATTGAGTTGTAGGCATAGATGTCAGTGTTTTATTCAGAATGGACAAAAGAACCGATTCTCCCTGCTGAACAGCAAATGAAACATCAGCTTCTTTTGTCAGGAAAACACTATGAAGCTTATTATTTTTCAAATAGTCTGAAACAGTACCTGAATTGCTTACAATACAATCTGCTTCCCCTTTCTGCATTGCTTTTACTGTTGCATCTGATGTCTCATATTCCACAACCTCCCATTGCGGATAATTGTATGAAAGATATGCTTTCAATGCAAAATTATCTTTTTCAACGGCAACTATATTCTCTTTATTTTCATCAAAAGAATCCTTTGCCGTAATTGCTGCCATATTGAGAGTCAATAGAGTATCCGACAAAGCAAATCCATTTGTTTCTGCAAAGTATGGATTCTGGTTTGCATGAAAAATCAAGTCTATTTTTCCATCCTGCAATGCCTGAAGCAGTTCACTTCTTGTATCATATCCATTTAATTCAAATTCCAGAGTCTGACCTTGCAGACAATTTTCTGCAAGATCCACATAATCTGTGATAACACCTGTCAATTTGCCTGTTGATGGATCTACACTGCTGATACCTCCATCCTGATTCAGATACCCTATCCGGATTGCTCCATGCTGCCCGATCCATTCCCTTTCTTCTTTTGAAAGAAAGGAGCTGCTCTGTGCAGAAAGATAACGCCTGTAGAGATCATCTGTGTAAAATGGGTTGTCATCCTTGATTCTGCGCATAGCACTATCCAGTGCTTCTTTGATATCCGGACGTTTGGGATTTATAGCGAAATAGATTTCTGTCTCTCCAATACTTGTAATCGGCGAAATCTCCGATTCTTCCCAACGGGGTTCTTCTACCGAAACGAAGCAGTCAATTTCATGTTTCGACAGTTTGTCCATAACTTCTGCGGTATTAGAAACATTGACATGCTGCGTATGCAGACCATACTTTAACTCCCATTCGTTAAGCACATCCTCCGTTATATTATCTTTAAACACACCAATATTTTTTCCCTCAAAAGAATCCAAATTTCCTGCTGTAAGATCCATATTGGATGCATCCGTATAGATGTAATATTTCTCTTCCCCCATAGGCATATCGGAAAAAAGCATTTTTTCAGCACGTTCGTCTGTATAGGAAATACCACCAAGAATGTCAATCTCTCCATTTTCCAACTGTGTAAAGCAGTTTTTCCAATCACTTGTTATGTATTTATATGTCCAACCTGCATAACCTGCAATATCTTGAAGATACTCATAACCATATCCGCTTCTTTCTCCCTTTTCATTGACTACATTATAAGTTTCCTCAAAAGATCCTACCCGGATAACATTGTCAGAGTTTTCTTTGGCAAATGTAGGAACGGATAAAACAATAAAACATATAATTGTGCAAAATATAATGTAACAAAATTTGAAATTCATTATATTCTGTACTAATTTGCACTTCTTCATCTTTCTCCCACCCTCCAGGCTACAGTCGCTTGCTTGCTTCCAGATTTTAATTTTACATTCATTAATGTTCAATACCCCCACAACATTTTTATAAATATCTTTGCGATAGCCTCTTCTGTACTTTTACTATAATTATACTCTACAGCCAACTTGTGTCAATTTACTAACAGAGTAATTACATTATCCTTTTTCTTATTTCGATATATCCAAAAATAATATCACCAATCAAGAGAGATATCCGACAATTCCTATATATCCATCTTTCTTTAAAGAAGACCATAAGGTATGCAGTTTCAGATCATACATCTGCCTTTTATTTTCCACCTTTGCCATTAACTGCAATGAGATTTCTGTATTCTGTATTGATGTTTGGTCCAGTAACGCTCTGATATGTTGAATATCTTCACTGCTTACTTCGAACAGTTTGAATATATCAAACTTCGGATCATCTCTCTGACACAGTATCTGCCGGTTTCCGTTAATTATAATCAGCCGACCTGAAATTGCATTATACTCAATGGAAATTTTGCCACTGTCCATTTTAAAAAACTCTATCTTTTCCTGCATGAGCTTAATGACATGCTGCGAATAATTTTTACGGGGTAAAGACTTTTCCTTTAGTATTTCGTCAGAGAGCCTCTGTGCTTCATAATACTGTTTATTATCATTCGTTTCATTCGTATACATCTTGGAAAACTGAAGGCTTAGTTCTTTCAGGCACTTAAGAAGAACCGGATTGAACTGCCCGCATTGCCCGTCCAGAATCATCTTGATTGCGGTATCATGCTCAAATGCTTTCTTATAACATCGTTCACTGGTAAGAGCATCATAAACATCCACAATAGACACCACCTGTGCAGAAATTGGTATTTCTTCACCTTTCAGACCATCCGGGTAACCCTTTCCATCCCATCTTTCATGATGCCATCTGCAGATTTCCCATGCGGTATGTACCAGTGGATGATCTTGTAAAAAATGCATATCCCAGATCATGGATGCTCCAATCTCACTATGAGTTTTCATAATTTTAAATTCTTCATCGGTTAGTCTTCCGGGTTTATTCAGTATTTCTTCCGGAATGCGTATTTTACCAATATCATGAAGCGAAGAAGCGGTTGTGATTATAGCAATATCGGTCTCCGTCAGATGATAAGCATCCGTTGTTTTTAACAGTTGTCTCAGCATCATTTTCGTCGCAGTACGGATATGTAAAATATGTTCACTGCTCTCACTGTTGCGTGACCCTAATACATTGCTCAGAATCCTGAGCATAATATCATTGTTTTCTTCTTTTTCATAAACCTGATCAACAACCACATTAATCAGACGCTTTTGGTTCGCATAAAGTTCTAGGGTATTCTGGACTCTTTTCTTTACAATAACAGAATCAAAAGGTCGTGTAATATAATCTGTAATTCCCATTTCATATGCTTTACGCATAACATCAACAGATTCTTCAGCAGAGATCATAATAACTGGAGTTTCATCAATACACTGGCTTCTTTTCATTATTTCCAAGACTTCAAAACCATTCATCTGTGGCATATTGATATCTAAAAGCATCAGATCAATTCCAATATTTTCTCCTATCATCTGGATTACCTGATTTCCATTTTCAGCTTCCAGATAATCATAGGTTTCTCCAAGAAATTCTTTCAATATATCCCTGTTAAACTTTGCATCATCGGCAATCAGTATTTTTTGTCTTTTATTCATATTTTCTATTTCCTTTATTCTTGTGGTCTTTAGAAATCCTATAAATTAAAAAAGGCACTTCCTATCGATAGTTTTTTAATCACTTTTCTTAAGAATGCTAATTATATTTCTTGCATAACTGTTTATTTTTATACATATTAGCATCTGCATCATCCAATAACATCTGCATTGTACACGACATATTATCGGAGGATAATGCCCATCCGCATGCATAGTCGATTGGTATTTGATTTTCATAACTATTTAATCTATCTTTTTCTCTGTACAAACCTTTTAATATTTCCTTAATTTCCGCCTCATTTGTATGATAAATGACTGCTATAAACTCATCTCCGCCATATCTTCCAACAAAATCCTTTTCTGGAATAACACTTCGCAAAAACTTTGAGAAATTCAATATTAACTGATCTCCTGCGGAATGTCCCATTGTATCATTTACAGTTTTTAGATTATTTAAATCAAACATTATGCATGCTGTAGAACCTGTAATTATATCTTTTTTATTAAGAAGCTCATTACAGGCATTTTTATTTGGCAGCCCAGTATGGGCATCTACGAATGCTTTCTGTTCCAGCAATCTGTTTTGCATTGCCATCTGCATTGCCTTTAGAGTCTGCATAATAACCAATATCACCAGAATCAACATATCAAGTGCCGACAAAAGCTCTATAGTACGAATCTTTATAGCGATCTTTTCTGAATAGCTTTCTGCGGCAGAGACAGTTTCATCTGCCATCGTAAAATATATTTCACTCATATTAACAATGTCTGTATTTTCGTATCCCTTGTTTCTTACTGCTTCAATTTCTGTTTTCAATTTATCCCAGTAATCACTCTGGATTTTCAATTTCCCCTGATATTCTTCGTCATTGAGTTTTACCAGATTATAATGTCCATCCTGATATCTCAATCCAAGAAGAATGTCATCCAAATATTTAATTAATTCATCATTTTGGTTTCCTGTAATTTCTAATTTTACTTCGCGCTGTGTAGCTCCACGTACCAGACCTGCATAATTTATTACGCGTGCTGTCCCCTGCAGCCTGCTAATCTGAATCATCATAAAAATAATAAGAACCACTAATATCAATATAAGGAAACTCTGTATAATACCTATTATATTTTTATTTTTCTTGTTTGTCTGCATTTCACCATTTATCCCGAATCTCAAATAATATTCATTTTAATAACTATGCTATTCATTTACTTTCTCCCTATATTAGGGACAAATATCTTTGATAGTATTTTTCATCTTTTCAATATCCAGAGGTTTTGCCAAATTTGTAATATCAATTCCTCTCACGATATCAGCCTTCATATGATCTGCATACGTTACTGCGTTTAATTCAGCTCTTGACCTTGTCAAATCCCTTTGACTGCTATCTGCACGAATGCCTATATTCACCAGGACAACCAAACCGAAAAAGAGCATTGTCATTGCAGACAATGCATCTTTAACGTGGCAACTGGCTACCATTTTACAGGCCCTATAGCTTTGCGTCGCAGACTTTCATCTGTTTTGCCGTTTTTCTTATTATAGCTTTTAAACATATGAAAAAAACTGAGTTTATTATACTCTAATGCTCGACTATGTACAAGAAAAAAATTACCGTTTTTACGCTTAAAAGCAAAAAAAGAACAGCCGATACATATACTCGAACTGTTCTTCTACTTCTGAAGTTCACGCAGCATTGACATCACTGTTTTCTGCTCATGATTTTTAACCAGAGTTATTCTTTGCTGCTTTTTAATTCCTGCGATTGTTCTTTAAATTCCACAGCATGCTTTCTCTTCCAGATCGGAAAAAGATTCCTCTGACAGACATAATTCTCCCGCTCTTTGATCCCGATCGTATGGAAAAATGTCTTCCACATCCCAGTGTATTCATCTTCGTACTCTTCTATTTTCCGAAGTGCCTCAAACTCTCCGTCCGTCAGATAACGAAGATAATTTTCTCCGTCTTTTGGATGGACACAGACGGTCTTCCGGTTATCGTCAACGATCATCCAGTATTCCGATGGCATACGGTCTGCGAAATGTCTTCCAACCAGCATGATCACATCACTTTTGGGTTCCAGATGGCTGACATAGACACGCCCGTCGAGACTTTGAAACCGGGCGAATTCACGGAAATGATGGCTTTCATTTCCAACATTACGATATAATTCCATAATCCGCATCACATGTGGGTTCGTATAATGTTCAAGTACATCTGCTCCTATTGCAAATCCAACTCGTAAAAAATTATAGATTGCCTGCAGTGCGTCTTCTTCTGCTGAAAGGGATGCGTAATACACATACAGATATGCTCTGGAAGAAATATCTCTGCGGATAGACCGGGTGACTTTTTCTGCTTTGAAGCTGTCCCCATCTACATGGATATATTCGTCCAATAATGTTGTCTGGAAAATCGGTTCTTTTTTCAACTGTATCTGATCATGACCGATTAGCAAAGCATCTGCCCATGCATCATAGATGCATGTCATGATGTCTTCTAACCGGTCCTTGCAAGTATATATCTTCATAAATTTCCTGCTTTCTCATATTGCTATAAGTATTTTCTGCCCTAATGATGTAACTATCCAATTCCGAAATCAGCAAGTGTCATCTGTGAAAATCCTTCATTTGCATGAGCCATTTCCCAGGATTCCTTCCGGTCTACGCTGACCAGCTGTCTTGTGATATAAGTCTCTTCAAGTGGTGTGTGATACATCTGTTTTCCGCCACAGGTGATGAAATAGTGCGCTCTTTTCAGCACAACTCCCATTTTCTTCAGACTTGTGAAATCCATTCTGCCATATCTTCGTGCATTTACAATACGGCTGGCTGATTTCGGTCCGACTCCGGGTACGCGGAGGAGTTCTGCATAGCTTGCCGTTTCTACTTCAACGGGAAATAATTCCAGATGGCGTAATGCCCAATCACACTTCGGATCCAGAAGTTCGTTAAAATTCGGTTTCTCTATGGTTAAAAGTTCATCTGCCTGAAATCCGTAAAACCGGAGCAGCCAGTCTGCCTGATAAAGCCTGTGTTCACGCAAAAGCGGCGGTGGAGTTCCAATCTCAGGCAGAACAGGATCTTCATTCAGCGGGATATATGCCGAATAAAAGACACGTTTCAGATCAAATCCCTGATAAAGCTGCTGTGTGGTCTGTAATAAGGTATAATCGCTTTCACCTGTCGCTCCGATGATCATCTGGGTGCTTTGTCCTGCCGGTGCAAAGCTGCGTTTTAATCTAGACATATCATGTGGTGCAAGTTGATATGCCTGATTCCAGGTGAAGGAAGAATCCAATAGCGCAGGATTTGACTGTGCAGAAGTCTTGGATACATCGGTTCCTCTCTGTAGCGCTGCTCTGCTCTCCAGTTTCTTTTGGAACTGTTGTTTGGAAGTATCAGAAAAAATTCCGTTATGCAGGAACTGATTTCCACGGCTTCTTTCCATATATGATGATTTTCCGATTGCCATGCGATGTGCGGCAATGGTATTCTGCACCTTTCCCATCGGACTTAGGATTGTCTGCATAGTCTTGTTCGGTGCCAGATTACGAAGGCCCTCAGAAGTTGGCAGTTCCAGATTCACGCTGACACGGTCTGCCAGATAACCGGCAGCCGCAAGTAATTCATCCGAAGCCCCCGGAATCGTCTTCACATGAATGTAGCCGTTAAAATGATATTTGGTGCGGAGAAGAAGCAGGGTCTCGCACATCTTTTCCATCGTATAGGTTGGATTTTTCAAAATACCGGAACTTAGGAAAAGTCCTTCTATATAATTCCGTTTATAAAATTCGACTGTAAGATTACAGATCTCTTCCGGAGTAAATGTAGCTCTTTTTACATCATTGCTCGCACGGTTAATGCAGTATTTGCAATCGTAGACACAATGATTGGTCATTAAGATCTTAAGTAAAGAAATACATCTTCCGTCTGCCGCAAAGCTGTGACAAATTCCACATGAAACGGCATTACCGAGCCCTCCTTTCTGTCCCCGGCGACTTGAGCCGCTTGATGTACATGCGACATCATACTTTGCAGCATCAGCAAGAATACGTAATTTTTCCTGTATTGTATAATGCTCATTTGTCATTTCTGTATTCATATTTCTATTATACAAACATATGTTCGATTGTGCAAGTGTTTTTTACAGTCAAAACAGAGGCAATCAAGAATTGATCTGAATATACAGACAGGGTATGTACAGCTTCATTTGCCATATATACCCTGTTTTAGTAAACATATTTTCTTTTATTTAAGAAATACTTTTGATCCATGCTTCATGCAACTCATCAACGGATGACATTATATAATCCGGTTGATGTTCGTATGCCTTTGCTTCTTCTTTTGTTGCCTCACCGGATAATACAAGTACTGTCTCAACACCGGCATGATCTTATGCTTCCGCTTCTTTTTTGATCTGCACTGCCATGTCTGGATAATTGGTGATAATTGCAGTTACTCCTGCATCGATCAACCATTTCATATCCGCTTTTTCATTGACTGTCCAGACACGGACATTCAGATTGCTGCCCAGATATTCTTTCAGGAAATCTGCCATTTTTACATGATATACTGCCGGATGCAGTCCGTCTACTTTTGTATTCTTCGCATACTCTGCAACATTCAGGATTACATCACTGTACAGATAAGCGGTTTCTGCTTCCGGCACAATTTTCTTTATCTGCTGGATGCTGTAATGGTTAAAGGAAGAATAAATCACCCGCTCTTCCATTCCGGCTTTTTTTACAAGATCCGCAACCTTCTGCTCGATTTCCGGATACCAGTAAATTCCTGTTTTCAGCTCAATATTGACCTGGATACCGGATGCTTTTACCGCATCCAGTACTTCTTCCAGGGTTGGGATCTTTGCTGCGGAATACTCCGGGAATTTGTTTTTCAGTACTGTAAGCTCTTTTAACTCTTTTAAGGTATAATCCTTGACCCATCCTTTTTTTTCTGTAACTCTGTCGATGGTTTCATCATGGATCACAACCGGGATTCCATCCTTTGTAAGCTGTACGTCAAGCTCGATTCCGTCAGCACCCTGTGTGATTGCCAGTGCAAATGCTTCCAACGTGTTTTCCGGTGCATATCCGCTTGCACCTCTGTGTGCAAATATTTTTGTTTTGCTCATTGTTTACTGCCTCGATTCTTTTTAATTATTTACAGTATTGTAGTCAGTGATCGCTTTGTTGATCGAATCTGACATTTTCTGTACTGCTGTGTCGACATCTTCTTTTCCATTCAGCATGCTTTCGATTTCAGACTCAACAGTTGCTCTTGCTTCCTGGAATACACTTAAAAGCGCACCACAATATTCCGGTGAAGAATCATGGAGCTACCCGATTGCTGTCTGGAACTGAGGATACTGCGCGATATTATCTTTGAATGTCTGTTCATCGTGTGCTTTTGTGGTAACCGGGAAATATCCTGTCTGTGCATTCCAGTATGCCTGTGATTCCGGAGAGATCAGGAATTTTACGAATTCCCATGTTGCACAGAGTTTCTTTGGATCTTCAGTCCGCAAACTGTCCCACTAAAATTTCGTTATAAAATTATAGATATAAATATTATGCTCTCTTCCGTTCTTCCAGTGTTCTGGATATTTCTTCTGTCTTTTCATCTGTTAATATGTAATGTTTTCGGAACACAAGTAATCCGATCAGCAATACAAGAATCGGAATGATCGTCATACACATCCGAAGTCCCAGCCTGGAAGCCGGTGCGATTACCGTCAGTACTTCTGCCGTTTCATCCTTCTTGATCTGGAAGATCTGAATAACGATCGAAGCCGCAAGTGCAGCCACGCCAGATGCCAGCTTTACCACAAAGGTCTGCATCGAAAAGATTACCGATTCGTCACGCCGGTTATTTTTCAATTCCCCGTAATCTACCGTATTTGCAAGGAAAATCGTCACAATAACATTCAGCATACCAATCGCCGACATAATAAGGAATGCCGGAACCAGAAGCAGATAAACACTGGTACTTCCGGAGAATGCAATCACAAGAAGGATCAGATATCCTGCAAATGCCATGGAAAAGCTGACATAAAAAAGATTTATCGTATTCATAAATTTCCGGAGCAGCGGAAACAAAATCATCATCGCAAGAATCTGGAATGCACCGCCAAAGGTATTAAAAAACGTATAATTGCTCTGCCATGCTTCCGGACTGAAATCATATTTGAAAAAGTAAATGACCAGATTCGATGTAATATATAATGCGGTATTGATCATAACAATTGCCACAACCATGGTCATTGCCTGGCCATTGCGAAACAGTGCCCGGAACATTTCTTTTACCGTTGCTGTTTCCATATTTACCGAAGATTTTTCTTTAATAGAAAGGCAGGTAATCGTGATAAAAATGAAAAACAAAACCGCAATGATCAGTGCAAAATAGCGGTATCCAAGCCGTTCAATTTCCGATGCACCTTCCCCGCCTGCCAGTTTGCCAAGCGTGGATACAGAAAGCACAGTAATGATCGTGACGATGGCAGAACCAACGCCGGCACAGGAACGTGCCATTGCAGAAAGATTTTCGCGCTCTTTTCCACTTTCGGTAAAAGCAGGAATCATAGACCAGTATGGAATGTCCATCATCGTATAAGTTACGCCCCAGAGTATGTAGGTTACAGCCGCATAAGCAACCAGTCCTCTGCCTGAAAGAGAGGGCGGTGCAGCAAACATCAGATACAAAACAATGGCATTTGTCAGTGTACCGATAAAGAGCCACGGTCGAAACTTGCCCCATCTGGTTTTCGTCTTTGCTACGATGATTCCCATGATCGGATCATTAAATGCATCAAAAATTCGGGCGATAAACAGGATCACCCCCATTGCCACAGCACTGACACCCATGATGTCCTAGTAATAATAAAGGACATAGGACGCTGACAGCATATAGACCATATCTTTCCCTACAGCCCCGATTCCGTAGGCAAACTTTTCTTTTCCTTTTAGTTTCTGTACTTCTCCCATAACAAATTCCCCCTTGTCAGATTGTAATGCCATCGATCAGAATGGATACGACTTCATCTAATGCCTCATGATAAGAAATTCCATTCTGGACCAGCACGTCTCTCTGAAAAAACTGTTCTAATGTGGCTTCCATCATGGTTTTTAAAATTGGAATCTGGATATTTCGAATTTTTCCTTCTGTGATGCCCTGTTCCAGTAATGAAATCGTACTCTCCCACCCGGTTTCCAGACGGGATTTTACTTTTTCATAAACTTCGGGATACCTCTCCTTTAGCTGATAAAGCTGTCTGAGATCAAGCTCCCGATACCCTTCCGGTAACACACCAAGAATTGCTCTGATTTTACCAACCGTATCCAGACTCAGATCTTGAAGAACTTTTTGTTCACTTTCTTTGATCGAGGAAAAACAATAATCAACCATCTCCAGAACCAACGAATTTTTGTCAGGAAAAACAGTATAGATTGTTTTTTTGCTGATTCCCAGAAGAGATGCAAGATCATCCATTGTAAATTTTAATCCCTTTTTTTGAAATGCCTGGATGGTTGCTTCGAGAATATCGCCTTTTAAATTTTGATTCGGCACAAGATCATCTCCTTTTGGAAACTATTTCTCTTGTAATAGTTTCCTTGATTGTAGCATCTTTGCACACAAAAAAACAAGCAACTAAATTCACAAAAATAGTTTCTTGTTTTTGGTAACTTTTTAATATTGAATGACATCTCTTTTTCTGCGGATACATTTTGATTTAAAACTCTCTTGGTTGCAATTTTTTTTAGTATAAAAACAGCTGCGGAATTGCTTCCACAGCTGTTGCGTGCTTGAAACCGTACCTCTACACTGTGAACTGACACAGGTTTTTTACAGGGGGATTTAAAAATTTAAATTGTATACTTTTCCAAAAATGTTTCTATGAACAAGAACACATAACCTGATAACAAATAACCAATAAACGATGACATTGAACCATAACCAACCGTCTATAAGCTTTGTTGAAGATATACCCTGTACGGAAATTCCTACTTAGATATCCACATCAAACAATACTGTCTGATTGTAACGATCCAGTGCAATCTGCATTTCCATAATTGTATTGGAAATACGGTCGTATTCCTGACGGATTACTTCCAGATCATAGTTGATATATTTATATTCCGGTACCGATCCGGATGAACTGAAGGAATTACTATACACACGCATTTTCGGAAGCCGCTTGCGCATATCGTCAAGAACAGCTTTTCTTTTGTTAAGCTGCGCCATTCGGATCAGAATGCTGTCAATGCTCATCTCCTGATTGCCGACCTGCACTTTTGCGGTGGCATTTGTCAGGTTCAATGTATGTTTGATAGTAACAATCTTCCTGTCAATCTCGTCAATTGTATTTGCAATGGTCATATAATCATATTCCGGAATGACCGGCTCCTCATTGACCGCTGCCACATAGGTATTGGATGCTGCCTCCTTGTTTACCCAGAATGCTTTATCTTCCTCAAGGCTTCTCAACATCTTGTTTGCATAAGCTGATGTAATTTTCTTCATGATTTTTGCCTCCCATACTGTTCTCTTGCTTACAATATAAATGATGTAACCGGATTGCTCCATTGCTATGCAATTCCCGCAATTCTCGAACACCATATAAATAATATCTGTTCCTCAACTTCTGATTTAATTATAATTATATGATAGCAGTTTGTCATTCAACCAACAGTTTAAAACTCCACAGAAAGAACAAAGAATGTGCGAAGCACATTCTAGCGCCTGTGGCGGTCGCTTGCGACATCTTCATTATACGCCGCAGTGCGCATCCTGCCGGAAGCTTTTATTACATAGGAAATGAAATTTCCTATGTAATGAGAAATATCCCCGTCAATGACGAGGATATCTTCAATCGTAGTATGTAATAATCTACTTAAAATAATAAAATTGTCTATACTGGGTAACGATTTGCCGGAAAGCCATTTATAAATGGCCTGCGGATTTTCAAATCCAAAAGCTCCCTGGATTTCCCGAATTGTATATCCTTTTTCCAAGAGTAGCTTTCTTATGCGTTCTCCAGTCTTTTTCGGCTGGATTGACAAATACATGGGTTCCATACTTTGTGCCTCCATGATTCAGAATCAAGTTCCCTGATAACTTATATATTATAACACAGAAAGCATCGGATCACCAGTATCAGTCTCCAAAACATCAGAAAATATCCTTTCGCAAACATGATTTTTCTGTTTTTCGTAAAAATCGTTATCCTCTGTTTTAAGCAATATTTGCTTGTTTCAGACGATTAGTAGTCTAAATAAAATATGAATTTTATTTAGTTTGGAACTTGTTGTTTCTATCATAAATCGTTGGATTCCTCGATTAAAGAGGCTCTTGTTTCATCTGATGAAGAATCTCTTGCTAAACTTCGCAAAGAACGAGAAGCCATAATTCGCCTAAAGATGTTTTATGAGAACCATCATTTAGATTTTAATAACCCATTGCTTTAACAATATCATCGTCTTTCAGCTCAACACCGACTCTTATTTTTTCAATAAGATCTCGCTGCCAATCTTCTAGTTTGTCCACTCTCCATTCACTGATCTCTTGTGCAACGAAGCAGCGTTCCCTATCCCATATACTTTCTTGCTTATCCTTGTCTGTATATGGGATAGATCTGTAATACGTTTTCTCACTAAATTCATACTTTACATTGAAATATAGATATCGGAAATATTCTGTGTGATGTATTTCTTTTGGAATTTCTGCACCATAATATTTGCCGTTTACTTCTTTGTAATGATATAGCTTTTGTTCAGAAAGCCGTATGTCAAATAACTCTTCGATTGTTTTATCTTTGTCTTCCGGGTGTTCTTTAAAGTGCTTTTCTTGCCACTCATCAAATAGATCAAAAGTATATGGTTGTTCGAATAGTCTTGATGTTTCTCTGCCACATATTTTTTCGCCAAAGAAATCTGCGCCACTTCTAAAACGCTCTATAATCCTTTTGTCCCTATTTGTTAAGGGTTTATTCTCCTGTATTTGTTGCTTGAA
>NZ_JAQEKS010000034.1:0-24365 GCF_027679115.1 Coprococcus sp. TM115-187 | reverse complement strand
GAACGGTACGCACGGTGGTGTGAGAGGACGGCGGTTAGTCACCGCCTCCTACTCGATTTTTGAGAAATTGTTGTATTTTTGCACATTGCTTTTTCAGGCATTTTGTGATTTACTAGTTATGTATATTTCTGTAAATAGTAAGTAAAGGATATGAAAATAAATGAAACGAAAGAAGATAAAAAGTATAGGGTACGGGTTTTATTGTATTTTAATGATTATACTATCTGTTTTAGGATGGATTCTATATAATGTAGGTAATTGGGTTTTAGATACATGGGGATTATTATCTATTGATGAAATTATTTTTCACTTAAAAGTTCCGCTTGAAGGGACAAATTCAGATGTAGTACTTGATGGTATAAATGCATGTGTTCCAATGGCGGTATTGGTACTATTTACAATGATTTTTTTGATTATTGGATTAAAAGCCAAGCATGGAAAATGTATGATTTCGTTATTTCTTATAACAGTGATTTCGTGTGGAAGTGCAGTTGGGGCAGCTTATAAAGTATATGATGAATTAGATGTTAAAGAGTATTTGGTAAGTCAAAAAAAGGAGTCTCATTTTATTGAACAGAATTATGTGGATCCACGTACAACAGAAATTATATTTCCAGAACAGAAAAGGAACCTGATTTATATATTTTTAGAGTCAATGGAATCAACGTATGCATCAAAAGAAGATGGCGGAGGAATGGATTTTAATTGTATTCCGGAATTAACACAATTAGCAAAAGAAAATACTAATTTTTCAAACAATGATAAATTGGGAGGAGGAGTCCCTTCTACCGGTTCAGGATGGACTATGGGGGCAATTTTTGCTCAGACATCAGGATTGCCTATAAAAAACGGGAACAACGAAACTTTAGGAGAACAGGAAAGTTTTTCTTCACAGGCAGTGAATTTGGAAGATATATTAGCAGATGCGGGGTATAATCAATGTTTTATGTTAGGATCAGATGCAACGTTTGGTGGAAGAAGAGCATATTTTGAAAGCCATGGAGATTGCGAAATCTGGGATTATAACACTGCCATAGAGACAGGGAAGATTCCATCAGACTACCATGTGTGGTGGGGAATGGAAGATCAAAAATTATTTGCAAATGCACAAGAAAAATTGACAGAACTAAGTTCCAAGGATGAACCATTTAATTTGACATTATTGACAGTAGATACACATTTTGAAGATGGATATGTATGTGAACAATGTCAAAATGAATTTGGAGATAATCAGTATGCAAACGTAATGGCATGTTCAAGTAGACAACTTAATCAATTTATTAAATGGATTCAGGAACAGCCTTTTTATGATAATACAACAATTATTTTGAGCGGTGACCATTTAACGATGGATTCAGATTTTTGCAATGATGTTAGCGAAGACTATGAACGTAGTGTGTACAATGTGTTTATTAATTTGCCAGAAGGATTAGATACTTCATTTGAAAAAACACATAATCGGAAATTTGCTACATTAGATATGTTTCCTACTACATTGGCGGCGTTGGGCGTTGAAATAAAAGGAGATCGACTTGCATTAGGAGTAAATCTTTTCTCAGATTGTGAAACGTTGAGTGAACAATATGGACGAGAAGAATTTAATAAGGCATTGTCAGAAAAGTCAACATTTTACGATATGCTTATCAATGATGTGACAGATATCAATGAATTGCAGAAAAAACGGGAAGAAGAGCAGAATAAAGTAAATAATACAAATGACCAGAATTCCCAAATGAATCAACCAGATGCAGGAGTAGATACGAGTGCTATTGAGACACTGGATGACTGGCAAGGATATACACAGGACGATTATTATTATGAGGATAATGCAGGCTCTGATAATAATAATTATTGGTATGATGGAGGCAATTCAGGAGAAAGTTATTGGGATGGAGGATATAGAGATAATACGACAGTAAATCCGGAACCAACCCCGGAACCAACTCCAACACCGGATCCGGAACCAACCCCGGAGCCAGAACCAACCCCAGAGCCAGAACCAACCCCAGAGCCAGATCCTACTCCAGCCCCATCTCCGACACCAGATAACAACGATAGTAGTGATGTGGGAGAAATAGGTAATAATGGAAATTAGAGAGAAAAACTTCAGTTTATACCGAAGTTTTTCTTAAGAAATTAAAAAAATGTATAGGGAAAATATTATTAATAGTGATTTTAATGGGGGGCATTTGCAATTGCAAAAGGACATTCAGGAATTGATACATTGTTAGAAACCGGTTTTTTGATCATAGGTGCAAATGGTATTGAGTATAAAAAAATCTTGAAAGTATATTTGATTGTTAAAGTTCCAATTACAATTTGTACAATGATAGCAGGATATACTGGATTGATTACAAATTTGGTTTATCATCGAGGCGAAAAAGTGAGAATGGCATTTGGGTTTATTTATCCAACAGATTTTGCAGCGCATGTTGTTTATATGATTGCAGCATGGGTATTGATTAGACAAGTAAGATGTAGTTGGATTGAAATCGGAATGATGATAATTAGTGTTATCTTTTTTGAAAAATATTGTGATGTAAGAACAAGTGAAGCAGTAATGATTTTACTAATTTTATGTGTGATTTATTTAAAAATCAGGAACGCATTGGCTGAAAAGAAGGGAACTAAGTATAAGCCATCGATACTATTAAAATGTTTGTGTCTTGTAATACCTTATGGTCTTGCTGGATTTATGATTCTTACATCGAGATTTTATAATCCGGAAATTACATGGATGGCTAAATTAAACACTCTTTTTTCAACACGTCTTGCAATCGGAAAAGAAGCATTTGAACGATACGATATCAAATTATGGGGACAGAATATTCCAATGATAGGATATGGAGGAACAACGGAACCGGTTCAAGGCTATTTTTTCCTTGATAGTTCATATGTAAATATATTGTTAAGATTAGGATTAGTAGTATTTATTCTAATTATGCTGATGATTTCAATTATAATGATTAGAAACATAAATCAGCCATATATATTGGCGGTTATGGTAATTATCTGTATTCATTCAGTAATGGAACATCATATGTTTGAATTATTTTGTGATGTCTTTTTAATGCTTCCGTTTGCAAAGTTCGGTGTAGAAGAAAATGAAAAAGAACTAGAAAAGTACAAAGTGACAAGTTAGGAATTTCTACAAACAAGTAGACATTTCCCCATAAAAAGTGTAAGATAGAATCTAAGAGTATTTATACTTACAATTAATATGGTTAGAAAGAGGAAAGTACATGAAGATGAAGTTTACGAAAAAAATAGCGACAATTCTTTTGTCTGTATGTCTGATCGTACCATGTTTTTCTGTGATGGCGCTAGCTGCAAATGGTGTGATATTCTTTTCTGATCTTGAGACAAGTGTCGGGGATGAATTTACGATCACAGGTACAGCAGTTGTCAGCGGAGATGTAATCGGAGACGCGACGATTCATATGACTTACGATCCTTCTTATATGCGATTTGAAGAGGGAGACGGAGTGAATGCAGACACGGATGGTAATCTGACATTTAAAGGTTCAGGTGACGGAAGTAGTGACCGGATTGAGTTTACAATGAAATTCCAGGCTCTCCAGGAAGGAAGTACAAGACTTGAACAGGGAGATGCGACGGTTACAGACAGCGCTGGATCAAGTGTGGCATGTGAAGAAGGATATGCGGATGTTACGATCGGAGCAGGAGATCCGAGCAAGATCAAGGATGTTGCGAGTGGAACAAGTGTCACGATTGATGGTCAGGAGTATACCTTATCCGGTGATTTCTCAGACAGCATGATTCCAGCTGGATTTACAGCAGGAGAGATTACTTATAATGATTCGACGTATAAAGGTGCTGTGCAGGAAAAGACAGGACTTCAGATGGCTTACCTGGTAGACGGTGACGGAAAAGGCGATTTCTGGATGTATGATTCATCTGACAGCAGCTTCTCACCGGCAGAACAGGTTGTGATTTCAGATACTTATTCTATCGTAATTTTTGATGCAGGCAGTAAAGTGTCTATGCCATCAAAGTATTCAAAAGGAAATCTGGAGATCAACGGCAAGACTTTTGAAATCTGGGATGAACCGGACCGCGATGGTTTCTATGTATTATATGCAGTAAATAATGACGGTGAAGAATCCCTCTATTTATATGACTCTGTAGAGCATACTTATCAGAGAATGGAGACTCCGAAGTCTGCGACTACACCGGATAAGAAGAGTGCAAGCAAGTTTGACGCAATTTTAGAAAAGATTTCCGATCATCTGATCTGGTTTGTAGCAGCGGCAGCAGTTATCGTTATTCTTCTGGTAATCTTCCTTCTTGTTTCCGTTGTGAAGTTACATAACCGCAACAGAGAGTTGGATGATCTGTATGATGAATATGAACTGGACGATGAGCCGCAACGTAATCCGGTAAAACCGATCCAGCCTGTTAAGGCAGAAAAGAAATCACAGTTCAAAAAGAGACAGAATGATGATTTCGAAGATGATTATGACGACTTCGATGATGATTTCGACGATGATGATTATTATGATGATGACTTCGACGATGATTATGATGACGAAGGAATAAGTGATGATACTCGCAGCGTTGATGAGTTTGATGACTATTTTGATGATGACGACTTTGATTCGTTCGATGATTATAATATCAAGAAAGAAAAGCGTAAAAAAGGTGATACTTTCGAAATGGATTTTATTGATCTGGATTAGGATTAAGGAGAAAGGCGGGGATGACGATTGTTATTCCCGCTTATTCTTTACAAAAAGTCTCATGTTTGCTACAATGTAACGAAAAGAGTAAAATTTATTTTCGCAAAAAAGACTGGAGGATATAGATAAATGTGTGGAATCGTAGGATATGTTGGATCGCAGCAGGCGGCTCCGATCTTACTGGATGGACTGTCAAAGCTGGAGTATCGTGGATATGATTCAGCAGGACTTGCTGTTCGTAATGGAACAGAAGAGACAGAAGTTATCAAGGCGAAAGGCCGTTTGAAGGTACTGTTTGAGAAGACCAATGGTGGTGCAGCCGTTCCGGGAACCTGTGGAATCGGTCACACCAGATGGGCAACACATGGGGAACCGTCAGAGAACAATGCGCATCCGCATATGAGTGACGATGGCAATGTAGTTGCTGTACACAACGGTATTATTGAAAACTATCAGGAGTTAAAGAACAAGCTGCTCCGCAAAGGATATACATTCTACTCTGAGACGGATACAGAGGTTGCTGTTAAGCTGATCGATTATTATTATAAAAAGTATGAAGGAACACCGGTAGATGCGATCAACCATTCTCTGGTTCGTATTCGTGGATCTTATGCGCTTGCTGTGATGTTCAAGGATTATCCGGAAGAAATTTATGTGGCAAGAAAAGACAGTCCGATGATTCTTGGCGTAGGAGATGGAGAGAGTTTTATTGCATCAGATGTGCCGGCTATTTTGAAATATACAAGAAATGTATACTATATTGGCAACCTGGAGATGGCAAAGGTCAGCAAAGAGGAAATTACCTTCTACAATCTGGATGGTGAAGAAATCCAGAAGGAGATGAAGACCATCGAATGGGATGCGGAAGCAGCTGAAAAAGCCGGTTATGAGCATTTTATGATGAAAGAGATCCATGAGCAGCCAAGAGCGGTTAAGGATACTCTGAATTCTGTATTAAAAGACAGAAAGTTTGATCTGACAGATATCGGATTAGCGGAAGAGGATATCCGGAGAACAAGCCAGATTTACATTGTAGCATGTGGTTCTGCTTACCATGTAGGTATGGTGGCACAGTATGTGATCGAGGATCTGGTGAAGATTCCTGTTCGTGTGGAGCTGGCTTCTGAATTCCGTTACCGCAAGCCAATTCTGGATCCAAATGGTCTGGTGATCATTATCAGCCAGTCAGGAGAGACTGCAGACAGTCTTGCAGCGCTCCGTGAGACAAAAGCGCAGGGAATCCGTACACTTGGAATTGTCAATGTAGTCGGATCTTCTATTGCAAGAGAAGCGGATAAGGTATTCTATACTCTTGCAGGACCGGAGATCTCTGTGGCAACAACGAAAGCGTACAGTACACAGCTGATGGCTTCTTACATCCTTGCAATTGAGTTTGCCAAAGTAAAAAATACAATTACTGAAGAGCAGTATGAAAATTATATTGCCGAATTACAGGCAATCCCGGAGAAGATTGAAAAGATTATTGAAGATAAAGAAAGAATCCAGTGGTTTGCAGCAAAGCAGGCAAACGCAAAGGACGCATTTTTTGTCGGACGTGGAATTGATTATGCAATCTGTATGGAAGGCAGCCTGAAGATGAAAGAGATCAGTTACGTTCATTCAGAGGCATATGCAGCGGGAGAACTCAAGCACGGAACCATTTCTCTGATAGAGGATGGAACGCTTGTGATCGGTGTGCTGACACAGCCGGAATTATATGAAAAGACGATCAGCAACATGGTAGAGTGCAAGAGCCGTGGTGCATATCTGATGGGACTTACAACTTATGGCAATTACAGCATTGAGGATACTGCTGATTTTGTGGTTTACATTCCGAAGACAGATGAGCATTTTGAGGCATCGCTTGCAGTGATTCCGCTGCAGCTGATGGGATATTATGTATCCGTTGCAAAGGGACTGGATGTAGATAAGCCGCGTAATCTGGCGAAATCTGTAACGGTTGAATAAAGTGATGCAGGAAGTTCCAGCGGAATTTCCTGTTGAATAAACGAGATGAACGACATAAAAATGTGCCGTTCATCTTTTTTTTCATATTTTATCACACTTTCATCACAATTATGGGCTAAACTCTTAACTATAGAAAAGGAAAAGAAAGGAGTCTTGAATGATGGACAATCAGTACAATTATTACAGACCAGATTCAGATGAAAATAGAGGAGCAGGCAATCAGCAGGGATTTGGAGCAGGACCACAGAAGGATCCGAAGACTTCAAAGCCGAAAAAAGGTTACATGAAAAAAGTAGCACTTGTTGTAGGAGCAGCCGTATTATTTGGGGCAGTCGGCGGTGTGACGATGCAGGGAACCAGTTATCTGACTGGTAAGCTGCTTGGAAAGAATACAAAGAGTACCGTAGGCACAACAAAGACTGTATCGAACGCAAAGCTTACAACATCTACCAGTACAGTGACATCTGATGTATCAGATATCGTTGAAAATACACTTCCGTCAATTGTTTCTATTACCAATATGAGCGTACAGGAAGTACAGAATTTCTTCGGAGGAATCAGCCAGCAGGAAAGTGAAAGCGCCGGATCCGGTATCATCATCAGCCAGAATGATTCAGAACTCCTGGTTGTTACCAATAACCATGTTGTAGAAGGAAGCGATACACTTACTGTTACATTTAATGATGGTAACAGCGTGGAAGCGCAGATTAAAGGAACAGATTCCGCAAGGGATCTTGCAGTCGTAGCTGTTCCGCTTGATAAAATTTCAGACGATACAATGAATGCGATTAAGGTTGCAACACTTGGAGATTCAGATTCTCTGAAGGTTGGAGAACCTGCTATTGCAATCGGTAATGCGCTTGGCTATGGGCAGTCTGTTACAACTGGTATCGTCAGTGCAACCGGACGAACAATTGATGGATTTGACGGAGAATACATCCAGACAGATGCAGCAATCAACCCTGGTAACAGTGGTGGAGCTCTTCTGAATGCAAATGGTGAGGTAATCGGTATCAACTCTGCAAAGATCAACAGCTCGGCAGTAGAGGGTATGGGATTTGCGATTCCGATCTCAGATGCAAGTGATGTTATCCAGAATCTGATGAATAAAGAGACAAGAAGCAAGGTTTCAGATGAAGAAAGAGGATATCTTGGAATCAAGGGATACGATGTATCTGAAGAAGGTGCACAGATGTACAATATGCCGACCGGTGTTTATGTCAAAGAAGTTATGAGTGGTGGCGGAGCTGAGAAAGCCGGTCTTACAAAAGGATCGATCATTACTGGTTTTGAGGGAAGTTCCATCAGTGGTATGAGCTCTCTTCAGGAACAACTTCAGTATTATAAAGCCGGAGAAGAGGTAACGCTTACCGTACAGATCCCGGATAAGAATGGTGAATATACAGAGAAAGATATCAAGGTTACACTTGGTAAAAATTCATAAAATGATGTGAACACGCCGTTTTATGGGAGTATGAGGTGTTCGAGGATTGCGGGAATTGCATAGCAATGGAGCAATCCGGTTACATCATAAAATACTAAAGAAAGATGCCGTCAGATCAGAAATGGTCTGGCGGCATTATTGATATTGAGACCTATTTGAAATGGAAATGGACTTCAGACTATGTCGGATGCAAAAGTCAGAACCCTTTTTTTAAAATTACCATACAATAATATTGCAGATATAAGAAAGGGGAGCCAAAACGATGCAAAATTGCAGAAATAATAATCCATATATGAGACGTGCAAATTGTGGGTGTGGCAATAATAACAATAGCTGTAATAGTAATTCATGTATGGCGAACAATGATGGAAGAAATCCATCGATGGCAGTACCTGTTTACCGAGAACGATCTGGATGTAGCGACCGGGACGATGCGTTAGATGGAATGCCGATCGCAATGGCTTATGTGCCATGGCAGAGCTGGAGACACATATACGAAGCCGGAAAAGGATTCCACAGAGGAACCATATTCGAAGAGCTTGATCTTCCGTTTAAGGGGAAAGGAGGATGTAATGCATGAATGAAATGCCAAATTCCAAACCTTGTAGAAAAGATCTCCTGATGCAGATTGGTCATGCGAGCTTTGCGGTAGATGATGTGAAGCTTTATCTGGACACTCATCCTCGTGATCAGGAAGCAATGGACTATTTTTATGAATATAATAAAAAAAGGAACCAGTTGTTGAAAGAATATGCAAAATATTATGGACCACTCACAGTAGATACCGCTGTTCCTTCCTGCTCAGACAGATGGAACTGGATCAATGAGCCATGGCCGTGGCAGGAAGGAGGGTGTTAGTTTATGTGGAATTATGAAAAACGTTTACAATATCCCGTAAAAATTACCCAGACCAATCCGAAGATGGCCCAGGTAATCATCAGTCAGTTCGGTGGACCGGATGGAGAATTAGCTGCGTCCATGCGTTATTTATCACAGAGGTACACCATGCCGTACAAAGAAGTGACAGGAATTTTAACCGATATTGGCACAGAGGAACTTGCCCACATGGAAATGATATGTGCCATTGTTTACCAGCTTACCAAGGATTTATCTCCGGAGGAAATTAAGGCTTCTGGTTTTGATAAATATTATGTGGACCACACACTTGCACTTTGGCCGCAGGCAGCCAGTGGAACACCGTGGACAGCAACTTATTTTCAGTCCAAGGGTGACCCAATTACAGATTTACATGAAGATATGGCTGCGGATGGTACGATTGTGTAAAGACAACATTGAGGTTTTAAAAGATAGTTCCCGATAATCTGGCATACTAGCTGCCAGATATGAGAACCTTAGAAATTCCAATGTATTTCAATAGGTACTTCCTTAGTTACAGGGTCTTTCTTGCCAACCAATACATAATCAATCAGCTTTTCAACGATTTCCCTGTCTAAGTGTTCAAGATTTGTATATTGCTCGATTAACTGACGTCTGTTATCGCCAACTTGCATTTTTCTTTCAATAACATCAAGCTGTTTCTGCGTATCAATTACCAGTTTTTCGAGCCTTTCTTTTTGTGTTGAGAAGTCTTTAGATAAATCCAAGTAATCAAGTTCGGAAAGAATACCCTTTACCTTATCTAAATATAGTTCACGGATTCCTTTTGTGTATTCCGCAATCTTTTTTTGATAAGCAGCAATCTCCGTTTCCAAAGCTTCTTTTTGACCTCGCAAGTCATTATTGACTTGCACATTTTGTTCAAGCTCATCTTTATCCAGATATTCTGCGGATAACTTATTAAGTTCATCAATCACAGCTTTTTCCAATTTGTCTACTGAAATGAAAGAACCTATACAAGCGTCCTTTGCTACATGGCGGTTAGAACATTGTAAATAATGCTTACCACGATTCTTTGATGAACGCATTGTATAACCACAATTCATACAGCGAGCTTTTCTGGCAAATAAGCCGATTGTGCCAACTGTGAAAGGTTTTGCCTTTTGAGCTACCAATGTTTGAACCCTATCCCATAACTCACGGTCAATAATCGGCTCATGTGTACCCTCAACTCTGTACCACTCGTCTTTTGGTCTGGGTTTGTTTTGCTTTGTCTTATAAGAAACGCTGCCATATTTCCCTTGAACCATATTCCCGATATAGATTTCATTCACCAACATATCTGATATGGCAAAATATTTCCATAGGGTACTGTTTTTCGTTTTAGGCTGCTTGTAACGCAAACCATGAAGTCGTTTGTATTCCGTAGGGTTTGGTATTCCTCTGTCATTCAGCATACGGGCAATGGCGGTCTTTCCATATCCCTGTGAAAACAGTGTAAAAACTTCTCTGACAACTTCCGCAGCTTCTTCATCAATAATCAAATGCCCTTTTACGTCAGGGTCTTTTTTGTAACCATACAGGGCAAAAGCACCGATATGGTGTCCGTTCTTTCTTCTGTCAGTGAGAACGCTTTTAATGTTCTCTGACATATCCTCTAAGTACCACTCATTCACCAGACCATTTATCTGTCTTGATTTCTTATTTCCTTTATTAGCGGTATCTGCATTATCAACAATGCTGATGAAACGAATACCCCAAATAGGGAAAAGACCGTGGATATATTTTTCCACTAATTCTAGTTCTCTGGTAAATCTGGATTGTGTCTTACAAAGGACAATATCAAATTTACGATTCTTTGCGTCCTCCAACAACCTGTTAAATTCTGGTCGTCGTCTGTCAGAACCAGTGTAATCATCATCACTGTATATGTTGTAGACTTCCCAACCATGCTCTAATGAGTATTGAAGTAACATTGACTTTTGATTCTGAATACTGTTACTGTCGTCTGTTTCTGATTGTTTGTTTCTATCTTCCTCTGATAAGCGGCAATAAATAGCAACTCTTGATTTTGATTCTATCATGCTTCGTTCTCCTTTTAGAGAAGACGAAACAAACTATCTCTATATAATGTTATTATAACATCTTGTAGGATAGTTTGTCTATCATCTGGCAGGAGTTGCCTTTCCTTTATTTTTTTCATATTGATTTATCAACTCTATCCATTTTAGAGTAAATGCTTTTGTAAACGCCGCTCTATCACAATTTTTAAAAACATTCTTGCAAACTACCTTTGCGTCATTTGCCATTGAACCACCTCACTACAATATATTTACAAAGTATGCAAAAATGCTTGTACATTATGAAAGAATTTGTCTATAAATAAGAAGTAATCAGATGGCTTTGGAAAGCTCCACTGGAATTTCACCATTCCCATTCTGATGGGTGAACCGTGTCATACGGGTGTATCATTATTCTGATATACAGGTCATGGCAGCAACTTTTCCAACAGTCGCTTACGGATCACTGGCATGGTCGCTCGCTTCTTTATCCCTCCTTTCGTGGGTCATGGCGTTCCAGTCCGTCGGCTCACCGTATATCAAACGTATCTGATTACTTTATTCATTTTTCAAAGAACACTTGTAAAACGGAGCTGGAATGAGGTGATAGAACACTCCGTATATATTCGCTTATTTCACTCTGACTTCAAAACCTAGAATTGCTTTAATAAGAGCAGCTCTGATTCTGCCTTTCAGTTCCATGTCGACCACAATATACATATTTCCGTGTTCATCATAGAACGGGCGTAAACTTGCTTTTGATATGTAAGCGTCATAGTGATTTAATATTTTCTCTATTGCCACTTCGTCGCCATCAGCAGCTAAACTGATTGTGGAGAATAGAGGACACTTTTTTGTAGACTTCATCATGTTATAATTCCTCCTCATACATATCTCTAATGAGCTTTAGTGAACACATTCTGTTTCTATAAACAGAGTTTCTGGAAATATCCAAAATCTCTGCGATTTCTGCGTCTGGTAATTCCAGAAAATAGAACATCAACACAACATTGCGTCGTCTTTCGCTTAATTTTTTGATTGCTTCACATAATTTCTCATCATAGACACGAACTTCTGTACCAAACACATCAAAGGAAGTAAATTCAATCGGGTATTCGTCCGATACACCCAACTGGTTTAATTCCAGCTCTGGTATTTCACAGAAAGATATTTCATGCTTTGCACGTCTGGCAAGTTCTTTGTTGTAGTTCTTTACAGTTCTGCCAATCACCTTACGAGCCAGACAGTCAAATTGAAGTCTTATAGCGTTCTCAAATGAAGAAGGTTTCATAATCTCACCTCCTTTCAAGTTGAAGTTGCTAAAGCGAAAAGGCTTTTTACCTCTTTCCGCACTAACACTCAACACGGAGGGGCGATTTGTAACCCGAATCAGAAAAAAATCAAAAAATTTTTTAAAGTAGCAAAAAAGCACAAGGGCATATAAGAAATGCTGTTCTTGTGCTTTTAAAATTGTTCCTGTTATGTAACGTGAAAAACCATATTCAAGGGTATATTGTGCCGCTGTGAAAGCTAGGATTTTTTTGACAATAACGGATATATTGAAGATTGTCGATTATACAGGTCTTTCAATGCGGCTACCTCCCAAAGCCGCTAACCCAAAACCATTATGTTGTTTTTCTATTGATGGGAAAAGAAAAAGGCGGCTTTTCAACCGCCATCTGGAAAAAGGTATTTTGTGACACGCAAAAACGGTACTGTTGATAGCGGTTTTTTTTATTTGCCGCTATGCAGCACTTTTTAATTGATTTACGCATAATAGGAACTGATAAACCTTACTATACGTTTTTCTATACCTGTTAGAAAATCAACAGGAACAGTAAAATGTAGTGAGGTGATTAAATATGCGTAAAAAAGAAGATAAGTATGATTTCAGAGCCTTTGGTCTTGCCATCAAAGAAGCTCGTAAAAAACGAGGTCTTACTCGTGAACAGGTGGGAGCTATGATTGAAATTGACCCACGCTATTTGACAAATATTGAAAACAAAGGGCAGCACCCAAGTTTACAGGTGTTCTATGACCTTGTATCATTACTTAATATTTCCGTTGATGAATTTTTCCTGCCTGCGTCTGATCTGGATAAAAGCACCAGAAGACGACAGTTGGAAAAACAACTTGACAACCTTTCCGATAAGGATTTAATTATCATGGAAAGTGTCGCTGACGGAATTATCAAGTTAAAAAAAATAAAAGAATAATTTTACATTTATCAGAGTTATTTTTTCTTAATGATATTTTCAATGTTAATTATTTTTTGTGCTATCTCTTTATAAAAAGCAGGTTCGTGAGAAACAAGCAAAACTGTGCCTTTAAATTCCTTTAATGCAATTCTTAAAGCTTGTTTTGCTTGAATGTCCAAATGGTTTGTTGGCTCGTCCATGATAATAAAATTACAAGGAGTAAGAGTTAATAGGCATATTTTTACTTTTGCTTGTTCTCCACCGCTTAATGTGCCAATACTCTGCATTGCGTGTTCTCCTATGATTCCGCAACATGCCAGGTTTTTTCTTACTTCCTTTATCGTAAGGGACGGATAACAATCAGACACTATCTGTATTGGAGTTTCCTTTTCATTTTCCCAATATAAATCCTGTTCAAAATATCGTAACTTCACTTGCTCGGAAAAAGAAAATGAACCATTTAGAACATCTAATTTTCCGACCAATGTCTTTAATAATGTCGATTTTCCAATACCGTTAAAACCAGTTATTACAACTTTCTGTCCACCATTAATAGCAAAATCAATGTCAGATAAAACAGGATAATGATAACCAACAGATAAATGCTTAACGCTTAAATGTTCTGTATTTGTCAAAGGCATTTCACGAAAATGAAAAAATGGCACAACTTCTTTTTGTTCAATAGCCTCCTTCTTATCCATTCTGTCTAGTTGCTTTTGTCTGCCCCTTGCCATTTTTGATTTTCTTCCTGCTATATTTTTACGGATAAATTCTTCCGTTTTCTTGATTTCCTTTTGCTGTGCGGAATATTGACGTATATAATTCTCTCGCAGAGCAGTTTTCTTTTTCAAAAATTCCGAATAAGTGCCATAATATTTTCCGATTTTGTAGTTATCTATATCACAAATTCGATTTGAAATTTTTTCTAAAAAACTATAATCATGCGAAACAACCATAAAGGCATTACTTAAACCGCAGAGATATTCCGACAGCCAATCAATATGTTCTTTATCCAAAAAATTGGTTGGTTCATCAAGCAATAATACGTCTGGCTTTTCAAGCAATAGTTTTGCTAATATTACCTTTGCACGTTGACCGCCACTCATTTGTGCAATAGGTCTATCTAAACCGATTGCTGATAATCCCAAACCAGTTGCGACCTGCTCTATTTTCGTATCAATCAAATAAAAATCCTGTCGTTCTAATTCTTCTTGATACTTTGCTGCTATGCCTAAGTTTTGAAAATCACCATCATGTATATTCTCATATAAACAGTTCATTTTTTCTTCCAATTCATATAGATGTGAAAAAGCAGTTTTCAAAAATCTTTTCATATCAAGCTGCATATCAATTTCAGCGTATTGGTCTAAATAGCCGATACTTGTTTTAGGCTGCCATATAATACGCCCTTCATCGGGGAGAAGTTGCCCCGTACAAAGTTTAATCAGCGTACTTTTTCCCGTTCCATTCTGCCCGACAATTCCAATATGTTCTCCTTTGTTTAATGAAAAATCTGCATTTTTATATAAAACATTTTCACTAAACGAATGTGATAAATTTGTAATCTCTAATAAACTCATGTTTCATGTTCCTTTCTCTGTTTTTGAGCATAAAAAATAGGAGGCAAAATACACAAAGTGCAATAGCCTCCTGTTAAAATTATGAATGTATAACAAAAGACTATAGACAAAACATTGCCTATAGCCTTAATTTTTTTACGTTTTATAACATACGGAAAAGAGACAATAAAAGTATATCACTCTATTGCCACATTCCCGATGAAATCTTACGCATTTCTTTATATGCTATACTCTGTACAATGTTTCATCGGATTTAATTGTACAGAGATAAGTTTCTTTTTGGGTTGATTTGTTATATAGTAATTCATAATTTTTCTCCTTTATAAAACAAAGAAATTTTAACACATTCATTTTAATGTGTCAATCTATCAGATTATCTTTTTATCCTACAATCTTCCAGTTACTATCTTTTTCCAGCGTTAAGTCAAACTGTGAAATCTGTGTTGCTTTTGTTCTCTGGTCGAGATACTTCACCGATACCGAAACTTTGACCTGTTCCCCATCTTTGATGAAGATAGGATTTACCAACTCTGAAAACAGATAACCACAGTTTACAGGTTCAAGCACATTGCCAGATACATAATAGGCAAGCTCCTTTTCCGTAGCGGTAGGGTACAGCTTAAAGAATGTTTCCAAGAACTCTGTCACTTCCTCCATTGTGGCAGCATCCACCGTTCCGTCAGATTCCTTTGTCTTTGGTTCATAGCTGGATTTTGTCGGTGTGCTGCTAATGGTCGGATTCTGTGTGATAACCATGTTTCCATTGCTATCTACATGAACCACTACCATATAAGCGGAGGTGTAACCGATTGACGTTTCACCCTCCGTTACCGTCTGATCTACGGAGTAGACAACGGTAAAGTCGTCTGTTCCAGCCTGTTCTATATCCCAAATCTTTACATCTGTTACCGTAGAGCTTGTGGGTATATCCTGCCTTACCGTATCGACATTCAAATCCTGCAAGCTCTTAGTCAGATAATTGTTGATGGCTGCGGTTCTTTTATCTATGGATTCCTGCGTATTGCTCCAAGAATAGTAGGACTTCGCAAAGGCTTTTACAAAGTTCTCTATCCTGTTAGTGTCAACAATTCTTTGTTCAATGACTTCCTTTTCATGTACCGTGTGCATATCAATGGCGGTGAAATTCTTATACACCCCAAAGCTGACGCTTGTAATCAGCACCAGCCATAAGGCAATCACAGTTTTCTTGTGTGTGCCGACTTTCATCACAGGCACTTTTTTCTCTTTTTTCGGTTTTGATTCCTTGTCCTTTTTCTTAAATATCATAGTACCATTTCCTTTCTATTTTGATTTTACTCGACCAGCACCAATCAAGTGTTTCTGCCAGTACGGGCTTGTTAAATCTGCATATCCAATAGGGTCGCCAGCGTGATACATTCTGTTGTTTCCTGCATAGATTCCCACATGGGTGACATACGTTCCAGAATTATAAGTGGAGTGAAAGAATACCAAGTCACCAGCTTTCGCCTGTGACAGCGGTATGTGCTGTGTAGCGTCATACTGTGCCTGTGCGGTACGAGGTAGACTGATACCAGCTTTCCCATAGCACCAAGACGTAAGACCAGAACAGTCAAAGCTGGTGTTTGGATTGCTGCCGCCAAAGACATACTTCCAGCCTTGATACTTCAATGCTTCTTTGAAGATTGCCTGTGCGGTAGCGTCACTGAAACTGGGAACAGCTAAATACTGGTTCACCAGACGGACATAGAACATATTTCCGTACTTATAACGCCAGCCGCCATTTTCCTTAATGGAAATCTCATTCTTATAGGTGACTTTGACACCGCCCGATTTGTCTTTAGCGAAACTGACAGCCAGTTCAAAAGTGTACTTTTTTCCATGCTTCGCCACATAGTCAATGAAGCCACCGCCATAGTTATAGGCTTGTACCACTGTGTCAATGTCACAGCCTTTTGCTTCTGCGGATTTTAAAAGCTCCGAGAAGTATTTACACCCCTGTTTGATGGATTCCTCCGTCGAGAGGGAATTAGGCGGCAACCCCATTGATTCTGACGACTGCATGACGTCCGTAGCTGTACCGCCAGATTCCACCTGCATGATGGCAAGCAGATAGTTCACATAGTCCGAGATTCCGTATTCTTTCGCATATTTTTCTACCGTCGGTTGATGTTTCAGCACTTCCTCTGACAGATTCAGTCCAGAAAAATCAAAGTAGGAAGTGCTGTTTTCTTCATCATCTGCGGTCACGATAAACAGGAACAAAAGCAGACAGATAATCACCGTAAAAATCCCACCGAACACAGCGAAGTGTCTTAGCTTCATTTCTTACCGCCTTTCCTGCTGGTCGTTTTCTTCATGGTTGACGGGTTTGTGGTCTTTTTCTGTACGGTCTTTGTCTGCTTTTGATGTTTGACTGTCTGACGGGGCATATCTGTCACAGTTCCCGAATGTTTTGGTGTAGCTGCTGGAGAAGAAGATTCTTTGGCAACCTGCGTCCTTACTTCCTGTTGCTTTGTGACAGGCTCTTTTGCTCTGGCAGATTGTGATTGCTCCCTCTTAACAGTAGTAGGACGTTCTTTGATATTCTGTTCTTCTTTAGAACCTGCCGCCTGTGGAGCTGCTTTCGCAGATACAGGCGTTGTCACTGGTCGCTCATGCAATGGGGCAGTTCCTTTCGCTGTACCAGCTTTTGTCGCTGATCTATTGTCCTGTCGCTCCTTATCCCGTGTTTCCTGTTTCTTCTGTGTCTTATCCACTATCGGACGTTGCTTATCCTGTTTTTCTGATTGCGGTTGTTTCGATACCGCCTTTTTATCCACAATACCACGCTTAGAAGCGGACTTCGTTTCCTGCGACTGGCTTACAGAGCTGCTATGTACTGTTGATTGCGAAGAATCACTGTTCTGCTTATCGGGTAATGCAAGCGGCTTCTGATTCGTTGGCAGAGCAGGCGGCTTTCCGTTACCTCCACTATTGGAAGATGGCATATTGTTTGGTCTGGTATGACCGCTGCCTGCTGATTTTTTATTATCTGCTTTTTTCGTAGAAGCAGAAGCAGCCGCCGCACCAGCAACACCGCCAACAGCACTAGCCGCAACCGTTCTTCCGATTTTACGCTCCAAGCGTCTTGCTCTGCGGTTAAGGAACATATAAGGTCGTCGCATGATTCGTCTGCTGACCTGCTGTGTATCAGAAGATTGCAGACTGAACATTGCCATCAAATCACCCAGTTTAAAGTAGATTCCTGCAAAGGTGACTATCTGTAAAAAGGTAATCATAAAGAACGGATAGCCAGAAGAAATAGAGTAAAACATGGTCGAGATACTAAATGCTGTCGTAATAATCAGTGTGATTCCTGCCCTCATCATAATGGTATTGAACAGCTTCGTAAGTGCCTTTTTTGCCATATCCTCATAGGTCGGAATCATAGACAGGATAAAACTGATTGGCAGGAACATAGCGTAAATGATAAATAGCACCTGTGAGAAAATCATCATGCCCGTAAGCAGAAATACAAAAACCGAGATACCGATATTAAAGATGAACAGAAACACCACCATACCTAAACGTGTCATGGTCTTTGTGACGCTTAGGTTATCGTTGTCCTTATCCTCGATTTCCTCAATCACAACGTCCTCCCTGTCGTCCGTGTCTGGACTTGCCGATAACAGGCTTTCCACACGGTCAGAACCGAGCGTTTCTATATCAGATTCCCCATACTGTAAGAGTAGCCACGGTTGTTTCACCTGTATGGAAAACAGGCTGTCACGAATCAAGTCCACACTGTCTTTTCCCTTGCTGCTGGAACCGGGCAGCACAATTTTTGTGCCAAGCGATAACGCCGAGCTGCTTATATCAGCGGAAAAGTCATTGATTTTGCTGATATAATTTGGGGCGTATGCAATAAAAGAAGCTGACAGGATAAACACCACAAGGAAGTTAATCACCGCATGAACTGCTTTTGTGGTTTCCTTCTTGATAAGTCCTGTGTATGCCACATAGATACCCATTACCAGAATAAGGATAAGTAAAAATCCCACATAGAATCCCTCACTGGAAAAGCCGCTGGAAGTGACACCTGCAAGCGTCTGAATGTTCTTTCCGATAGAGTTTGCGGTATCAGAGATAAAGTCCAGCTTGTAGGCTTCCTGCACCACATATCCCGTCGCATTGGAGATATAAAGGCTTACCGTCCAGACAAAGTTCGTGATAGCATATAGTCCGTACTGAATACTTTTTCCGATACCGTCAAGCCAGTTCCACGGTAGCCAATCCCAACTTGAATCCACATAGAAATCTAGCTGGTAGTTTTCCAAAGGATATTTTGAATAGGCGTTAGCGTCACTGACTGTATTATCTACCAGACCAGCCGCATGGGCTACCGTACCCGTGATAGATAAAAACACCAGCACACCGAGAATCACCGAAAGTGTGATAAGCAGATAACGGACTATTTTTCTCTTGTCCATAGGCTTCACCTCATTTCTTCCGTCTGCACTGGCGGTCTGGTATCAAAGGCATGGAACAGGTCAGCGAATACAGGGTGTATCTGGATAACGCCCACACGCCCGTATAAATCTTGAAACAGGCATTGCCCGTTTTCCAAATCCCTTAATCGCTTCTGGTTGCCCTCGTCCTCCTTATCCACACCGAAAAATTCAAGGGTATTTTTGATTTCTTTTATATCTGTGCTACGAAAGGCAAACTTCAAGCCGATATTGTTCTTCATCTTTTCGTCGTCCACATCACCAGAGTTTTGTGTCACAAAGTACACAGCGGCATTCATGGAACGACCAGCACGAATCAGCTTGTTAGAGAGTGCTTTTCCCTGTGCTACCTGCAAGAACGTCCACGCTTCGTCCAAATCCACCATCTTGAAAATGCTCCTATCCGAATGGATAAAATCTAAGGCAAAGGTACTGATAACGATAAGCATTGCCACGGAAAGCAGCTCCATTGTGGTATATTCTTCAAATTTTGTGTCCTTGTCTGGCAATACAAGGTCAGCCACCTGTATGATGTTAAGCTGTCGGTCTAAACTGATGGATTGTTCCACATCACCGTCCGAGAATAACAGGTGTGCAAAATCATAGTCCGTCATGCTCTCAATATGGTCTGCGATATTCTCTGCCACGAGTGAACCATCTTTGCGGAGTTCATCAATGACACGGAGCAGTCCTCTTTTTTTGCTCTGGGTAACAGAACGGATTGCACGCCTTAATACAGGGAACTTCTCACCGTCACGGGAAGAAATACCTGTAAGGAATGTTAAAATATCAATCGCAAGGCTTTCAGCGTCTTTTGTACGCTTCATAATCACATAAGGGTCAAGAAGTCCTTTGTTCTTATTCTCGCTGGTAAGGTTGACGATTTTGATTTCATGTGCAATATCGGGTAGTGTTTCCTGCCAGTTGCCACGCTCTGATTTAGGGTCTACAATGACCGCTTTTCCTCCAAACAGCACCGCATAATAGATGATAAGGTTGTTACAAAATGACTTGCCACCGCCAAGAGAACCAAGAAAAGCGGCAGCTAACGCATTGGTGACGGAACCCTTAACGCCCTGTGCCGCAAGGCTGGGTTTCAGATATACATTTTTTCCTGTATCAAGGTTATAGCCGATATAGATACCGTCCGTTTCCCCAAGCTGCTGTGTCGCACCGAATCCAAGTCCAGCCAGAAAGTCAGAAGTGACATACTGGATATAATCGTTGATATATCTTTTACTTGCTGGGATAAACTCACCATGCAATCCCAACATATCCCCGAATGGGCGTACCAGCTTCACATTCAAATCGTCGTAGAAGTCCTTGACTTCATCACAGCGGCGTTTCAGTTCTTCCAGAGTATTAGCCGCCACACGGATAACGTAGGACAGCTTATACATGGATTCTTTGGACTGGTCTAAGTTCGTTTCCAGCTCATTGACTGAATCCAGAGCTTCAATGACGTTATTTTCTGTTTCGTTGCCTGCTTCCCAAGCGTGGTTATCCAAGTCTTTCAATTCTTTCTTTTTATTTCTAACCGTTGTCAGAGCCTTTTTATTAGTGACGATTTCCACATTCATAGAAGTGGAAACAGGGAACGTGAATTGCTGCTGTTGATAGTAGAAGATTTCACTGGACGGAAAATCAAGCTCACCCACGATATTGTTAATCGTGAAGTAGGCAACATACGTTGTCTGATCTTCACGCTCAATCTTTAGGTACCGCTGGTTTTCCTCTATCATGCAGCGTGTAGGTCGGATAAGGTCATATCGCTTCACCAGCGTTTCACGCTTTAACTTCTTTACTGGCAAATCATAACTGTAATCACTGTAAGCAACTCCCGTATTCCCGTAGATATGCTCCAAGAGATAACCGAAATCATTCTTATCCAGCCTGCGGAACTGAAAGCGGCGTGAGATTTTACTTTCCAGTAATTTCTCCATCTTCATAAAACGCCCCACTTCATCATTGCTCATGGAAACAAAGTCACCCATGAGCTTGTGATTGACTTCATAGATAAAATCCGTAAAGGTCATGGCTGCCGACTTTTTCATACTTTTTAGGTTGATTTCTTCCTCATTCACTAGCAGCTTGAAGCCAAGAAAAAAACGGTAGTCAATCTGATTTTCCCCAATCATCTCAACCAACGCTTCTGTCTGTTCATCTACCTTTTTACAGGCTATTTCTTTCAATCTGCCTGTGATTCCTTTTTTAGAACGCTCCTGTACTGCACGTAAACTGTCCTCTGTGGCAATCTGTAAGGCATGGATTTTCCCGTCACGGTTCTGGGCGATAAGCTGGCGGAAGTTGTCATGCACCATGTACTTTTCATCTGGTGACAGGAACGAATAATTGTAAGGTGTCAGCTCATAGTAAGCGAAACACTCACCGTCATGGTTGAACACCAGATTGTTTTCAATATATTTAATCGGGAACATACATCACACTCCTAACTGCTGTAATAACGGGATTGAATTTTTCATGTTTCAGCTTAATGGCTTTTCCTGCATAGGTCACTTTTGGTCGGAGTAAAAAACTCACACAGGATTTTAAAAATCCAAATGGCTTTTTCCCGTCAAAGGTCTTTTGCGATACGAACCAAGTAAAAGCGACGGGGATTCCAAAGTATTTGAGAAATGCCCCGTCAATCATGTTAAAGGGCGGCAGCTCCCCAAAGAGAATCACCACGAACAGCGATACCACAAACCAAGCCATCTGACTGAACGTGACAGGGAACGGGAGCTGAAAGTCGTTGATTGCATAAATGACTTTTTCCACGCTCCATATGCTTGTATAGCTTTTGATTTTCTTCAATTTTCACAGCTCCTTTCTTTTCTAAAATGGAAACAGCAGCCTGTATTTCACAAACTGCTGCATAAAAAATACCAGTGTCATTTCACTGGCTGATGATAAAATATTCAGTTGTTATGGACATTCAAACACCCCATGATTGGTGACGACAAAACGCCCCTCCAAGTCAAGGTCACGCCCGTAGGCTTCATAGTCTATGTAGCTTCTTATCCTGTCTGGTATCTCACCCAGACTTTGACATTCATCTATGAAGTAATAGGCAACGTCTGTCATATCACTACAATCGGGATAATGAATAATATCGTCTGCGTGTTCGCACAATTCCTCCAAGCTGCTGAAACAGCAGAGAAGTTCCGATAACTCGTCCTGTATATCCTCTGGTAAGTCCTCCACCATTTCACAAAGGCGGTTGACTTCCTCAATGGGCGTGTACTCGTCAATCTCAAAGGGCAGCTCGTAATCATGGATAGCGTATTCCTCGTATTCGTCATTCAAGCCGATACGTTCTGCCATCTCGTCATAATCAACGGGCGGCGTGAACCACGCACCCACAAGCTCACCCTCATTGTATTTCCCAAGATTGGCGATATAGATTCGCATTTCTTCGATACCACATCACCCCTTTACTGATAGCGGAACACGCCGCTTGTAGTAAATAAGTATCTGTCGTCCATTTCCAGCTCATTCCCATAAGAGTGATAGTCGATATGCTTTTGCAGTTCGTGTGGAATCTCACCGAATACGTTTTCCTCACAGATAAGGTATTCTGCCAAAGTCGCGCCGTCGCCCACATCATAGTAGTGTATCTCGTCTTTATGGTCGATAAATTCATCAAAGCTGGAAAACCATTTCTGCTGAATGGCTTTCATTTCATTGCCGACAGGCGTACCCTCCAATTCAAGAACCATGCGGCAGTTGGCATTGATTTCCCAGAGCTGCGTATCGCTGTGTAAGTCAAAGGGCAACTCATAGTCGGCAATCTCAATCTGTTCTTCATGTTCCACACCGATTTTTTCTCGGATTTCCTCAAAGTCCACAGGGCAGTTGAACCAAGCACCAGAATATTCTTCGTCACCCTCACGATACGGTTTTGTATTATTTAACAAGTAAACTCGCATTTCCTGCATGGTCTGTCACTTCCTTTCATCATATCCAGTATTCCCATTATAACAGCATAATCTACACCAAACACATAATGAGAAAACTTTTCTAACTGTTCTTTAGGATATTGAAGAGGTATCTGTCGTTTGATTTCTTCCCATACCTCACGCTTGCGGTAAGGCAGGTCGGAAACATCATTACAGCCGATATAATCTTTCATATCCTCAAAAATATCTGTTTTCATGTTGTCCTCCAATCTAAAAATTTTGTATAAAAAAAGCAGCAAACCTATTATGATTTACTGCTAATTCATTTTAATAAAATTTTTGCCTTAATTCATCATCATTGTTAATTCTCTGAATAACCCACGGTTGCAAAAAGAATTGAATTTGAGGGTCTAACATATCTACCAAATGAGTTTGTCCTGCTGGTGTAATAATTTGCAGGTGTTGTAACTCAATTACCAATCCATTATTATAAGGAAGTGGCAATGTATGTGTTGGTTCATTGATAAACTCCCGAATCACAATAACTTGTTCTGGTGTCATTCTTTTAAGATATTTTGTTTGTGCTTCAACCAATTTTTTTGATGAATGCTTATCATAAAAGTAATGATATATTTTACTAACTATAAGAACTATTAGTATAGCAGTTGAAACAACAAAAATAATACCTATTGTAAATCCATATTTATCACGAAACTCTGTCATATATAGCCTTTTAGCCAACTGGTCTGGCAATAGTAATAATGCTCCGCTTGCAATAGACAAAGCTCCTAGAATATTAGGCGGTAATTTTAAGAAATCAATAAAATCTTTCATAATCATTCCTCCGCAATTCATTAAATTACAACAAATTATAACATCTTGCGGAGGATATAACAATATGATTACGCCCCGATAATCTTATTGAATAACTGTAACAGTACGTCTTTCACGCCAGCGGCATTGAATACCAGACCGACAGCGATTAAGGCAATCACCAGAAAGCCAATAAGTTTGGAAAACTCACGCTTGAAACCGAGATACACCCCGATAACAGCGATTGCCATAAGCACAAGTGACTGTGCATTGGATAAAAACCAGTTGTATAAGTTCTGTCCGAAATTCATTATTTCTCACCTCCTTTCCATGTTTCCATAGCCATGAGCAAAACTCCACACATTCAGTATTTATGCGGATTTGCGAGGCATGGCAA
>NZ_JAQEKS010000033.1:0-26069 GCF_027679115.1 Coprococcus sp. TM115-187 | reverse complement strand
GTTGAAGTAGGAATGAAACATAGAAGTTTGTAACTTTTTATAAGTTTTCAGTAACGGTACAAAAGATGGGACATATTGTACAGCGTCTGGTCCGGAATGCCATCATGCAGGCAGTGAACCAGGCAATCCAGAAGAAGACACAGCAGGAAGCTGCAAAGCTTGGAAACGAATGGAAGGGAAGTTTTCACTGTCTGGTATCCGGGTATTACAGCGGGATGACCGTCAAATATCTGATGCTTCCATTTGCAATCTTCTGTATTCTGTGTGCGGCAGGAAGTGGAATTGCCGGAGGGCTGACCTACAGTATCTGGTTTATCGTGATCGCAGTGGTGTGCCTGGTTACGCGCAGTTATGGAATGAAAAAGATGCGTGTCATCATTTACTGGGACAATGGCATGGCGTTTTATGACAAGAATGGCAATGAACTCGTACAGCTGCCACGGACAGCCATCGATCAGATGACAGTGAAAAATAGTAAGATCACCATCCCATGGGAAGGGAAAGAGTATAAGATCATCAGAAACCCGTTGGATAACGAAAAAGAAGTACGGGAAATGCTCGATTTCTATGGAAAAGACAGATAAGGAGTGATAGAAAATGAATTTTCAGATCACAGAATATTGCCATCACATTTTAGAAGAGTATATAGAAGAAGGGGATATCTGCATTGATGCCACCGCCGGAAACGGCGGTGACACGGAGTTTTTGTGCCAGAAAGTCGGAGAGACCGGAAATGTCTATGCTTTTGATGTGCAAGAGATGGCGATTTCTCACACTAGAGAACGCCTCGAAAGAGCGAATCTGTCGACAAGAGCCAAGCTGATCCACGATGGTCACGAGAAAATGCAGACCTATGTAAAAGAAGAAGTCAAAGCCATCACCTTCAACTTCGGCTACCTCCCCGGCAGTGACCACAAAATCGCAACCCATCCATCAACAAGCCTCGCCGCCATCGAGTCAGCCCTTAACCTGCTCAAAAAAGGTGGCATCATAAACCTCTGCATCTACAGCGGCGGCGACACCGGCTACGAAGAAAAAGAAGCCATTTTGAATTATGTCAAAGAATTAGACTCCAAAAAATGGCTCGTAATCGTAAACGCTTACTACAACCGCAAAAACGATCCCCCACTCCCAGTATTCATCTATAGACTGAAATAGTTTTTATTTCAGAAAACAGTAGTGGATCAACTGAATCAACAAAGCCGTTTTGCGCTTTTTATGTCTGTCGAAGAAAATCATACCGGAACAAATAAAGCCGTTTTTGCGGTTACCTGTTTGGCAAAAAACTTCGTACTGAGGCAACAGTCACAACCAGTAAAGTAGATCTGCCAAGACTGCAAAATAGAACGTTCCAATTCCATTCGAGGCAATGAAGATAAGACTCAAAAATTGTGGAAGCCATTGCTGACACAGTTTTCGCTCTCAGAGGCTTATCGGAATGGTTTGCCGAGTGGAATTGGAACGTTCTATTTTGCAGTCTTGGCCCACTAACTTTACAAGTAACACGAAAAAATACAAGAAAACCGCAAAAATCCACTCAAAATGTGGTATACTAACAGACAGTACCGCAAGAAAGCGGAATATGGAAGGATTTTTTATGGCAGAAGCAAAATTTAAAAGACCAGAACTGACAGACCAGGATCTCATCGATTCCTATTTCAAAAAGTACCCAAGCAGAAGCTGCGACCGTACTTTTGCAAATGTATATCTGTGGGCAAGGTTTTACGAAGTAGAATTTGCACAATATAACGATGTTCTCCTGTTCCGGGACAATAGTGCAGGATATGGCTATGCATTTCCGGCAGGTGAAGATGAGGACGTAAAAGCCGCCATCGAAGATATTCTGGAATGGGAGAAAGAAAAAGGCGTTCCATTCTGTCTGTATGGGGTGACAAAAGAGAATTTCGCCAAGTTGGAAACATGGTTCCCGGGTAAATTCGACATCACCTATCACAGAGATGAGGCGGATTATGTCTATGAAAGTGAGAAACTTGCAACACTTTCCGGCAAAAAGCTGCACGGCAAGCGGAATCACGTCAATAAATTTAAAGCACTTCACGGAGATAACTGGAGTTACGAAACGATTACAGAGGATAATCTGGAAGAGTGTTTTCAGATGGCACTGAAATGGCGGAATCTGAATGGCTGTGAAGATGATGAAGAGAAGAATTCCGAGATGTGTGTAACACTCAATTCACTGCGTCTTTACAAAGAACTGAACCTGATCGGAGGTCTGCTCAGAGTTGGTGATGAGATTGTTGCATTTACGATTGGAGAAGCGGTAAATGACGATACCTTTGTGGTTCATATCGAAAAAGCTTATGCGGATATTGAAGGTGCATATACCATGATCAACCAGCAGTTCGTAGAGCATGAAATTGCCGGAAAATACAAATATACCAACCGGGAAGATGATGTTGGAGAAGAAGGATTAAGAAAGGCCAAGCTTTCCTACAAACCGGTATTTATGGTAGAAAAAGGTGTTGTGACATTAAAAGAAGACAGCGAAAAGGAGTGTGCAAAAGATGATATCTAAGAAGATGGAAAATATGGTGGCAAACAGCTCGGCGATTCGCGCCATGTTTGAAGAGGGAAATCGTCTTGCAAAAATTTACGGACCGGAAAATGTATTTGATTTCAGTCTCGGTAATCCAAATGTACCGGCACCGAAAGCCGTAAAGCAGGCGATTCTTGATATTTTGGATGAAGAAGATGAACTGGTGCTTCATGGATATACTAACAGCAATGCGGGATATGAAGATGTTCGCCAGGCTGTAGCTGAATCTCTGAATGAGCGGTTTGGTACTGCATTTGCAGCAAAAAATATTACGATGACAGTTGGCGCAGCAGGCGGACTGAATGTTATTTTAAAAGCACTGTTAAATCCGGGAGATGAAGTGATCACATTTGCACCGTACTTTGGAGAGTACAGAAGTTATGTCAATAATTTTGACGGTGTTCTGGTTGAAATCTCACCGAATACCGTAGATTTTCAGCCAAAGCTGGATGAATTTGAGGCAAAGATCACACCGAAGACAAAAGCAGTGATCGTTAATACACCGAATAATCCGACCGGTGTTGTCTATTCCGAAGAGACGATCAGGAAGATGGCAGAGATCATGGAGAAGAAGCAGAACGAATACGGAACAGAGATTTATCTTATCTCTGATGAGCCATACCGTGAACTTGCTTATGATGGTGTGGATGTACCGTATCTGACCAGGTATTATGCCAATACGATCGTAGGATATTCTTATAGTAAATCTCTTTCCCTGCCGGGAGAGCGAATCGGATATCTGGTGATTCCGGATGATGTAAAAGATTCAGAGACACTCATTGCAGCAGCAAATGTTGCAAACCGTATTCTTGGATTTGTCAATGCGCCAACCCTGCAGCAGAAGGTAGTTGCAAGATGTCTGCATGAGAAAACCGATATTTCATACTATAACAGAAACAGGGAGACTCTTTACCAGGGACTCATAGAATGTGGATTTGAATGTGTCAAACCGCAGGGTGCATTTTACCTGTTCATGAAGACTCCGATCAAGGATGAAAAGACATTTTGTCAGGAAGCAAAAAAATATAATCTGCTTCTGGTACCGGGAAGTTCTTTTGGATGTGCAGGATATGTCAGAATTGCATATTGTGTAGCTTATGAGACAATCGTAAATGCACTGCCGAAATTCAAAGAGCTTGCAAAAGAATATCAGCTAGGATAAGACAAAAGCAAAAGATGTGACAGAAAGGTGAGAAAGCAAGATGAGAGAATTTGAGAAAAATATCCGAAAAGTAGAACCTTATGTTCCGGGTGAACAGCCACAGAAAAAAGTGATCAAACTGAATACCAATGAGAATCCGTACCCACCTGCACCGGGAGTTCTTGCGGCAATGAAAAAGCTGGAGGGTCATGTGGACAGTTTAAGGCTGTATCCGGATCCGACATCTGATGCACTGGTCAGTGCACTGGCGGACTTTTATCATGTTGGAAAAGATCAGGTTTTTGTGGGAGTGGGATCTGACGATGTTCTCTCTATGTGTTTCCTTACCTTCTTTAACTCGGAAAAACCGGTTTTCTTTCCGGATATTACATATTCCTTCTACAAAGTATGGGCGGATCTTTACCGGATTCCATACGAATGCAAGAAGGTAGATGAAAACTTCCATATCATAAAAGAAGATTATTATCCGGAAAATGGTGGTGTGATTTTCCCGAATCCAAATGCACCGACATCCATCTATGAAGATCTGGAATTTGTGGAAGATATCATCAGACACAACCAGGATGTTATTGTGATTGTGGATGAGGCATATATTGATTTCGCAGGAGAGTCAGCACTTTCGCTTCTGGACAAATATGACAACCTGATCATTACGCAGACATTTTCAAAGGCAAGATCGATGGCTGGAATGCGTATTGGATATGCAATCGCAAGTCCGCTCCTGATCAAGTATTTAAACGATGCAAAATATTCGTTCAATTCTTATACTATGAACAAAACTTCTCTGGTATACGGAGCAGAAGCGGTAAAAGATAAAGAATATTTTGCTGAGACAACACGTAAAATTGTGGAGACAAGAGACTGGGCAGAAGAAGAATTCAAAAAGCTCGGCTTTGTATTTCCAAAACCAAGCGCAAACTTCATCTTTGTATCACATCCGGAATACGATGCAAAAGAACTCTTTGAAGCAATGAAAGCAAAAGGAATCTATGTGCGTTTCTGGGGAAGCGAGCGGATTGAGCAATATCTGCGTGTGACGATTGGTACGAGAGAAGAGATGGAAGCACTCTTTGCCTTCCTCCGTGAATATATGATGTAAGTGTTAAAAACATAAATTGCGTTTGTGCTTACACAAATAAGCAATTTATGCTTATTGACACGTCGAACACCGATTTAATAAGTAAAAAATAGGAGATTTGTATGACTGAAACTTTAGTACAGTGGTTTGTAACCCATCTGGGTGGCAAGGCTGCCAAAGAACTGATTATCTTTATTATTTCAATGATTCCGATTCTGGAGCTCAGGGGAGGAATCCTTGCGGCAGGTCCGGCGTTTTTAAATATCCCGACCTGGCGTGCAATCCCAATCTGTCTGGTGGGGAACCTGATCCCAATTCCGTTTATCCTGCTTCTGATCCGTCCGATTTTTGCATGGCTGCGCAAGACGCGCCTTTTCCGTCCGCTTGTAGAAAAGCTGGAGAAAAAAGCGATGAGCAAAAGTGATCGGATCAGCAGATATGAATTCTGGGGGCTGGTACTCTTTGTAGGAATCCCGCTTCCGGGAACCGGAGCCTGGACCGGAGCTCTTGTCGCATCCCTCCTTGGCATCGACTGGAAAAAAGCTTTCGGAGCAATCGTAGTCGGCGTATGCATGGCATCGGTGATCATGTATATCCTGTCTTACGTTGTGATCGGAGGAATCTTTGGATAAAAAGTGAAAGCTTTCTCTTTGAGAGAACACAGAATGGCTGTATACGAAAGTATATGGTCATTTTTGTTTGGCGAATGATAGAGGTTGAGTGAGCACCAGCCACAAAAGGAATCGTTCGGATTCAAGTTGCGCTAACCATTCCGATGAGCCTCTTAGGACGGGAATACACTAGAAGGGCAGAAGGACCAAAAGAAACCGGATTAATTCACTTATTATGCAATGGAGATGAGACTCAAAAATCGTGGAAGCCTTTGCTGAACACGATTTTCGCCTTAAGAGGCTCATCGGAATGGTTTGCATAATGGAATTAGTCCGGTTTCTTTTGGTCCTTCTGCCAGCACAGCGCAAAGTATGGCAGCCGTCCCTTTGTTAATTATAGTAGAAAAGAGAATGAACTTACGAATAAATTCGAACTTTCAACGGAATCCCCATCTCGTCTGCGAGTTTCTGGGACGCATCGATTTCTTCCTGTGAAATGATGCTTACCACACTGAACTGCACAGATGAGAACAGTTTCTTCGCTTTCTCGGCAAATGCAAGCATATCTGGGAACGCATTTTCAAAACAAGGCTGTGTAACTTCCTGGTAACGCTCTGCAGTTGGCGCATTCAGGCTGATCGATACGGCATCGATATATTTTGCCATTTCTTCTGCGATCGGCTTTTTATTGAAGAGTTCGCCAAGTCCGTTGGTATTGACGCGAAGGAGAACTTCCGAATGTTTTTCTTTCATGTATTTTGCAGCAGCAATCAGATTATCGTAGGCACAGGTCGGTTCCCCGTAGCCGCAGAAGACGGCTTCCGGATAATTTGTAAAATCAAAAGCATCAATAGCTGCCTTGATCTCTTCGAAAGAAGGATTGTGGTCGTGCCAAAGTTCTGTTGCTTCTCCGATGGCTTCATGCTCGTTACGGATGCAGAAAATACATTTGCAAGTGCAGCGGTTGGTGATGTTAAAATATGCATTGTTTTTAAATGTGTAAATAATATCTGACATTATAATAAAATCTCCTCTTTGAAAGTCAGGCGGATATTCAAGAACCACCTGTCATTTGTGTATAATTAAATATTTGGCTAAATTCCAAATTTGTTTTTCATTGTACTCTTGAAACCGGCTTTGTCAAGAGTGGAACCAAGAATGATAAAGATCACAGCACTTCCGCCTGACTGGGCAAGGGTTCCTACAATCGAAGGAATCAGTGCACCCCAGGTTCCGAACAGAATCACATCTGTGATATAATATCCGATAAAGGAAATTACAGCGGCAACAACAACGCCGACACAGTTGTGTACATTCACAATCTTGTCCTTTTTACATGTGATCGGAAGAGAGATCAGCATCTTGATGATGAAGGTTGCAGGTGCATATATCGGAGCAGTCAGGATATCTGCCATGGCACCGCCGATTGCACCAGCAAACATGGCATATGGTGTTGGGAGAAATGCAGCGGCAAGATAGATCAGAGAATCTCCGATGTGTATATATCCGCCATTTACACCAAATGGAATATGGAAAATATAAGCAGTTGTCACACAGATCAGTGCTGCAAAAAGAGCTGTTGAAGTCAGTCTGGAGACTTTCTGATGAGAAAGTGCATTTGCAGATGGTTCTGGATTGTTAATGGTTGTAGATGACATGATAGTTACCTCCTTGGGTTTTATTTTGTAAATGTCAGTCAAGCAGCATAGAAAGATGGGATTCAAAATTGATTCCATCATTGCGCGGAATCTGGTCGGCAACGGTGTCAATCAGAGATCTTTCGATAAACCGGCATGCTTTTTCCACGCCTGCAGCTGCACTTTTTCCCTGTACCATCGAGGCACATACGACAGCGGAGAGCAGGTCACCGGTGCCAGAATAGCTTCCTCCGTGAATTCCAGAGGAAATGGCGCTTATCTGGTCGTTCTCGAGAACCAGATTGTAATATTTTACGGTATCATCAGAAGGAGCCTGATAAAGAATACCGGTGACGATGATCGTCTGGATCTGCGTTTCTTTCAAAGGAGCGGCAATCCGGGCAATCCGGTCCAGATAATCCGGTTCGTCCTTATACTTGGTAAGCCCTGCAAAATCAGAGTGTGTTAAAAGACACAGCTCGGTAAGATTTGGCGTGATCACATCGGCATGGGATACAAGCTTCTGCATCTGCTGTTGGAGTCTGGGAGTGAAAATGTCATATTTGACACCGGAATCTCCCATGACCGGATCGACAAAGAGCAGAGTGGAAGGGGTTCTGAACTTCTCACAGAAATTCAGGATTTTTTCCGCCTGATCTGCGCTGCCGAGATATCCGGTACTGATCGCATCCAGGGTAAGACCACGTTTTTGCCATTCTTCTGTGTAATGATCGATCTTGTCGGTAAAGTCCGTACAGTAATAGCTGTCGTAGCCGGTCTGATTGGTTAAAACTGCCGTTGGCAGAGGACAGGCCTGCACACCCATGACGGAAAGAACCGGGATCGCAGCTGTCAGAGAGCATTTACCAAGACCGGACAGATCATTGATAACAGCGACTCGTTTTATCATTGAAGTATCCTTTCCGAAATACAAAGTGAAAAATTCTTGCATTTCTTATGTGTTTTATATAGAATAAAATAAAAGTGTCATTTGTAAAATATACAAAAAGAAATATTTTTTAGAGGTCAGTTATGAGAGTGGAATTACAGAATGAGGAACACTGCCGGTATCTGAGAGTGTATCATTATTACAGGAATCTGATTCTATCCGGGCAGATGAAGTCAGAGACAAAGCTTCCATCGATCCGTAAAGGTGCAAACGAGCTGCAGATGAGCCGGACGACAATGGAGAATGCGTATATGCTTCTGGCAGCAGAAGGTTATATTGTGTCCAGACCGCAGAGTGGATATTATGTGACGGATATTGCCGAGAAGCAGGAAGAGGGCAGAAAGATTGCAAGCCGGCATGTAAGGAAGCAGGAGAATCCGGTTGTCTATGATTTTGCAACATCAAATGTAGATAAAGAGAGTTTCCGGTTTGAATTATGGCGGAGATATATGAAGAGCGCAATGCGTCAGGATGAGAGACTGCTTTCTTATGGAGAACCGCAGGGGGAACAGGAATTCAGGGAAGTACTGTCTGAATATATTCAGAAGACCAGAAGTGTGATCTGCAGCCCGGATCAGATCGTGATCGGTGCCGGTATACAGAGTCTTCTGCATATTCTGTGCCCACTGAATCATAAAAAGAGAACCGTATTTTTCAGGGACAGTGAGTTTGTACAGGGAATGACGGTTTTTGAAGATCATAACTACCGGATTGCAGGAAGTGCGGAAGAAGAGATTGGAATGTATTACGTGTCACCATCACAGATGACAAGATTTGGTGGGGTGATGCCGATCCAGGAAAGACTGGAACTGGTCGGACGCGCCGAAAAAGAGCATTTTCTGATCATTGAAGATGACTATAACAGTGAGTTCAAATATTTTCAGAAACCGGTTCCGTCCCTGCAGGGACTTTCGGGAGGAAGAAATGTCATTTATCTGGGAACATTTTCCAAAATGCTGCTTCCGTCTATTAGGATCAGTTATATGATACTGCCGCCGGAACTGATGGAAACTTACGAAAAAAGAAAAAATAATTACAATCAGACTGCATCCAAGGCCGAGCAGATCGCACTGACACAGTTTATCCGTGACGGACATCTGGCGAGTCAGGTCCGTAAATCCAGGAAGATCCATCTGGCAAAGGCGGAAAAGCTTGCGGACAGTGCAAAAAAGATTTTAGGAAAAGATGTGGATGTACAGGTTGGTGCTGCAGGATTTATGGTACAGTTGACCTTTGCGGAGGACTGCGCTGCAGAAAAGATTGCAGAAAAAGCAAAAAAGAAAGGAATGACATTTCTTGAAGTGGAGAAGAACAGGATGTTACTCACCTGTGCAGGTGTTTCTGCTGAAAAGTATGAGGATGCTATGAAACTGCTCAGAGAATGTACAGAGAAGAGGATGAATTAGATGGAATTTTCACATGAACTGGTTCTGCCGAATGAAGATCTGCCATTCCGGATGTTTTTATTTGAAGGAAAAGACGGAAATTATGTCAGGGAAAAGCACTGGCACCGGTCGATCGAGATGTTTGTTGTACTGGAAGGAAAGCTGGATTTTTATATCAATGAAGAAGATATCCATTTAGATGAAAAATCATTTGTGATTGTGAATTCTAATGAGCTGCATTCGATTTCGGCACCGTTTCCGAATAAGACGATCGTACTGCAGATGCCACTTCAGACATTTGAACGGTATTATACGGATGAGCAGTTTATCTGTTTTACCCACAGCGAACGCGTACAGGATGAACAACTGGTTGAACTGGTTGAAAAGATGTATGTGACGTATCAGAAGAAGAAAACAGGGTATGAATTAAAGGTACAGAGTTATTTTTATATGCTGGTCTATCTGATGGTGACAAAATACAGGAAGGTTGATGTCAGTGCGGAGATCGTGCGGGATCACAAGAACAGGAACCGGCTTTCTACGATCACGAATTATATCAAGGATAATTATCAGAAAGATCTCTCGCTGGAAGGGCTGGCACAGATCTTCGGGTATTCGCCGACCTATCTGTCACGGATGTTTCGCAAATATGCAGAAATCAACTATAAAGAATATATTCAGGGAATCCGTCTGGAATATGCCTACCGGGAACTGATAAGCAGTGATACGATGGTTGAGGAAATTGCAGAACATAGTGGATTTGCGGACGGAAGAGCATTTGCCAAAGCATTCCGGAAAAAATATGGAGTAAGACCAAGTGATTTCCGTAAAATGAGAAAGCAGGAATCGGAAGATGAAAAGTTATAAAGAAAACTGGAAGAAACTGATAGGAATAGGAGTTGTGGCTCTTGCCGCACTTCTGGTCCTGATCGGTATTGAGATGGTATATCATGAAAAAGTAAAAAGAGATGCCGGGAAAGGAGACCAGATCCTGATCTAGGTAGCAGTGATCGTTTTGATCTATGGATACCTGACATCAAAGACAACCGTAGGACGTCATTTATACGCAATCGGTGGAAATGAGAAGGCTGCTCAGCTTTCAGGTATCAATACTAATAAAGTGTACTTTATTGCTTATGCAAACATGGGACTTCTTGCAGCCGTTATCTTCGATGTAGAATCTAAAAAACGTTCTAAATAATAAAAAATAACGTAAGGACAAGAAAGTGCAGTTAACAGGCTAAGTTTTCGGTAGCAGATACCGGCTTAGCCTGTTAGAATATAAGACAGAAAGAAGGTGGAAGAAATGAAAATCAAAAAAGTAACAGATCCAGAATTCAGCAGATACGGACGTGTGATCGATGGGTATGATTTTTCAAAGCTGATCAAGGCAATGGAACACACCCCTCTTCCGGAGGATGTCATCTACGAACCATCTATTGAAGAACTGGAAGCAACGGATGTTGCAATCGATTTGAAGATGAGAGTTTACGGAGAACTTCCAATCCAGATCGGATACTGCAACGGACATAACAGCAAACTGAACGCACTGGAATATCACAGAAGTTCAGAAGTGAATGTCGCAGTGACAGATATCATTCTGCTTCTGGGGGCAGAGCAGGATATCGAACCGGATTTTACATATGACACATCAAAAGTAGAAGCATTCCTTGTCCCGGCAGGAATTGGAATCGAAGTGTACGGAACAACCCTTCACTATGCACCTTGCGGAGTAGATGGAAATGGATTTAAGGCAGTAGTAGTTCTTCCAAAAGGAACCAATACAGATCTGATGACCTGCCATACCAAATCATTTGATGACAAGCTTCTTACCGCAAAGAACAAATGGCTGATCGCACATGAAGAAGCAGGAATCGAAGGCGCTGTGTGCGGACTTAAAGGTGAGAATATCGACATCGCAAAATAGAACAGACAGATTCATATTTTAGGAGGAAAAAACAATGAATAACATGCCAGAACTGAAAATCGGAGTTGTTGCAGTAAGCCGTGACTGCTTCCCGGAAAGCCTTTCTGTATCAAGAAGAGAAGCACTTATGAAAGCTTACAAAGAAAAATACGGAGAAGAACATATTTACGAATGTCCGATCTGTATCGTGGAAAGCGAAATCCATATGGTACAGGCTCTGGAAAATATTAAGAAAGCCGGATGTAATGCACTGGTTGTATATCTTGGAAACTTCGGACCGGAGATCTCAGAGACGCTTCTTGCAAAACACTTCGATGGACCAAAGATGTTCGTTGCAGCAGCAGAAGAGAGCGGCAATAACCTGATCCAGGGACGTGGAGATGCATACTGCGGTATGTTAAATGCAAGCTACAACTTAAAGCTTCGTAATGTCAAAGCATACATTCCGGAATATCCGGTTGGAACAGCAGAAGAATGCGCAGATATGATCCATGAATTTGAACCGATCGCAAGAGCAGTCATCGGACTTAACAATTTGAAGATTATCAGCTTTGGACCAAGACCACTGAATTTCCTTGCATGTAATGCACCGATCAAACAACTTTACAATATCGGCGTAGAGATTGAAGAAAACTCAGAACTTGACCTGTTTGAAGCATTTAACAAACATGCCGGAGATGAAAGAATTCCGGCAATTGTAAAAGAGATGGAAGAAGAACTTGGAGCCGGTAACAAGAAACCGGAAATCCTTTCAAAACTTGCTCAGTATGAACTGACACTTAAAGACTGGGTAGAAGAACACAGAGGATACCGCAAATATGTTGCAATCGCCGGAAAATGCTGGCCTGCATTCCAGACACAGTTCGGATTTGTACCATGCTATGTCAACAGCCGTCTGACAGCACAGGGAATTCCGGTATCTTGCGAAGTAGATATCTATGGAGCACTCAGCGAATTCATCGGAACAGTTGTAAGTGAAGACACTGTAACACTCCTTGATATTAACAACTCTGTACCGGCCGACCTTTATGAAGAAGACATTAAGGGCAAATTCGATTACACACTGAAAGATACATTCATGGGATTCCACTGTGGAAATACTGCATCATCCAAACTTTCATTCTGCGAGATGAAATACCAGATGATCATGGCAAGATCTCTTCCGATCGAAGTAACACAAGGAACACTTGAAGGAGATATCAAACCTGGAGATATCACATTCTTCCGTCTGCAGAGCACATCAGACAATGTACTGAGAGCTTACATTGCACACGGTGAAGTCCTTCCGGTAGCAACACGTTCCTTCGGATCAATCGGAATCTTCGCAATTCCGGAAATGGGCAGATTCTATCGTCATGTACTGATCGAAAAGAACTTCCCGCATCACGGAGCCGTAGCATTCGGACATTACGGAAAAGCACTTTACGAAGTATTCAAATACATCGGAGTACCGGTAGACGAAATCGGCTACAACCAGCCAAAAGGTGTACGTTACCCAACAGAAAATCCTTGGGGCTAATTAAAACTATACACAATCATATAAGGGGCGGCTGAATGAACCCGCCCCTTTATAGTACAAAGAAACACGAATTAAAAACAGGATTTATGTTTCAAGCAGGCGGTTCAATGTCTTGAGGACCAGATTATAGAAAATAAATATGGCAGATTCCATTTGAGGCAATGAAGATGAGACTCAGAAATTGTGGAAGCTGTTGCTGACACAATTTCCGCCCTAAGAGGCTCATCGGAATGCTTTGCCGATTGGAAGATGCAATATTTATTTTCTATAATCTGGTCACAATCCCTCGAATCCGTCAGGTTGATACAAAAACCCTAACAAGGAGGTACATCATGCTCTATATAGGCGTAGACCTTGGAACATCCGCAGTAAAACTTCTGTTAATGGATGAAAAAGGCGACATCAAAAAAATTGTTTCAAAAGAATACCCATTATACTTTCCACATCCGGGCTGGTCAGAACAGCATCCGGAAGACTGGTTTACCCAGTCCGTAGAAGGCATCAAAGAACTGACTTCTGAGTGTGATAAGAGCCAGGTTGCAGGAATCAGCTTTGGTGGACAGATGCACGGACTGGTCATTCTGGATAAAGACGACCAGGTCATCCGCCCGGCAATTCTCTGGAACGATGGACGTACCACAGAAGAGACGGATTATCTGAATAACGAGATCGGAAAAGAAACGCTTTCTAAATACACAGCAAACATTGCATTTACTGGATTTACCGCACCAAAGATCCTGTGGGTAAAGAAAAATGAGCCGGAGAATTTTGCAAAGATCACAAAGATTATGCTTCCAAAAGATTATCTGGCATACTGCCTGTCAGGAAGCTTCTGCTCTGATTATTCGGATGCATCCGGCATGCTTCTGATGGATGTAGAACACAAATGCTGGTCCAAAGAAATGATGGACATCTGCGGCGTAACAGAAGAACAGCTTCCGAAACTTTATGAAAGTTACGAAGTCGTAGGAAGTCTGAAGCCGGAAGTAGCAGCAGAACTCGGACTTTCTGAAAATGTAAAAATTATTGCAGGAGCAGGCGATAATGCAGCGGCAGCTGTCGGAACAGGAACAGTTGGTGACGGAAGATGTAACATTTCCCTTGGAACATCCGGAACCATCTTTATTTCCAGTGCAGACTTCGGCGTAGATAAGAACAATGCCCTGCATTCTTTTGCACATGCAGATGGTCATTATCATCTGATGGGATGCATGTTAAGTGCTGCATCCTGCAATAAATGGTGGGCAGAAGAGATTCTTCACACGGATGATTTTGCGGCAGAGCAGAAAGATATTACAAAGTTAGGTGAGAACCATGTGTTCTATCTTCCATATCTGATGGGAGAGCGTTCACCGCACAATGATCCATATGCAAGAGCTACCTTTACCGGTATGACGATGGATACCACAAGAGCAGATATGATGCAGGCAGTACTGGAAGGAGTTGTATTTGCACTCCGTGATTCCCTTGAAGTTGCAAAAAGCCTTGGAATCAAGATCGAACGTACCAAGATCTGCGGTGGTGGAGCAAAGAGTCCTCTTTGGAGAAAGATGATCGCCAATATCATGAACCTGAAAGTGGATATCATCGAGAGCGAAGAAGGACCGGCACTTGGAGGTGCAATCCTTGCAGCAGTCGGATGCGGCGAATACGAAAGCGTAGAAGCAGCAGCTGACAAGCTGGTTAAGATTGTAGATACCGTAGAACCGGAAGCAGAACTGGTTGAAAAATACGAAAAGAGATATCAGGAGTTCCGTCAGATCTATCCGGCACTCAAACCGGTATTTCCGCATATTCAGTAATTGAATATAAGATTTTTATGGCGTCAGTCACATTGAATCTTCTTCTTTGCAGTCCCCGTTGACAGTGAAAGTTAAAACCCGTATAATGAATTATAAGATTGACATGATGTGGAGGGCTTAATTCTATGATTATTGCAAAGAATGATGAAGATAAAAGAAGCCGTGTGTGGAACTATGTGACAGGAATTACGACCGTTCTGATCATTATCGTGGCTGGATATTTCATTTACCAGGGATTTTTCGGAAATCCGCTGGAAGGAAAGTGGAAGCATGATGAGAGTGATATGATACTGGAAGTAGATGACCATAATGAAGCAGAGCTTGACTGGAAGAACCTGATCGATGGTAAGGATGTGGATGTGGAACTTGGATATACACTGGATATCAAGGCAAAGCAGATTACATTTACTGTGAAGCAGGAAGAGCTGGATGAGACAGCGAAAGAACTTGGTGATAATGTAACTGCATCGGAAGTAGAGCAGGCGATCAATTCTGTACTCACTACATTCAATTACAGTGTGGACGGAACCGAGCTTACACTTACCGAGTGGGATTATGGGGACCAGATGATTTTTGAAAAAGCAGACAAATAAAGAGAACCCTCTCTCTGTGGGCACGAAAGTCCGCAGGCAGAGGGTTTTGTGTGAGAACAGGAGGTTGAAAGCAGATGACAAGGAAGGAGACAAAAGTAATAAATATCGGAGGAAGAAAGATCGGCGGAGGCAATCCGGTAGCGATCCAGTCCATGACAAATACAAAGACAGAGGACGTGGAATCTACAGTTGCACAGATTCTTGCTCTGGAAAAGGCAGGATGCGAGATTATCCGCTGTGCAGTTCCGAATATGGAAGCAGCACAGGCTTTACAAGAGATTAAGAAACAGATCCATATTCCACTGGTTGCAGATATACATTTTGATTATCGTCTTGCGATCGCTGCAATTGAAAACGGTGCAGATAAAATCCGTATCAATCCGGGGAATATCGGAAGTGAGGACAGAGTCCGTGCGGTTGTGGAGAAAGCAAAAGAATACGAGATTCCGATCCGTGTCGGGGTGAACAGTGGTTCGCTGGAGAAGAACCTTCTGGAAAAATATGGTGGTGTGACTGCAGAGGGAATCGTGGAAAGTGCACTTGACAAGGTACACATGATCGAGAACATGGGCTATGACAATCTGGTGGTCAGTATTAAGTCCTCAGATGTCATGATGTGTGTAAAAGCGCATGAGCTGATCGCAAAGAAATGCCCGTATCCGTTGCATGTGGGAATCACCGAGTCCGGGACGCTGCTTTCAGGTAATATTAAATCTTCAGTAGGACTTGGAATCATCCTTTATCAGGGAATCGGAGATACGATTCGTGTATCGCTGACAGGGGATCCATTAGAAGAGATCAAGAGTGCAAAACTGATCCTGAAAGCACTGGGACTTAGAAAAGGAGGAATTGAAGTTGTATCCTGCCCGACCTGTGGACGTACCAAGATTGATCTGATCGGACTTGCCAATAAAGTAGAGACGATGGTTGCTGAATATCCACTTGATATCAAGGTTGCAGTGATGGGATGCGTGGTAAATGGTCCTGGAGAAGCAAGAGAGGCTGATCTTGGAATCGCAGGGGGAATTGGGGAAGGACTTCTGATCAAAAAAGGAGAGATCATCCGCAAGGTAAAAGAGGATGAACTTTTAGATGCACTTCGTAATGAACTGGAACATTGGGGCGAATAGAAGATGACAAAGCTATTTTTTGATGTGTTTCCAACATTGAATATCGATAACGACAGCCATATGCTGTTTGAAAAGGTGGAGGTGACGAAAATCACCTCCACTTCAGCCAGAAATCATATCAAGGTTTATATTTACAGTACCCATCTAATCCCGAAGAAAACGGTATGTTATGTGGAGAACCAGATTGAGGAACAGCTGTTTTCGCAGGGAAATATTCCGGTGACGATCATCGAGGAATACCGGCTTTCCGAGCAGTATACGCCGGAGAACCTGATGCATGCCTACAAGGAGAGTATTCTTTTTGAGCTGGAGCAGAAAAGTGTGCTGGAGAAAAATATGTTCCAGAAGGCAAAGTGCCGTTTCGAAGGGGAGCGTACTATGTGTCTGACTATGGCGGACACGATTGTTGCAGAGGGAAAGACCAGCGAGATCACCAGCTATCTGAAGGATGTCTTTGAGAACCGTTTCCATGTGCCGGTGGATGTGGAGATCGACTACGAAGAGGTGAAAGAGAGCAAATACAAGAAATTCAATGAGATGCAGCTTCAGCAGGAAGTAGATGCGATCAGGGAAAGGAATCAGAAGCTGCAGGCACAGCATGCTACGGAAGAGGCGGCGAAAGCAAAAGAAACGGAAGGCATATCAAAGAAGAAAGCGGAAAAAGCAGAAGATGCCGCTAAAGAAGCAGATGCATCAAGTACGCAGAATAAACAGGAACAGAAGAAACCGGAGACTCCGAAAAAGCAGGAATTTGCAGGAAAGTCCAGTGGGTTCAAAAGTGGCAAGGGAAGCTTTGTGCGTCGGGATTATCCGCTCAAGCGCTCCGATGACCCGAACGTAATTTATGGACGGGACTTTGACGATATGCCGATCGAGCTGAAGACAGTTACCGGAGAGATGGGTGAGATTACTTTCCGGGGACAGGTGATCAGCTTTGATACCCGTGAGATCCGGAACGAAAAGACAATCGTCATGTTTGCCGTGACCGACTTTACCGACACGATCATGGTCAAGATGTTTACCCGCAATGACCAGCTCCCGGATCTGCTTGCGGAGATTAAAAAAGGTGTATTTCTGAAAATCAAAGGAGTTACGACGATTGATAAATTTGATGGAGAGCTGACCATTGGTTCTGTAACCGGAATCCGCAAAACTTCGGATTTCCGTGTAACAAGAAAAGACAAGTATCCGGAAAAACGCGTGGAGCTTCACTGCCATACCAAGATGAGCGATATGGATGGTGTTTCCGAGGCAAAAGATCTGGTAAAGCGAGCACATGACTGGGGGCACCCGGCGATTGCGATCACCGATCATGGTGTGGTGCAGGGGTTTACCGATGCCAATCATGTGATCGAGGATCTGGATAAAGATGATCCATTTAAAGTTATTTATGGAGTGGAAGGATATCTGGTAGATGATCTGACTAAGATCGCAGAGAACGAAAAGGGACAGGATCTGGAAGGCACTTACGTGGTATTCGATATCGAGACAACCGGTTTTTCCGCTGTGACTGACCGGATCATCGAGATTGGCGCGGTAAAAGTGGAAGACGGGAAGATCACAGATAAGTTCAGTACCTTTGTCAATCCGAAACGTCCGATCCCGTTCCGTATCACGGAACTTACCGGCATCACCGATGAGATGGTCATCGATTCGCCGGATATTGAGATGATCTTGCCGCAGTTTATAGAATTTATTGGCGATGCGGTTCTGGTGGCGCATAATGCTTCTTTTGATGTGGGATTTATCGAGCAGAACTGCAAAAGGCAGAAGATTGAGGCTGATTTTACTTATGTAGATACCGTTGCACTTGCCCGTGTCCTTCTTCCGGCACTGAACCGTTTCAAGCTGGATACCGTTGCAAAAGCTTTAAATATTTCCCTGGAGAATCATCACCGCGCAGTTGATGATGCAGGCTGCACGGCAGAAATCTTTGTGAAATTTGTGCAGATGCTCAAAGAACGGGAACTGACAACGCTTGCAAAAGTTAATGAATTTGGGGATCTGAACCCGGATTCTATTAAAAAGCTTCCGACTTATCATGTCATTATTCTTGCAAGAAATGACATTGGTCGTGTGAATTTGTATCAGCTTGTTTCAGCATCCCATCTGGTTTACTATAACCGCAGACCCCGTATCCCGAAAAGTGTGTTAAATGAGCACCGGGAAGGTCTGATCGTGGGAAGTGCCTGCGAAGCCGGAGAGCTTTACCGTGCACTTCTGGATGGAAAGCCGGATGAGACGATCGCGAAGATCGTGGATTTTTATGACTATCTGGAAATCCAGCCGCTTGGAAACAATGCATTTATGGTAGAGAGTGACAAAGTAACTTCGGTCAATTCTATGGAAGATATCATGGATCTGAACCGGAAGATCGTGCATCTTGGGGAGCAGTTCCACAAACCGGTCGTGGGAACCTGTGACGTACATTTCATGGATCCGGAAGATGAGGTATACCGCCGGATCATCATGGCAGGAAAAGGATTTGGAGATGCCGATAAACAGGCACCACTATACCTTCGTACAACGGAGGAAATGCTGGATGAATTTGCCTACCTTGGTTCGGAAAAAGCGTATGAAGTTGTGATCAGGAACACCAATTTGATCGCGGATATGATCGAGAAGATTTCTCCGGTCCGCCCGGATAAGTGTCCTCCGGTTATTGAGAATTCCGACCAGATGCTGCGAGATATCTGTTATAATAAAGCCCATTCTATGTACGGGGATCCCCTTCCGGAGATCGTACATGAACGACTGGAAAGAGAACTGAATTCCATCATTTCCAATGGATTTGCGGTTATGTATATCATTGCGCAGAAGCTGGTATGGAAATCCAACGAGGATGGTTACCTGGTAGGATCCCGTGGTTCGGTAGGATCTTCATTCGTTGCAACTATGGCAGGAATTACGGAGGTCAATCCTCTGGTTCCACATTACTATTGTAGCAATTGTCACTATAGTGATTTTGATTCGGAAGAAGTGAAAAAATATGTGGGTGGCTGTGGACACGATATGCCGGATAAGAACTGTCCGGTCTGTGGACAGAAGCTGGTCAAAGACGGATTTGACATTCCATTTGAGACTTTCCTTGGATTCAAGGGAAACAAAGAGCCGGATATCGACCTGAACTTCTCCGGAGATTACCAGAGTAAAGCGCATAAGTATACGGAGGTTATTTTCGGAAAAGGTCAGACCTTCCGTGCCGGAACCATTGCCGCACTTGCAGAAAAGACGGCTTATGGATATGTGAAGAATTATTATGAGGAGCGTGGTGACCGTAAGCGAAACTGCGAGATCGATCGTATCGTAGCTGGCTGTACCGGAATCCGCCGAAGTACCGGACAGCATCCGGGGGGAATCGTAGTTCTTCCGCATGGAGAGGACATTAACTCTTTCACTCCAATCCAGCATCCGGCAAATGATATGACGACCGATATTATCACCACTCATTTTGATTATCATTCCATCGACCACAACCTTTTGAAACTGGATATTCTCGGACACGATGATCCGACCATGATCAAAACGCTGGAAGAGCTGATCAATTCCGATGCGATGGACAATAAATACGATGGAGTGAATAATGTATTTAAAGCGACTGATATTCCATTGGATGATCCAGGTGTAATGGGACTTTTTGCAGGAACAGAGGTGCTCGGTATCACACCGGAGGACATTGACGGATGTCCGCTTGGTTGTCTGGGAGTCCCGGAGTTTGGTACAGATTTTGTTATCCAGATGGTAATTGATACCAAGCCAAAGACGCTTTCGGACCTGATCCGTATTTCAGGTCTGTCTCATGGAACAGATGTGTGGCTGAACAATGCACAGACCCTGATTGAAGAAGGAAAGGCAACCATTTCCACGGCAATCTGTACCCGTGATGATATCATGACTTATCTGATCAACAAAGGTGTTGAAAGTGAAGAATCCTTCACAATCATGGAACGTGTGCGTAAAGGAACCGTCGCAAAAGGAAAATGTAAAGAGTGGTCACAGTTTAAAAAAGATATGCTGGAGCATGACGTGCCGGAATGGTATATCTGGTCCTGTGAGCGGATCAAATACATGTTCCCGAAAGCCCATGCTGCAGCTTATGTCATGATGGCATACCGGATTGCCTACTGCAAGATCAATTATCCGCTTGCCTATTATGCGGCATACTTCGGAATCCGTGCATCTGCATTCTCTTACGAACTGATGGGACAGGGAAAAGAAAAACTTCTCTACCATATGAAAGAATATAAAAGAAGAGCAGAACTCAATCAGCTCAGTAAAAAAGATCAGGATACCTTAAAAGATATGAAAAATGTACTGGAAATGTATGCCAGAGGATTTGATTTTTTACCGATCGATATCTACAAATCCAAAGCATCCAAGTTCCAGATCGTCGGCGACAAGCTCCTTCCACCGTTCAACACCATTGACGGTATGGGCGATAAAGCCGCCGAGGCCATGGAAATTGCCGCTAAAGACGGACCATACCTCTCTAAAGACGATTTCCGTCAGAGAACAAAAGTCAGCAAGACATTGGTTGACTTGATGGCAGATATGGGTTTGCTGGGTGACCTCCCGGAGACCAATCAGTTATCCCTGTTTGATTTTGCCTAAATAAAAAGTCAAAGTACTTAAAGATGAGTTATCGTTCAATATAACTTAAAAAAGTGCTTTGGCTTTTTTTATATAAGAGAAAAGTATAAATTTGCATTTGGTTAGGTTAAACAAAGCCTTTTGCTGCATTTTGCCAGTAACGTAGAAGCCAGAGTTCCGTTCCGACTATATCTATTTCCAATTCCGTTGAGTGCAATGGAGATGAAACACAAGTCGGAACTCTGGCACCACCGATTCCACACCCATAAAAATGCACAAAATCATCCCTATTTTTTTGGTAGTTATTTATGGCTGAAAATGATTGACTTTGACTGAAAAAGGCGATATATTAAACCTAAAGATGAATGAAAAAGAAAATAAATGATTGAAAATGACTGAAATATAAAATACAATTGAATAAATCAGTCATAACCAGTCGAAATGGAGGTGAGATAAGTGCTTGCAGAAGAAAGATTCAGTGAAATTCTGAAATTAGTGAATGAATACAAGACAATCACTGTTCAGGAACTGACCGAGCTTCTGGATATGTCAGAGTCAACGATACGAAGAGATCTGACAACACTTCATAAAAAAGGAAAGCTGATCAAGGTACATGGTGGTGCAACCGCAGTCAATATGGCGCAGTACACCAGAGACGAATCTGTTGCAGTCAGACAGGATCTGAACATTGATGAAAAGGTGCAGATCGGAAAGTATGCATCATCTCTGATTGAAAAAGATGATTTCGTCTATATCGATGCCGGAACGACCACGGATTTCCTGATTGATTTCCTGACAGAGCAGGACGCTGTGTATGTGACAAACGGAATCATGCATGCGAAGAAGCTGACACAGAAAGGCTGTATAGTTTATCTGATCGGTGGGGAATTAAAAGAAGCAACGCTGGCACTGGTCGGAGAGGAAGCAATGAAAACCCTGGGAAGATACCATTTCACAAAAGGATTCTTCGGAACCAATGGGATTCATATAGAGAGTGGATGCACCACACCAGATATCCGGGAGGCTGCGATCAAAGAGATGGCAATCTTAAGAAGCGCAAAGGCTTACATCCTTGCAGATTCAACCAAATTCGGTCAGGTAGCACCGGTAACATTTTCAGAACTGGATGCAGTGGACATCATTACAACAAAGCTTAAGGATGCTACATTTAACAAATATAAAAATATTGTGGAGGTTGCAAAATAATGATTTACACAGTGACATTTAACCCGTCTTTGGACTATGTGGTACAGGCAGATCAGCTGATCCCGGGAGAGATCAACCGGACAACAAGCGAACATATCTATCCGGGAGGAAAAGGGAACAACGTATCTGTGATCCTTTCCAATCTGGGACTTAAGAGCAAAGCGCTTGGATTCAAGGCAGGATTTACCGGAGATGTACTGGAAAAGATGCTGGAAGAGTTCGGATGTGAGACAGATTTTATCCCGTTAAAAGAAGGTAATAGCCGAATCAATGTAAAGATCAATGCAGGAACTGAGACTGAGATCAACGGACAGGGACCGGTTATCACAGAAGAAGCAATCCAGGCATTATATGAAAAGCTGGATAAGCTGGAAGAAGGCGATGTACTGATCCTTGCAGGAAGTATTCCGAATACTCTGCCGGAAGATATTTATGAGAGAATCCTGGAGAGACTTTCCGAAAAAGAAATCCGTTTTGTAGTGGATGCAACCAAGGATCTTCTTTTAAAAGTTATGAAATATCATCCGTTCCTGATCAAACCGAACAACTATGAGTTAGGTGAGATGTTTAACGTAGAACTGAAGAGAAAAGAAGACATCATCATTCATGCGAAGAAGTTACAGGCACTTGGAGCACAGCATGTACTGGTATCCATGGCAGGTGACGGAGCGATCCTTGTGACAAAGGATGGAAAAGTCTATGAGACCATGCCTCCGAAAGGAAAGGTTGTCAATTCTGTTGGCGCAGGTGATTCTATGGTGGCAGGATTTATTACCGGATATCTGAATACAAAAGATATGGAAAAAGCATTTCGCCTGGGTGTGGCGGCAGGAAGCGCTTCGGCATTCTGTTCGTGGCTTGCTACAAGAGATGAGATTGTTGCACTTCTTGGAGAACCGGCAGAAGTGTACCATATATAAAATCAAATGGGAGGAATGACAAGATGAAGATTACAGACTTACTCAAAAAGCAAAGTATTTGCCTCGATGGCAAGGCAGATTCCAAAGAGCAGGTCATCCGTGAAATGGTCGATCTGATGGCAGAAGGCGGGAACATCAATGACATTGACACCTATCGTGAAACCGTCTTTAAACGAGAAGAAGAAGGAACTACAGGAATTGGTGAAGGCATTGCAATCCCGCATGGCAAGACTGAAGCGGTAAGCGCACCGGGACTTGCAGCCATGGTACTTCCGGAGGGTGTAGATTACGATTCTCTGGACGGAGAACCGGCATACCTTATTTTCCTGATCGCAGCACCAAATACAGAGGACAATGTACATCTGGAAGTACTCAGTCGTCTGTCCATGCTTCTGATGGATGAGGATTTCAGAAACAAGCTGCTTCATGCAAAGGATGTTGATGAATTTCTTGCTTATGTTGATGCAGCCGAGAAAGAAAAATTCCCGGAAGAAGCAGAAGAAAAAGCAGAAGCTCCGGCGGATGCATCTGCAAAACCGTATCAGATCCTCGCAGTTACCGCATGCCCGACCGGTATCGCCCATACTTACATGGCGGCGGAAGGTCTGGAAAAGAAAGCGAAAGAAATGGGAGTTACCATCAAGGTAGAAACAAACGGATCTGGTGGTGCCAAGAACGTACTGACACCGGAAGAAATCGCTGCCTGTGACTGTATCATCATTGCAGCCGACAAGGATGTCGCAATGGCAAGATTTGACGGCAAGCCGCTGATCAGTACAAAGGTATCTGACGGAATCAACAAAGCACAGGAGCTGATCGAACGTGCCTTGAGTGGAAATGCTCCAGTTTATCACAGCAAGGGTGGAGCAACAGAAGAGGGTGGTGCGTCAGCTGACGGAGATACCATCGGACGCAAGATTTATAAGAGCCTGATGAATGGAGTATCCCATATGCTTCCATTCGTAATCGGCGGTGGAATCCTGATCGCACTTTCTTTCCTGGTTGACGGTGCAAATGCAGGTACAGCAGCATTTGGTAGTGGAACTCCACTTGCAAAATTCTTCAACACCGTTGGAAATACAGCGTTTGGGATGATGTTCCCGATCCTTGCCGGTTATATTGCAATGGCAATTGGTGACAGACCGGCATTGATGCCTGGTATTGTAGGCGGACTTCTTGCAAAAGCCGGAACTTCTGTATTTCTTGCAGAAGACGCATGGATTTCATCCGGATTCTTCGGTGCACTGATCGCCGGATTTGCAGCAGGATACCTGATGATCGGATTGAAGAAATTGTTTGACAAGCTTCCGAAAACTCTGGAAGGGACAAAACCGGTTCTTCTGTATCCATTCTTTGGGATTCTGATCATGGCAGCATTTATGATCTTTATCGTAAACCCACCGGTTGGAGCATTTAACACCTGGCTGAATAATGTCCTTTCCGGAATGGGAGAATCCAGCAAGATGCTTCTGGGAGCGGTTCTTGCAGGTATGATGTCCATTGATTTTGGCGGACCGTTCAACAAAGCGGCATATGTATTTGGAACGGCATCCATCGCAAGTGGACAGTTTGATATTATGGCATCTGTTATGATCGGAGGTATGGTTCCACCGATCGCAATCGCACTTGCCACCACATTTTTTAAAAACCGTTTTACAAAGAGTGAACAGCAGACAAGTATCACAAACTACATCATGGGACTTTCTTTTATCACAGAAGGAGCCATTCCATTTGCAGCATCTGATCCGCTTCGAATCATTCCGCCATGTATAGTTGGTTCTGCAATAGCAGGCGCATTATCCATGATGTTTGGATGCGGATCAAGAGCTCCGCATGGAGGAATTTTTGTCATCGGAATTATTGACAATCCATTGATGTTTTTGATAGCATTGGTTGTAGGAGCTGTCGTAGCAATGGCGGGAATTGTATTACTCAAAAAGCCATTGAAAGCAGAGTAGTAACTTATTAATTTTCTAAATATTTTTTAAAGAACAGGAGTGTTGAATCATGAAAGAATTTAAGTATGTAGTAACAGATGCACAGGGAATCCACGCAAGACCGGCAGGAATTCTGGTAAAAGCAATTGCGAAAAAAACTTCAGATATTAAGATCAAAAAAGCAGGAGATACACGTGAAGTCAATGCAAAGAGCATTATGGCAGTTATGAGTCTTGGCGTAAAAAAGGGAAATGAGGTTATCATCACAGCTGAAGGCGAAGACGAAGAAGAAGCAATCGCGGAAATCCAGAAAGTATTAGAGGAGAATCTGTAGGATTATGATTACACTAAGTGGTAAAAGTGTTTTTGGTGGCGTAGCCATCGGGAAGATTGCTTTCTATAAAAGACAGGAAAAGCAGGTAAGGCGGTATCATGTAGAGGATACCGAAGCAGAGGTGGCACGTTTTGAGGATGCCCAGGAGACTGCGATTGCACAGCTCGGTGAGTTGTATGACAAGGCAATGGAAGATGTAGGAGAAGCCAATGCGGCAATTTTTGAAGTACATCAGATGATGCTGATGGATCTGGATTATGTGGATTCGATTAAGAATATTATTACTACCCAGGAAGTCAACGCAGAGTATGCTGTTGCGACGACAGGAGATAACTTCTCCCGGATGTTTGCATCTATGGATGATGTTTACATGCAGGGACGTGCGGCCGATGTAAAAGATGTATCGGACCGACTTCTCGGTATCCTTTCGGATGCCGGGGAAAGCGGTGTTGTGGCAGACGAACCGGTGATCGTGGCAGCAGATGATCTGGTACCGAGTGAGACTGTTCAGCTCGACAAGTCCAAAGTGCTTGCATTTGCAACCATGTACGGATCAGCAAATTCCCATACGGCAATCCTTGCAAGGACCATGAACATCCCGGCCGTTATTGGTCTGGGAGAAGGGCTTGCAAAAGAATATGACGGACATATGGCAGCCATCGACGGCTTTACTGGGACCATCTACATTGATCCGGATGAAGAGACCATGAAGGCTATGACCGAAAAGCGCGA
>NZ_JAQEKS010000032.1:0-29269 GCF_027679115.1 Coprococcus sp. TM115-187 | reverse complement strand
GATTTTACCTACTTGCATTCTGCTTTTTTTAATTTTTAAATTAACTTAATGACATTGCCTCACTGGATGCTCATTTACTCAAATTGTATGCAATTGTATTCCTGGTCAATTACTGCAATCCCCAGGAACCATGAATCAATCAGAAGCTTCCCGCCGTCTGACAGATCTTCCCATTCGATCACAGTCATTCCGCTGGCTGTTTCTCCTCGGATTCTGTCACCTGTCAGATCTTTCAGGGAATTGATCAGATTACATGTTAGCGCTGATACTGCCGCACATACCCGGTCAATCCCATCCGGACTCTTCTGGCAGGCATGACCGTTCATACGGATGCTGCGATCTGTTATTTTGATTGTTATCATAAATTCTTTACTCCTTTGACTCTATGATGGTTACTGTTCCTTCAAAGACTCCAAAATTTGACTGCTGTTGGAATGTATGGGTTTCAGCAATATCCTCATTAGTCATTGGTCTTGTAAGGTACCATAAAGAATTATCTTTCCAGGTAATTTCTTCCAGTTTCTGATTTGGCTCAAGCTTTATCGTTGTCTTCCCACCATAACTTTTCGTGGCGGTCTGGCATCCAGTTAAACCTGCTATCAATATGCTGATAGCCGTTAATACTGCTACTGCTTTATTTTTCATTGCTGTTTCTCCTAAAAATGAGTACAAAAATACCACCGGTCATTTTGACTGGTGGCAACTATTCCATCTCTTTAAATTTAATTCCGTTTTTGCATTCCTCTTCATAACCAGAAAAAATTACATCCTCCGGTATTCCATCTGGAAATGCTTTACAAGTCATCTCTTCACTATTTTCATTGAAATTACTGCACAGCATACATTTTGGCAATGTCGTTCTAAATCCTCCGCCAATGAAGGATATATTTTCTGATAAGTTTTCTTGCTTCATCTGGTATATCTTCTCCATTTCTGTATTTAACAAAAGCTTCTGCCAGGCTTTCTCTTCCATCTCTCTTTTTGTCTGCATATTTTGAGATTCCCTTAATAAACTGACTCTTTATTTTAGCATTCAATTCCATATACTCTTCTGCCGTAATGCAATTTTGAAATGGCATTATATGCGCCATCTCATGTGCGATATAATCTTCAAAGTTCTTTCCTGCCATATAGCCTCTTTTATACATAATAGCCATTCGTTTTTCAATCCTATTATAGTCTATATTGTAGTTAAATACAAGTTCATGTTTTAGCATTCCATCATCATCTACATACCCACCAGTAACAAAAATATCACCTTTTTTAAGTTTCCCACCATTTATGGAGTCTAAGTAAATCACGTATTCCGAATTCATCTTCTTTATCGCTGCATTGATTTTCGCTTCAATTTCTTTGTTTAAACCTGCCTCCTTGGAAACTGTACCCGGAATAGAAATTCTCATCTTTTGATCATACTGGCTCGGTGCAATTTTCCCGCGCCCATCAATGTAAATCCTCTCTCTTTCTTCCTTAAGTCCCATCTTACGAGAAAATACCGCGTATTCATTAAGCTGTCCCTGATATTTGGCTTTTTGGAGCATAACTTCTTGCCGATCGGCACCGCCATCCTGAAGCATCTGTACCTTTTCTCGCTGCGCTCTCATTGCTGTTTCCATTTGGCGTTGTCTTTGCTTTGCCTCGTACAGAGTGTACGCTTTGCCCCGGAACTCTTTTGGCTTGCTTTCCTTCCGGTTCTGAGCTTCCAGCCATTCATCTGACCAGTTGCGCTGTGATATTCCTGGAAAGAACGGATAATACTCGTGTCAATGGTAGCAGTTCCAACCTCCTAATCCTTCACCGGTCCCATAACCTGTACTACTGACAAAGTCTGGATAATCTGCCATGCTCGCATCACCCCCTCCACAACAAAAGAGAGTCCTAAACAAGACTCCCTCTTTAAACAAATAAATTATTTTTACAACTGGCTCATTTTTACATTAAGGATTTTCAGAATCAGTTCTGCTGACCGTGTTGCCTGTTCGTTATAATCCTTTGATAATGGACTTTTAATCAAATCCCCATTCCGATAATGGATAAACGCATGTGACAATTCCCATGCCAGCTCGTAGCATGCCTTTTCTACGGTTACGCCAGTTCTGATACCGATATTTCCATTTTTCAGCACACTCTCAAAGGTTTTAAACGGATAGGAACTCACCCCGATACCATTATCCTCTGCTACTTGAAGCAACAGCTTAAATACTCTGATAGGATTGTCAATCTGCGGAAGCTTCTTATCTCCCTGTCTGCTTACAACCGGTACTGTCTCAACAGGAACAGGCTTCGGTTCTTCCTTTGCACGGAAGTAAAAGTCCACCAGATAATCATATACCTCCCATGCTTTGTCTGCGTTCAAGGATTTGGCATGGAGTAAAGCGCCTTTCTCTGTCCAAAGATACAATGTCTTGGCGTATTTGAAGGAGCTTTGAATTTCACATGTCCTTTTCAATCTCCTTAATTCTTCCCCAAACACCTCAATATAGTGTTTTCCAAGAACATATCTGTCTTTATTATAGTTAAAATTGTAAATTATCTTATCCTTAGACACTCCATACGCTTCAGCTATTTGCCGAGTCGTAAGAACTTTCATTCCTTTTACTTCTACTGTTTCTGGTAACTGCATTTTATTCTCCTCGCTTTCTCATTGCAAGGAATCCCAAAGCATGCTAAAATATTTCATGAAGGGATTCCTTCGATTTGATAGAGATTCAAGCTACTTTGGTCGGTGGGTGAATCTCTATTTTTCTTGATGTTTTTGTAAATACTCCTCAACTGCTCTTCTAATTAATTCAGTCTTAGTAAGATTGTTTCTTTCGCAATACTCAATTAACATTTCATGCCCTTCTTCATCAAATCTTACCTTTACATCTTTATTTAGAGGTTTATCAGTTTTTGGTCGTCCTGTACGTGGACTCATCTAATCACCTCACTTTTTGTGTTCCACAAATTCATTTTATTATTTGTGTTCCAAAAAGTCAAGTGTTATTTATTCCACTTGTAAACTTTTCCCTGCCACGCAGAATGTGAAGGTCTCGCCCCTGCATGCCAACTTACTTCCACATATTCACAACCGAGCTGTTCCATATGATATTCGGTTATCTTATGTGTAAGATTCGCCACACCAGTCATCACAGCTCTTCTAGCAGCCACTTCTACCCGGCTTGCGTATCCGGATCCGTACTCAATCTTCCGAAGTCCACTGTTTGTCAGCTGTGTGACCACTCGGCGCAATACGCTGCCATAGTCAAATGCTCCGGTCACAATGTCAAAGCAGGCATTGTCCAGATAATTTGTATAAACCTGCGACAACGGTGTCAGGACCTTTCTGCCGTTATAATCCAGATAAAAGCCAAGTGACCTCGTTACATTTTCCAGATCTTCCAGGCTCTTCTGAATGATTGCATCCGTGATCTGCTGCAGCTGCCTGTTCTCCTCATACGGAATAAACTCTGCATTGATCTGTTCGTAAACGTCCTTATTCCGGACGTATTCCCAGTCGATCACTTTATCATACAGCTCAAACATTTCCGGATAAGACGCATCCAGTGTTTTCTTGATCTCTCTTTCGATATCCTCGGAAGAATATCCCAGAATCCGAAGTCTATTGATCTGCCAGTCTGCTGTACTGGTGATCTCGCCGGTCTTTTTGATCCGCCGGGCAATGTCCTGCAGGATCCGTTCTTCCAGACCTATGTACCGCGCTGCAATCTTATCGGCAACTTGATCTTTGTATTCTTTTCGCATCCTACTCCATCACCTGATTCTGCTCTGGCAGATTCTTTTTTTGCCTGCTCCACTGTTTCACCGTACCATTTTGCACGGTACTCTTCATGCCGCATCACGCCCATGCTGACGTCCTGACGGTCCTGCTGACGCTCTGCGCCCTTATCCTCAATGATAGAATCATCAAAGTCAATCACAATATCTGTGTTCTGGTCCAGTGTATTCCCCGTCACGATACCGAGCCGGATAATGATTCTGACCAGCCGCTTTATGACATCTTCCAAGATTATCTCATGCTTCTTTAGCATACGGTACATATCTGAGTTCTCCGAAATAATCTCGGTTGCTGTCTTCGCTCCTGCTCCGTCAAACCGGTATCTTTCCGTACCGAATCCGCATTTCAGAGACAGATAATTCAGATCATCATTGATTGCCTTGCTGTGCTGTTCTACCCGGAGGCTCATGTCCACTTCCTTGATCAGACCGGTCTGGCTCTTATCGTAATCTTCCGGAAGCGAATAGAACACACCATCATCCGGATCAAAGGTTGGGGATCCGTCCTCATTCGTCAGCATTTCCGGAGCGACAAAGATTCTTTTTCTTCCCAGATCGAACTCATTGCAGTAGGAATCAAACTCCGTGTCCAGTTTTTTTAAGGTATCTATGGCGTTTGCAAAAATCGCAATTCCCATTGGATTACATTCGCCCGCATTGTTTGTGATATTTAGCCTGTCAATAACAAACTGTGGTTCTGTGAATCCTGTCTCTGTTCTGGCTACTAGATTTGCAAATGGTTTCAGCTGTTTCCATTCCTGTTCTGTCAGCTCACGACCTTCCACACTGCCTTTTGCGCATTCCAGGACGCTGTTTTCAATCACATACATTCCTTTTGATTCAATCCTGTGAAACTGAATCTGCACGTATTTCTTCTGACGAACTGTATGCACGAACGTAAAAATGCACTCCGTAACCTCCCCGTTATTCCAGCTGACCGAATAAATGTTCTTGGCATCCACATAGTTGATTCCAATCTCACCTGCAGATATCGTTCCATCTTCCCGCACAATCGCATTGTACAGATAAGGGATGTATGCCACGGTCCCGGAATACGCTTTCCGTTCCTGGTAGTCATTTCCCATGACCAGGAAGTGATTGTTATCCAGAACCTTCTGCACAAATTCCTGTGTCGTTTCATCTTCCAGTGTGATCATAACTCTCTCATTAAGGAGCAGATCTGCAATATCCTCTGACAGTTTCTTTGCCATTCCCATGCTCTTCCTACGGCATCGTTTACTTGTACCTCGTCCGGTATTCACCTTGTAGAACGTAAACTGCCGGACATTGGAATTGTACCAGCTGATCCACTCATCGATCTTCCGGTAGAACGAAGCATCTACCGTATCGATTCTTTTTTTCCTGAAATAATTAAAGATATTCATCCTCTTCTCTCACCTCCCTGCTGCTGATATCGCATATGTCTATTTCTTCCGGCGTTTCATCTTTAGGTAGCCAATGTTTGATCTTGCTCCAGGTGCCCATAACCACATAGCGTATGGCATCCATGCAGTGATCCGCTTCCTTCACCGGCACTTCTTTCCCCTTTTCAATGGATTTCTTATCATACTCGTATGTTCCAAACTCCTGCACCGCATATTCCTGCTTCGGGGAAATCGACATGATATCGAATACCAGTGCTTTCTGTACCCGGCTGATTCCAAGAGCCACATCATTTTCCGCATCCCGCAGAAACACCTGATAGTCCAGTCCGGTTCTAGTGGCTCTTCTAATCTCTTCTGCCAGACCTTTTGCAGACGGATCCAGAAAAATATAAAAGCTCCGGTTCTCATACTGTTCATGCAGCTCATCCATGAACTCAACCAGATCTTTTGCATATTCAGACGGGCTTTTCTGCCTTCCAGATTCCCGTCCACTGTGATAATATTCTCCAAGTCCCGGAAACTTCTTCCGGTAGGTGTCCAGGCCAAACGCTTCAAAGGTTGTCGCATTCTGCTGACCGTAGTCACCTCCAATGTAAATCCGGTCATATCTCCTGTCCGGATCCGGCTTTTGTCTGTGCCGATCAGAAAACATATAATAGATCAGCTCATCCACGCCAATCGCTTCGCCGAGCCATACCCACCGGTACATCTGCGGATCTGCTTTCTTCATCATCTCCGCAGATGCAATCAAATCAGGTCCTAACCAGTCCACAGGTACGTCCCGGTAATCTGTGTGAATGTGAATGCAGTCCTCACGCTTCTCCATTTTCTTGCACCACAAATTGATCGGAGCATTTGGGTTCTTTGGCGGGTTGTACAGATAGATCATCTGGAATCCACCCTTATTTCCACGGACGAACGTTGCTTCAATGTTGGTCAGCTCATCTTCGCCTTCGCCATCATCAAAAAACTCTGTCAGTTCATCCAGGACAACCAGCTTGATCGGTTTATCCTCGTCAATGATACCCTTTGTATCGTCAATACCGTCTGATCCGGCAAAGTACATTGTTGTCCCGTACTTCTTGTAAGTGATTTCCATCGGGGATTTCGTAATTCGGAACTTGTTTTTCGGTATTTGCAAACGGCTGATCCCCCGCAGCATTTCCTTGTATACCGTCTTTCTGAGCTTGTTATGGTGCTTACGCAGCACTACAACCGAACCATTGGCATCTGATACAAGCTGATAGTCTGACCGGATGGACGCATAACTAGATTTTGTTCCTGCTCTCCCAGAAGTCAGGATAATGTGCTTGATACTCCGGTTGTTAAATATCTGCAGATACTTCGGAATTATGATCTCCGATATCCGGACCTGTTTCTTCTGGTGCGTCATTGATAATCTCTACTCCTTCATCCTCATGCTCGCCATGACCTGAACTTCTGCGGATTTTCTCGGTATCCGCTGCCATTCGCTCTGTCCGGCGTTTCTGCTCTGCATCATCGGCAGCAGTCTGTGCATTCTGTCCGGCATACTGCGCCACAAAATACGCAGCCTTTGTATTTCCTGCCATTGCTTCCTTGATCTGCGCCATAAGCAAAGCCGATTCCAGAGTACACTCAACACCAAGTGACTCCAAAACCGGCTTCCATTCTTCATTATCTATTTCGGCAGTAAGCAGCAGGTTTAAGGTCTTCCGGAAGTCTGCCTTCCTGCGTCTTGCCTGACCACTTGCTTTTCCTGCCTTTTTTGCCAATTCCCGGCGCTCTTCCGGGGTTCTCTTCTCATTTGCATCTCTTATGTTTTCATATCCTGCCACTTCACCACCTTCAATTCTGGTTTATTTTGCGCATTAGAAAAGCACCCCGGAGGGTGCTATTATTTATAACAATTTACATATCTTTTTCAAATTCAACACTGAATGTAAAGGAATTAATAACTATGCTGTCATTAATTATTTCTGTCATTTCTTCATATGATGCCTCGTTAATATTTACACTTTTTTTGCAGTGCCTCATTTCTAACGTATACATTCCTTCCCATTTAAATTCAATTACATTCTCCTTTAAAACAATTAATTCTCTGTTTACACCACTACACTCATAAGTTTTTTCTAGAGATCCCAAGAAATTTATAGGTATTGAATCCTCTTCTTTATTGCTTTTGTAAATAACATCGAGCAAAAACGTTTCTTTTTTACATTCTTTTATATCTGCAACTAAAAATATCCACATACCAAATGTTGTAGTATCACCTTGATCAATTTCAATGTTATTAAATATTCCTTTAAGTGAATTTTCTCCTTCTATCTTTTCACACAGAATAATGTTGGCTTCGAATCTATTTTCCACTATTTCAACCATCCTTTACCATTTTTCATATTCGTTGCTTCCACATTTTTTAGCCCATATTGCATCTGTTCTACGGTTTCTTTTGGAATATCCTTTAATACCTTCTTCAATCCAGACATTTCTTCTCTTAACTCAACGATGTTCTTTATACTTTCCTTGTTTGCCATTTCAATGTCCTTAGCTGTCTTTTCTAATTTTCCAGAAGCTTCTTCCATTTTATCTCTCATTAAATCAGTTTTATTTTCCCCTGAAATACTCATAAAAATTGCAATTACAGATAAAATGATTGACGTAATTGTACTCGCAAATGATATCCATGAAGAAAATTCTTCGCTATTAGCTTGTCCTGTCGCTAAAGCCCATATTACAATACCTGCCGCTATACTGGCAATATAAATACTATGTATCTTCGCTTTCATGCATCTTAACTTAAGCTCATATTCATTTTGATCTTTACACGGACACTCTTTATTTGTTTCAAATTCTACAAATGGAATCTTTATTCTCACTTAAAGCTCCTCCTTAATTATATACTCACTTATAATACAATAATTGCATATATTTTTAATTAAAAAAGACACCTGTTTTGATATACACCAGGTGTCTCTTCATGGTTTTAAATATCAGAGGAGGAACCATCAAAAATGCCTTACCTTGTTACATTTCATCAATTCCAGTTTATACTCTATCACTTTTTATCGGGACATTGGGGGACATTTTCAAAATATCTTTGAATTTTTTTCTTAATATTCTCGTCCGTGTACCGGATCCGGCGTTTCGGGAACATTTTGTTCATCTGATCTGCAACCTTTGGATACGATAAATCATCCAGAAAATACAGTCGGAAGATAATCCGCAACTCACTCTTCTCAATGGATTCTATGTACTCTTCCACCTGGATTGTCATTTCCAGAAGTTCTTCCTCCAGCTCCTCAAGCCTTCTGTTCCGCTTTTTCAGCAGCTGTTCTTTTCTGGAAATCACACCAACCGGTCTGCCAGTGATCTTCACCGTGCCAAGTGGCTTCTTGCCCTTCTTACCACATGATACCGAATCCACAACAATTTGTCCATGCAGTTTATCCAATTCTTTCTGGATTTTTTCAATTCTCCGGCGCAGATCCTTAATCTCTTCTTTCATATCCGCGTACTCAATCAAAATGCCCTTGTCCACCGGTATCCACCTCCGCTGTAATGTCATACTTCCTTGCCAGATATTCCGCAACACTTACGCTCTGGTAAGCCGGTCTTTTGAATCTCTCCAACGCCTTTGCATCATGCCGGCTCTCCAACTCTTCATAATGCTGCTGTCTATCCCTCCGCTGCTCTTTTCTGCTTCGTTTCTCCTGCAAATTATCACCTTCTATCCTCTGAACACTTCCGGAAGCGGCATCCACGCCGCAACCTTATATGGCTCTCCCTGTTCATCGAACCAGACACCTGTCTGGGAATAATACAGCGTTGTTGCCTTATCAGCTCCCTCGATCGTGACCAGAAACTCCGCTGCATATGCACTTCTGACATATGATTCTATGAACTCCCGTTGATTTGGAAGTCGATCTGCTGTTGAAATCCAGTTATTGTTCATCTTCTTGTTCCCCTTTCAACGTCCCCAGCACATTCACACCAACTTCCCTCTCCAGCTCATCATTCATCAGCTGGAAATATTCCTCGTCCTTCTGTGTAAAATGCATCTGGTGTAAAACAAATTCCAAATATTTCAAAACTCCTTTTCTCTTGCAATGATAGTTCCGGTACAGGTAATCTACACTGATCAGCAGAAAACAGTTCATTGCCTCTGCTGTGTGTTTATCCAATTCCTTCTGGCGTTCCTTTTGGAACTCCGGACTATCCATGATCTCTTTTATCTGCTTTCGGAGCTTGTATTTCTTTAGCTGCTTATCTGCCCAACTCATTTTTTAACCTTTCTGCCTGTTTTTAGGTATAAAAATACCAACCATCGAATATTGATGGTTGGTAACTAACTAAGCAATAATAATGAGGCACATAAATATTACTATTGAATAAAGAATTATCCCGTTATTAAATACTCTTTTTATGAAAAATTTGTAAAAATTTTTTTCATAATGTTCCAATTCATTCAAACATATTTCCAAATCCTTACACACATCACTAACTTCCTCTTCGTTCCATTTTGTAATATTCATATACTCATTTTGTAAAATACCGTTTATGTTAACCAAAGTAGTTTTTAATTCGTATCTGAATCTCCAAGGCTGGAAATTTTCAAAATTTTCTTCCATTTCCTCGAAACTATCTATAACAAGCGCTTTGTATGCTATTTCCCCTCTAATCTCTTTAGTTTTATTTGCCACAGCTATCCTGTATAAGGGTAATGTCATATCTATAGCTTGTCTTAATTCATCTTTAAATTCTGTAAGTATATAAAACACAACAGATACAATAATACTTGAAAAAATCCCACCTGCAATTCCAATAGCAAGATTTTGCGTAATATCAGAAAAACTCATATGATTCTCCATTTCATTTTTGATATAAAAATTATACCATTCCAACCACCACTATTCAATTATCAATGTACTGTTTCGATTATTTTCAACTACTTCCCACGCTTAATAATCTTCCGTTTCTTCCTGCTTCCAGTTCTCAGGAACGTACTCCGTTTCCCATTCTTCTTTTTCATCGCTGCATCAACTTCCTTGTAAGATCTGTCATGTCCTCATACTCACGCTCTTCAAAGTTTTTAAACTTCCCCTGTTTCTCTGGCTGCTTCTTTACTTTCGGCTTTCTCTTCTGAACCGGATACAGGTTCTTCCATCCGCCAGCTGCAGCTTTATTCAGGATTGCTTTCTGTTCAGCCAGATCAGAGGACAATGATAATAAATCCTCTCTCAAAGCATTTACTTGCTCATCAGAGATCTCTCCCCAGTTCTGTGATCGGACAAGAAGATAGAATTGAAAAGCTGATTCAAGGGAAGAATCGCTGAAAGCGCCCTTATATACATTACTTTTCTTTACTTTACTTTCCTTTCTATAAAGCGAATCCTCATTTGTCCCTTGCACATCATCATTTGTCGGTTGCACATCCGAAAATAAGCTGACTTTAACTAGACCTTTGCATTCTTCGGGTTTCAAAAGCCAATACTCACCATATACTGTTTTACTCCGCCGCTCGGATAGTACCGCCCAAAAACGACGCTGGATACCTCTACTGGTCAAGATTCCCCACCTGTCAAATAACCCTTTATCAAAAAGATCCACTTGCAGGCAGTAATCCACAGTCTCTTTTACTGTACCGGAACTGATGCCGCCGCCCATCCGCCTTGCTGTCGTTGCACAGTCGTCATAGCCCCATTCATAAAAATATCCATTTACTTTATATGCCCTTTGACACAAAAAGAAGTAGATCCCGAATCCCTTCCATCCTTTTGCATCAAGAAGTTTGTCTATCTTCTTATCGCCATCGAATATGTCAACCGACCATCCGGAATAATCAATTCCTTGTTTTGGTCGTCCTGCCACTTTCTATGCTTCCTCCACTCTCTTTGCGGAATTGCACCTTCTGCATATCGGCATCAGATTCTCGTATGAATTGATTTCATTATAAGGAATCCCTTCAAGAGCTCCCTTGTAAACCGATATTTTATGATCAATCTGCAAATCTTCTGTCGAACCGCAAAGATAACACTTTCTGCCTTTATGTTTGAAAATATACCGTCTTACTGATTCTTTAGAAATAAAGTAATCTGATACATTTCTCAGTGTTTTGTATCGGATACGGAAATCCTTGGATTGTAATTTCCTCGCCGTATCAAAACAAATTCTGCATCTTGGAAATTTATCATCCCTCAACGCTACCACCTTCCTTTTTATCCGGCATACTCCTCAACTGTCACATCCAGCCCTTCTACTGCCGAATAACATTTCTTTGCCTGAACCAGTGCAATCTGCGTATCATCATGATAAGCAACCCCGTTCAGTGCATCCGCTACCACTTTTACAATATTGTCCATGTCCGGTTTCTTCAGTGGCAGCTCTCTTCCCTCCAGCATATCAAGCTTCCGCTTCTTCGATACGCTCTTTGGTGGAAGATACCTTGCTATGATCCGGAGCGTCACAGGCTTTTCTCTTTCCAGGAACGCTCCCTTTGCCATCTGCAGATACCGATCTTTGATGAAGTTCTCATACAGGACCGTGTTCTCCGGTGTGGTGGAACAGTGCTTCTTTGTCGATATATTATAATACGTCCGCGTCCTGGCTTTTCCCTGCGGCTTGCCCGGAACTGTAAACATTACCGATGTCATTCCCCTTTTTCCTTTCTGCCGGCACTTACACAACAGATGCTGCATAATGCCGGCTTGCTTTCTTGTTATCAGGTTACGTGTGATATATTATTTTTAAGGAGATGTCATAAATCTATCCAAAAAATGATGCCTCAATACCCTTCGGATCCGGCTGCTGTGTTCCTGCCGCTGCCGGCTGGTCTTCCTGGACCTCCTGTAACTCCTGATCGGATACCACTCCATCATCTTCCGCCTTCACTGCATCCACATATTCTGTCTTTCCGTCCTCATGGATCACTGCCATATCCTTATCAATGGCATTCTGAAGATCAATGCTCATCGTCCCCCATTTGCTGATCAGCTGGCGGAGCATTGTCTTATGTGCCATTGCATCAAAATCTTTAAACCAGAATGAAGAATATTTCCACATATCCTTTTCCGGTATCTTTCCTTCCTCAAGCAATTCTAACGATTTTGCTCCGCCGTTTTTGTAAAATGCAAAAGAATACTTTTCTGCATGTGCCAGCATTCTCTGTTTTGACCAATAAATACTGTGTCTATATCCGTTTACTTCCTCAAACATTGCATAATAGCCAATAGTCAGTGTATTCTCTCGGACATAATCATCTTCAATCAAATTGATTTCCAGTTCCTCTTCCAATGGATTATAGGAAATCAGTTCGCCTGCCTTAATGGAAAGGACATTGATCTTTTTATATACGTCGCTTCGCTTTGCCAGCTGAATATACCCTTTATATCCAAGCTGGAACTGCGCTTCCTTGCAGCCCTTCTTCTTATTATCGAACGGAACCATATAAAACTGTCCAAGCTGCGGGGACGGCGAAAGATTCAGCGCCTCTCCAAGTAATGCAGCGTTTACAATACTAGGGCTTGTACACTCCTGTAATGCCGGTGTGCTCTGCACCGCACTTACGATACTGGAAATAAATCTTGTCCCATTCTTTCCACCAACGACCTGATTGATCTGCTTCTTTACCGCATCGTTCTGCAGGTAAACTGATAACTTCATTGACTGATCCTGTCTTGCCAAACTGTTCTGTACTGCCATGTCTTATTCCACCTTTCCGAATCGAATCTGATTCTTTAACATATATTCACGGAGCGCCATGATCTGCTCCCTGGTTCCCCATACACGGAAATCCAACTGGAATACCGGCTCTTCCTCTTCCGGTACAGATTCGGATGCTGTTTTTTTCTCTTCTGCCAGTTCTTCCTTCTGTTCAGCTGCGGTCTGCTGCTTCGCTGCTTCTTCCGCTTCCCTCGCTTTCCGCTCTGCCTCCATGCGTTCCGCTTCCAGTTTTCTTTTCTGGATGTCGGCAAGCCTCTGTCCTTCCTGAATCGCCTGGTTCATATCCAGTGTCTTACGGTAAACTTCCATTGCTTCAAACTTAAATTCCGGAAGCTTGCTGATCGTTACCACATCCGTACCGATCTGATACATCCGGCTCTTCATCTGCTCTTCGATCTTTGGCAGCGTAACCGTTGCATTCAGCCACTTTTCATCCCAGATCATGTCCAGCTTCACAAAGCTCTGGAATCCGATGGACGCAAACAGTTCATCAATCTCTTCCCGTTTTGCAGCCTTGCGGCGTTCATCAATCTCTCTAATCTGGGAGTCAATCAGTCCGATCGGTTCATCGATCAGAGCTGTGATTTCCTTGACCTGCTGCTCAAACTTGGTGTACGGCTCCATGCAGATCTTCTTGACACGCTTCCGTTCGTCCTCGAAAGCTTTTTTCAGCTTGTTCAGATCTGCTCGATCCGCTTTCATGTCCTTGAGCGAATCCTCTGTGTAGACGATCGTCTTATAGTCCTTTACCTTCTCAGCAATCGCAGCCTTTAATTCCTCGTTGTTCCACAGGATCTGCTCTGTCAGCCAGCTTTCCTGCGGATTTGTAATCCGTAATTCCATACGCTCCTCCTTCTTTTTTAGATCTCCGGAAGTATCAGTGGCGGTTTCCGCCCGCTTTCCACATACTTCCAAAATTTCATTTCTTCATCCTGCAAATAATCCAGATCAGCCTGGACTTCTGCTCTTTCAATAAAATAATGTTTTACCTGTGTCCGGACGTCTGTTCCCCAGTTACTCCGTAAATGTGCCCGGAGGACAACAAACTCATATCCGGTAACAAGCAGATAATGCAGCACCTGAATGTAATAGTTATCCGGGATCCGGTCCTTCCATTTCTCATATTGCATGGACTGCAGGATGTTGGTGGTCTTAATCTCCAGAATCCCTTTCCGGCCGTCCTGATCAACCAGCTCCCCATCCAGAGAAGCCTGCATGAACGGATACTCCAGACTCTGCAAGATCCGGAATTCATGGTGTGTGACCTGATACTGTGGATAATCCAGGCGGAACAGCTCCCTGATGAACTGCTCCGCCTCTTTCCCATAGATCACATAAGGCTTTTCTGAAATGTCTGGTGCAATCCTTCTGCCGGTCTTTTCTTCAAACAGCTCAATGTTTGTTTTGTATGGGTTCTTTCCAACCACAGCACTTGCATCACTTCCGCCGATTCCGTTTAACCGCCCCTTCAGCCAGGCTTTTTCATCTTCAAAATCATAGATTTTATAAGGTTCCATCTTTTCCTCACGCTTTTCATATGATGATATATGTATGTTCTGTTCCGTCTATATGCTGTTCTGCCACTTCTACCGCTTCCTCGTAATAACCGAACAAGCCGTAGATCCACCCATCAGAGCACCGAATAATCAATGGTTTCTTTTCCATCATCACGCCCCCTTTAGGTACACATCCTTCTCTAAAGAGACGAATTATTCATCAGCATTGTCAGAAATTCTCCCACTACCTTAAACGCTTCCGATTCAAGTTCCGCATCTGCTGCAAGGCCAAGTTCCACCGCCCGGTCAATCACTTTTTTCGCCTCGGTTTCGCTGTGATCGCACCCTTCCATCAGTATCTTTTTAATAGTCCGAATAATAACCGCTAAATCTGTCGTTAATCCCGGTATTCCCTTTGATGTCTTAATATGACATACTCCATTTTCAACTTTGATCATTGACTTTTTCCTCCGATTTTCCTATAATTTAGTTGAGTTTTTTGTTATGTGCGCCACTGGAAGCTGCAACTTCCGGGCGCACTTTTATTGTCCGGATGTTCTTATCATCCAAACGGTCCGCAAAGTTTTGCAGATAAGCGATTGCCATTCTTTTATGATAGTCCGCTGTCTTATCTGTTCGTTCTAAGCTTTCCAGTATGGCTATCATCTTATCGATCTCGCCTACTCTGATGCTCTTACGCTGCTTCTCTTCTGGCATGCTCCCTCGCCTCCCTTATCTTTCTTTTCCTGTTCCGATATTCCAAAATCCGGAAGTATTCATGCGCATATGCTCCAACCGCAAACACTGCAAGTCCAAGAGCTTCATACAGGTAAAACAGCTCCTGTTGTTCTACCGAACATCCACCAACCATACACATAAACCCAAAAGCAATCGCTGTTTTGCTTAATAGCTTCGCCGCCTTATAGAACATCTCTCATCCCTCCTTTGCTTGTCCAACCGGTACCGCTTACGCGGTTTTCTCCTGCTGGTACCCAAAATGCTCTACAAACCTTCTGGTCATTTCCATGACTGCCTTCTGCTTTTCCTCCTGCATCATAGTTGTCATGTCAATTTCTTTTCCATCAATTTCTGCAATAAAAATATGTTGCAAATCCACCACCTCTCTTTAAACTATGCGATACTGATTGTACTTGTTGATTTGTCCTGTTATTGTCTGGTATAATTTTCCAAAAAAGCAACGAAAGGACAAAGCAATATGAAGTATCTTATAAACACAACTTATTTAAGTGACTCTCAAAAACGTAATGAAAATGTCGAATTATCTTCTTCCTGCCCTTGCTGCGGTGTTTCTCTTTTTCCAGATCTTCTTTATGCAGTATGTGTTGATCACGATGATATGGAAGAAGACATTGTTTATACTTTCAATCACTGTCAAAATTGTGATGAATGTTTTATTTCCAAACACCCATTCGATGAAGAAAACGGAGATGGTTTTATTTACGCATCAAGTTCTCCCGTCAAATCCTGTGAACAGAATTTTTCTGAAGCGATTACTTCGCTTTCCCCAAATTTTGTATCTATTTATAAGCAAGCTGCCCTCGCTGAGTCACTGGGATTAGATCAAATTTGTGGTATTGGTTATCGCAAGGCCATTGAATTTTTAGTTAAAGACTATACCATTCATAAATCTCCAACTTCTAAGGATGCTATCCTCAAAGCGACTCTTGGCTCATGTATTTCCAATTACATCAAAGATGATCGTCTTACCACACTCGCCCGTGCTGCAACCTGGCTCGGCAACGATGAAACCCATTATGTACGACAGCATCCTGATTACACGCTTAAGGAATTAAAAGCCTTTGCCGATGCCTTTATTACATTTATAGATGCTGATTTGGCATATGAAGCTGCTTTAAAATTAGTTACTCCTTAGAATTTTTCTTCCCAGCTATTTCTCCCATCAATATCTGCTCTGAAATCAGTTCTCCTTCTAAAGTCCAATATCTTCTCACGCTGCGTACTGGACTTTCTTCTGTCCCTTTTCCTTCTGCAGTGTCTGTTCTGATTACTTTTACAATTTCTGCCTTCATATTTTTTGCTTTCATCTTCTCACCTCTCTTTGCTTGGAATAACACAATCATTTATTCTGCCATTCCACTAACACCACAATATTTTTGTCTCATCCTGTCCTTTCATAACGGCTCGAAACTCGGCGTCCAATATGAAGCGTTTCTCATCAAGCGCATCATTTCCGTGATATTCGTCTCGCTTATAGTTTTTTTTGATAACCGTATCTAACCCGAACATTACCATTTTCTCTGAATATCCCCTAAGCAATGCTCTCCGTGCTAACTTTTGCAGTCCTCGGAAACTAATGCGGTCAGATAGCTCTGGATACTGATTAACAAGCTTTCTTGCGATTTGTGTCTCGCCTACATCTTGATTCATAATTTTAATCACACTCCATAGATAACTGGGCGTTGCATTCCTGAATCATAATCCTTGTATTTGTACACGGCTGCCAATTCTTTACATACTGCACAGCTTCATCGAATTTCTTTTTTGGAACATTATTTCTCGCATTGACATTAAAGTAATGCTTCAAATCTCTGTTGCATTCCGCAAATACCTTTTTACTGATTTCTTTATAGGCATTACTTTCTTTCCCGCCAAGTGCATCAATAACCACTTTGCTGACTGTATCGCCAAGTGCCATCTGCTGACCGTAATCAATAGTCATATTTTGTTCAAGATCAGTAATTCTGTCCTCGTGGTTATCAATCATACCAAGCTGAATTCGCAACATCTCTTGTGGTGTAAGCGGCTTCTGATAAGAACCAGTCTTTCTGATAGCTGGAAGCACCTCGCTTGTCACCCAGCGCTTAAATCTCTTAGCTGACTCCAGCTTACTTCCGAAGATTAAAGCATATAAACCGGATTCGTTGATGATATACATCTGTCTGTTCTGACCTGAGTCGGCAAAACACCGAGTCAGCTTATCTTCGTCTGCAACATGTTTCTTCAGTGCATCTGATGTATCCTTATATCCGAGTGATACAGCTACATCTTTTCCAACAAACCAAGGTTCATTCTCGATTGTTACTGTTCGGACAGCTCCGAACTCTTCTGAATTAAAAATCTGTAAGTTGTCCATTTCTGTGATTACCTCCTTAAGGTGTCATTTAATTCAACTTTTCGTTTAAAAAAATTTTGTCTCTGTCAGACCTTGAAAGTTTTAATGTCTTTGTTAACCCAACGATTTCAGAAGCTGTAAACTCTCCACCTTTTAAACGATTGTAGAATGTTTCTCTAAGAATACCGCTTTTTTTACAGATGGCTTTGATTGTCATTCCGCTATCGGCAATTCTTTCTTTTAAAAGTTTGATGTCTGCCAAGGCTACGACCCTCCTTTCTAGTTGAATTTCATTCAACAGTATCAATATACCATAGGGTTGAATGTGTGTCAACTATTTTTACAAAAATGTTGAATATTTTTCAATCCTGTGCTATATTGAAATCAAGGAGGTACGCAAAATGCTTCAATTATATAAAAACATAAAAAAGAGACGATTAGAATTGCAATTAACGCAGACAGATTTAGCAATTAAACTAGGTTATGCCGATAAAAGTATGATTGCAAAAATAGAAAAAGGATTGGTAGACTTGCCTCAGTCAAAGATACTTGCTTTTGCTGATGTGCTGCAGACATCTCCTAGCGATTTAATGGGCTGGGAACAGATAGACACAAATTTCTCCGGAAAAGAAGCTCCGAAAGAAATAGCAGATAAATTTAAGAATAATGTGTATAAATTTCACGGAGAGCATAAAGAACTACTTGATATATACGAAAAACTCTCTTCTCCGAATCAGAAAAGAGTCCTTACCTATTCAAAAAATCTGCTTGTGAACCAGCAAATGGAAGAAGACCTTACTGTCCAAGCAGCTCATGGACGTACAGATATAGAAGTAACTGACAAAATGAACCAGCACGATGATGATATTATGGATGATAAAAATTTCTAGGGAGGTGTTAGGTTGAATCCTTACGAAATACTTTTAGACAATGCCTACAATGATGGAATGCTGGTAAAAGAAAAGCCCCTCCAAGGAAGTGACGGAAGAATTAAGGGAAACAAGATTGCCATCCGAGAAGACATGACCATTCCGGAAAAGACCTGTGCTTTAGCTGAAGAACTCGGACACCATGAAACATCTGTCGGAAATATCCTCGATATGACATCTGCTGTCAACCGGAAACAGGAACGTCAGGCTCGACTGCATGGGTATAACCGCCTGATCGGGCTGATCGGACTTGTAAATGCCTACGAGCATGGATGTCAGGATAAATATGAGATTGCGGAATACCTGGAAGTGACAGAAGAATTTCTGGAAGAATGTATTGAATGTTACCGGAATAAATACGGGATCTGTAAACGGGTGGATAATTATGTAGTGTATTTTATACCACAGCTATCGATGATGAAATTGGTATAACCGCGTATGCGATTATATAGAAACACTTTTTATGAGGAGGAAAATTACTATGGAAAGTAACATACTGGAGATACTAAACATACCAAACATTTCTTCGCAAAGACATTATTGGATTATACGAACAAATAGCGGTGATTATTATGATGACTTTATCCTTCATCAGTATATTTCAATTGCGTGGGACTATGTCACTCTTAATATATTAAATAATCAAACTGAAGAAGCTATAAAACGTCTTATAGAAGTATATGAAAACTCTTCCTCAACCAATCCTGACGATGAAGATGACGATGAAGATGACGGTTCTGCCAAAGGGAAAATAACAGCTATATATAATAAAATAACGAGATTTGTTTTCGAAATCCAAAAGGGAGACATTATTTTAATTCCAAGTAAAAACTCTGATAAAATCACTATAGCCGAAGTTATTGGTGATGCATACGAGACTCAAAACTATGTAGAAGATTACTTAAAAAACGACCCTGAAACAGAGATCCATCCTTGTCCATATCAGAAAAGGAGACGAATAAAATCCTTAAAAACAATTTCTAAAAGTGAAATGGATATTTATCTCGCAAAAGGCTTCAACTCACAGCACGCGCTTTCCAATATGGACGAGTATTCATCATTTATAGATCGTACAATTTATAGCATCTATTCAAAAGGTGATAAATTGCATACAACACTGCATGCCGGACATCCAAATGGTCTTACCTTGAAAGAGTTAGTTGATCTTTCTACATCGTTGGATGAATCTGCCAAATTTCTTGCAGAGCAATGTGGAATTCCTTATGATCCTTCTGATATAGAAGTGAAGCTAAACATACACTCTCCTGGTATTATCGAACTTATTGGATGTATAACAGCAAGCGGAGTAGTTCTTTCTTTGTTAATGTTTTCATTGAACAACTTGATAAATGGTGGAAAATTAGCTATATCTTTAAAAAAGGATTCTGAAACAGGAAATATAGATTTTACAGTAAATTCTGAATCCGATGGCATAAAGGGACATCAAGAAAAAGCTGATAAACTTGAATTGAAAAAGAAAACTGAATTACTTCAGATGATGAATGACCTAGACATTAAAAGTCCCGAAATAATTAGCTCTATCTTAAACGGAGAGAAAGTAACTCCAACCATGATTGCTGATGCTCAATCGCATCAAAAATTATCTTCTGAAACCGAAGATGCAGTGGAGTAATTTATTAAATCTAATACGATTTTTTTTGCTTGATACTACAATGCAAGGAATTATCAATATGATACTAGCATATAACCATTCATTGCTTATAAAATCAAATATAGGAATTAACACAAGGACAAGAAGACAATATAATAAAATAGTTGCGGAAACCATATCTATCTTTTCATGATATTGTAATAGCTTCTTTTTCATTATCTTTCCTCCTTCCTTTTCTATGATTATATGCCGAATTTTTGTATACATCAACAAAATAATTTCTTTTTTTGAAAGGACGTGATCACATGCCATTACCAAAACCAAACACTTACACCGTTGAAGATATCTATCTTCTTCCAGATGGACAGCGTGCCGAGCTGATCGATGGTCAGATCTACAATATGGCTCCACCAAGTCCATTGCATCAGAAACTTGTAATGGAATTATCTGCAACCATCAGAAACTACATTAAATCAAATAGTGGTTCCTGTGAGGTTTATCCTGCTCCATTTGCTGTTTTTCTTAATCAGGATAATTATAATTATGTTGAGCCGGATATCTCCATAATATGTGATCCAAACAAAATGAACGACAGAGGATGCAACGGCGCTCCTGATTTCATCATTGAAATTGTATCGCCAAGCAGCCAGCGCATGGATTACCTTACAAAATTATTTAAGTACCGTACAGCCGGTGTCCGCGAATACTGGATTGTCAATCCAATGACACGGATCGTCCAAGTCTACTGTTTTGGTGAGCCAGAAGATTCTACGCAATATTCTTTTGACGAAGAAATCAGCGTGGGAATCTACAATGATTTAAAGATCCGTATTGCCGATCTGCTGAAATAAATAAAAAAAACCGCTCCTGCGCCAACAGGAACGGTCGAGCGATGAAACATACGCCAATATGTTTCTATTAAGTTCTCCGAAGAGATACCAAATTCCAAATAATATTGTATCATCTCCGGAGCAGCCACGCAAGAGAACAAAAGTTCTCGGGCTGTTATTTTTGTACCCTTTTTTACATAAAATACAAAGGAGCTGATACAATGAGCCTAAAATATGCATACGGATATATCCGTGTATCCACGCACGATCAGGAAGAAATCTCTCCGGATTCCCAGGAGCATCTCCTCCGGGATTATGCAGCCAAAAATAATATTGTAATCCTGAAGATCTTCACGGATCTCGGGATCTCCGGAAGAAAAGCCGATAAACGTCCCGGATTTCAAGAAATGATTGGTCTGGCCAAAGGTCCCGATCATCCGGTTGACTGCATCCTGGTATGGAAATTCAGTCGGTTCGCCCGGAATCAGGAAGAGTCCATTGTGTATAAATCTCTTTTAAAGAAGCAACATAATGTAGATGTGATCAGTATCTCCGAGCCACTGACAGACGGTCCGTTCGGCTCTCTGATCGAACGTATCATAGAGTGGATGGATGAATACTACTCCATTCGCTTATCCGGCGAGGTATTCCGTGGCATGAAAGAAAACGCTACCCGCGGTGCATACCAGGCAAGACCGCCACTTGGCTATAAAGTTATAGAACGTGGCAAGCCTCCGGTTATCGTTCCGGAAGAAGCTGCGATTGTCCGTATGATCTTTGATAAATATGTAAATGGAAAAATGAATTTTTTTGATATTGCCAGGTATTTGAACTCTCTCGGACTGAAAACGTCCCACGGGAAAGCTTTTGAACGGCGCAGTATCGAATATATTATTCAAAATCCATCCTACTGCGGTATGATCCGATGGAACCGGATGGAAAACGCCACCAACCGGATCAAAGACCAGGACGAGTGGATCATTGCTGACGGAATGCAGGAGGCGATTATAAGTAAAGAACTCTTCGATGCCGCCCAGGAACGCCTGGAAAAGATCTATAAACCGGTTGGAAAGCGCCCCTCTTCTACATATAAGCACTGGCTGTCCGGACTGCTGAAATGCCCGGTATGTGGGCGCACACTGACCGCTACGACCATGGAGCGAGCCAACGGGGAAAAATATGCGTACTTCTCCTGCTACGGATACAGCAAAGGAAAATGTGATAAACCACACGGTGTAAGCTCTCTGGTGATCGAAAAGGAAGTCCTGAAAGCATTAGAAGAAGCTCTTGGTTCCAATTTGATTGTTTATGAAATGCGCGAAATTCGCCCACAGGAGCTTTCTAATGAGCGTACCCTTATAAGTGAACGCCTTGCCAGTTTGAAAGGCAAAGAGGACAGGATACGTGCGTCATACAGAGAGGGTATTGATACACTGGAAGAATATAAAGAAAATAAAGCTCTGATTGCCAAAGAAAGAGACTCTCTGGAACGGCAGCTTGCAGAGCTGGAAGAAAATACGCCGGATAAGATTCTGGATGATCCTACTCCTAAAATGCTGGATCGAGTAAGCTCCGTCCATGATATTCTGGTTTCTGATTCTTACTCTCTTGTCCAGAAAAATGAAGCTTTAAAGCAGATTATAGATAAGATTGTTTACGATCGGGAATCCGATACTCTGAAAATTCATTTCTTTTTATACCACTCATAATGCCGGAAACCCACGTATTTACGGGCTTTCCGGCTACTTTATAGGTTGTGACAATTTGGTCATCCAGTTCGGACACTGAACCTGCCTTCCGTCACAGTATTGTGTCAGAATCGGCTGCCTTACATTCGGTCTGGAAAGATAATCTGCAAACAGTTCGTCCACCACTGTAGAAATGGAGTCAAAAACATTCCGTTCCGGAATCCATTTGTGATCAAAAGCCGTAGAAGATGTAATTGTGAAATCATAGCCCTGATTGCGATACCATTCGGTGTAAACCCGGTTCAGCGTAAAAGACATGATTGCCAGTACATTTGCCCGGATCGTATTTTCCGGCCAGGTTGCATAGATTTCACTGGAAGCAACATTTTTGATATAATCTTTATATTTTACATAATAATTCTGTGCGGTAGAATCGCGTGGTGAGCCATTGTGAACAACAATGTATTCCGGCACAACAACTCTGCTTAGCACAATCTCACCGGTTTCGTTTACCGGCTTGATCTCGTTTTCCGGGATTTTCGGCGGATACACACCGTACAGAGTATGTGCAGGAATCACAAAGATTTCCGGGGTCTGGTCTTCCGCGACAAGTGGACGCAGACGAATCTTCTGAATTGCCGTCACACCGGCCAGTATTTCCGTTCCTGCGATGTTGACCGGCTCGAATCCCGGAGCGTTTACTTCCAGGGTATATTCCGCATATGGCTGTTCTTCATTTGTTGCATCCAGGCTATACTCCACAGGCGGTGCGTCAAGCTCAATGGTTTCACTTTGTCCGGAGCTATCAGTTGTCAGTTCTTCCAGTGTGTTTTCAGGAATACCTGTATAGGAAATACGGATTGACGCATCTGGAACAGGAAAAGAATCAACAGACGAAGTAATCTGTATCTGCAAATTTCCCCGATCAGAAGTCTGCATGGCTTTCAAAAATCTCATATCTGATATCCTCAAGGCTTTTTATACTGTCAGAAACATTATATGTAAAAAATGTCCGTGTTGTGCAAAAATGAAGGGTATGTTATGATGAAACATACAGATGAGTATTTGGAGGAATTAAATAGATTATGCGAAAAAAGATGCATCAAACAGGGAAATTTTTTTCGTTCATTCTTTTGGGACTTGGCTGTCTCTGTCTTATATCCGGAGGAATCCTGATCGGCAGACAAATGTCAGCCACTCCGAAAGCAGAAAGTTCCGCGCCGGAAGAAGTTCCTTATGAACAGGAAAAAATTACGGATGCAGAGGCTACCGGAGAATTCTACTATGAACAGCTTTCTGATGAAGAGCAAACGGTTTACCGGGAAATTCTTCAGGGTATCCAGGAAAATAAAAAAGAAATTTATCTGCATTGCAGCAACGCGAATACTGCAAATGAAGTATTTCAGAATGTGTTAAATGACAGACCGGAAATTTTCTGGTGTGATGGAAATGCAACTTCCACAGAATATTCTCAGTCTGAAGGACAGAGCCGATATGTAGTAATAGAACCCAATTATCTTTATGAGGGAGAAGAAAAAGAACAACGGAATCAGGAGATTGAATCGGCAAGAGCCACCTGTCTTTCTGGCATTTCAGACCTTTCAGATGAATACGAAAAGATAAAATACATTTACACCTATCTCATAAATAACGTAGATTATGATCTTGATGCACCGGATAACCAGAATATTTACAGTGCTCTTGTCGGAAAAAGATCGGTTTGTGCCGGCTATGCAAAAAGCTGCCAGTATCTGCTGCAACAACTGGGTATTTACTGTATCTATGTAACCGGACAGACTACAGATCCAAATGGAGGCGTCGCAGACCATGCATGGAATATTGTTCAGTGCAATGGTCAGTATTATTATGTAGATGCAACCTGGGGAGATCCGATTTTTCTCGGCGAAGATAATGGCTATCAGATACCGAACCTGATTGCTTACGATTATCTCTGCTGCAGTGAAAAAGAGCTAGAAAAAACACATATGATCAGCACGGATTATGTATATCCGTCATGTCAGTCTGAAAATCTGAATTATTATCAGCTGAACGGCATGTATTATGATACCTATGAGCCTGGTATGTTGCGAGAAGTGATCGACAGATCGATTGAGAGCCAGGAGGCTTATACGATATTTAAAATGTCAGATGATGCAGTCTATCAGGAGGTCGTGGATGAAATGCACGAAACCCTCATGGAAGAAGGTGCAGGATACCTGGGTGAGCTATATGGACTTTGGCAGGTTTCTTATTCATACAGTGAAGAAGCATCCCTTAACAAATTTATTATTTACTGGTTTTATGAATAAAAAGATAGTGGGCAGAACAATTTGCCCACTATCTTTTTATCTACAACGTCGTTTCCAGATTGTTTCCCGAAATGTATGCCGCAAGCTTTTCACCAAGCAGTTTATATTTTTCGCCTTCTAACAGTGGATCTTCCCTCAGGATTTCCCCCGATGCTTCTCCCGCTTTTTTCAGAAGCTCCGAATCCTGGAACACATCTCCGATTCGGAAATCCATTAATCCGCTTTGCCGGATTCCAAAAAGATCTCCTGGTCCCCGAAGCTTCAGATCTTCATTCGCAATAAAAAATCCATCATTGGATTTGTTCAGGATCTCAAGTCGTTTTTTTGTCTCTTTCGTCTTCGAACCACTCATAAAAATACAATAGGACTGGTGTCTGCCACGTCCTACGCGCCCGCGGAGCTGATGAAGCTGCGCCAGCCCAAAACGCTCAGCATTCTCCACCATGATCACCGTAGCATTCGGCACATTGATACCAACCTCGATAACTGTTGTCGACACCAGGACCTGGATCTCATTCTTTGCAAATGCTCCCATGATCTCGTCTTTTTCTGCCTGTTTCATCCGCCCATGAAGTGCAGCGATCCGGATCTTGTCACCCATCTCACTTTGCAGAAGCTGCGCATAGTCAAGAACATTCTCTGCATCCATTGCCTCGCTCTCTTCTACCATCGGACAAATCACATAGCACTGTCTTCCTTCGGCGACCTGCTTCTGCATAAAGCGGTAAGCAGTCGGTCGGTAACTGGTATCCACCACACAGTTCTTGATTGGCAGACGGTTTGCCGGAAGTTCATCAATCACCGAAATATCCAGATCTCCATATAAAATGATTGCCAGTGTTCGAGGAATCGGTGTCGCACTCATTACAAGAATATGAGGAATTTGTCCTTTCCCGGCAAGTGCCTCTCTCTGACGGACACCAAATCGGTGCTGTTCATCGGTAACAACAAGTGCCAGATTCTGGTATTCCACCTTCTCCTGGATCAGCGCATGGGTTCCCAGAACAATCTGCACTTCTTCCGCAGCAATCCTCTGATAAGCTTCCCTTTTTTCCTTTGCTGTCATCGACCCGGTCAAGAGCTCGGTTTTCACCGGAATCTGATACTTTTCCAGCATCTCTATGATTGATTCGTAATGCTGCTTGGCCAGAACTTCTGTCGGAGCCATCATTGCGCCCTGATAACCGTTCAGTGCCGCCAGAAGAAGAGCCAGAAGCGCTACTATTGTCTTACCAGAGCCAACATCCCCCTGGATCAGGCGTGACATCACTAGCTTTCCGCACATCTCCTCCTGGATCTGTTCCCAGACTCTCTTCTGTGCTCCGGTCAGTTCATATGGCAGATTTGCAAGAAAGCGGTCGATTTCCGACCGCCTTTTTATCACAAATCCGTTTTCGGCACGCTCATTTCGCTCCCTCGTCCTGCGAAGAGCAAGCACGAAAACTAAAAATTCTTCAAATACAAGTCTCTCTCTTGCATGGTAGAATTCTGCCTTATCCAGTGGAAAATGTATCCCGCGGATCGCATAGTTATACTCAGCCAGATGATATCGAAGGCGCAGATCTTTCGGTAGATCATCAGAGACGAGATCCAGATATTCCATTGCACCTTTAACCGCTTTTGCTACCGCATTGTTCGTCATACCGGCAGTTAACGGATAAATTGGCTGAAGAGTTCCACACTTTTTATCGTAACTATCCGGTGGTGAAAATAACTCTGGATGCTCCATAATCAGCTGATCCTTTTTTGAAACTACCCGTCCTCTTATGATAACCGGCATTCCCTGCTTCAATGTATTACGCAGAAACGGCATACGAAACCAGATCACCTTCAAAGTACCAGTCAGATCTTTTACGTATGCTGTCGTAATCTGCATACGCTTTCCTCCTCCAACCTGTACCCTTCCGTATATCACACCTTTTACCGTGCTGATCTTTCCTTCTTCCAGCTCTCCTACGCTTACCGGCTCTTCATATACATCATATCCTCTGGGATAATAACGGAGCAGATCGCCGATGGTAAAAATTCCCATCTTGTGAAACAGTTCCTCGGTTTTTGCCCCGATTCCTTTCAGGTTACGGATTTCTGACTGCTCATTCATAAGCCTATTCTACCGCCAACACATAGTAATAAATCGGCTGTCCGCCCATGTGTGCATCTACGTCCATATCCGGATATAATTCTTCAATCTCTGCTGTCAGCTTTTCTGCTTCTTCTTCGGAAACTTCTTCTCCATAATAGAGACTGATCAGTTCAGAATCATCATTTACCAGCTGTGCCAGCATGTCCTTTGTAGTACCATCGACAGACTTGCCAACTGCAAGGATACCTGCATCACCAATTCCCATGATATCACCTTCATGGATTTCTTTATCATCGATGTGGGTATCACGGACAGCATAAGTCACCTGACCTGTCTTTACACATTTGATCGCTTCCAGCATCGTCTCTTCATTTGTATCCACATCTTCTTCTGCATTGTAATTCAGAACTGCTGTGATTCCCTGCGGAACGGTCTTTGTCGGAATTACGATAATATCCTTGTCTTCTGTCAGATCACGCGCCTGATTTGCAGCCATTACGATATTCTTATTATTCGGAAGAATGTAAATATAGTCTGCATTTACATGATCGATCGCTGTCAGCATATCCTCCGTACTCGGGTTCATGGTCTGACCACCCTCGATAATATAATCCACGCCAAGTTCTTTGAAGATTTCATTTAATCCTTCTCCGATCGAAACAGCAATAAATCCGACTTTTTTACGCGGCTCTTTGGCTTTTTCTTTCTCTTTCTGGGCTGCTGCAAGCTTTTCCGCATCTTTAATCAACTTTTCCTGATGCTCTTCACGCATATTGTCAATCTTCATACGGGATAACTGTCCATAAGTAAGTGCTTTCTGGATTGCAAGTCCCGGATCATTCGTATGAACATGGATCTTAACAACGTCTTCATCAGCTACACATACGATAGAATCACCAATCGATTCCAGATAAGCCTTAAATTCTACTTCATCCTTTTCTGTAAATTCTTTGTCCAGGAGAATAATAAATTCGGTACAGTAACCAAATTTGATATCCACTGTACTCTCATTTTCAACCTTTGTTGCATTAACAGCCGGAGAAGTCGGTGCAAGTGCACTATAGTCAATCTCTTTGCCGAGGAATGCATCATATGCCCCGCGCAGCACCTCCAGAAGTCCCTGTCCGCCGGAATCTACAACACCTGCCTCCTTTAATACAGGAAGCATATCCGGAGTCTTTGCCAGAACAGTCTCTGCCTCTTCAATCAGCTTCGGGAGAAATTCTTCCAGATCATCTGTCTCCTCTGCAAGTGTCTGAGCCTTTTCAGCCACTCCTTTTGCAACGGTAAGAATCGTACCTTCCTTCGGCTTCATAACAGCCTTATATGCTGTCTCTTTTGCACGTACAGCTGCTCTTGCAAGTGCAGGTACATCAATTTCACTTTCCGTCTTGATGGATTTTGTGAATCCACGAAGCAGCTGAGAAAGAATAACACCGGAGTTACCTCTTGCACCACGGAGAGAACCGGATGAAATTGCCTTCGCAAGAGAAGCCATATCCATGCCTTCCAGTGCAGTTACTTCTTTCGCTGCCGCCATAATTGTCATAGACATATTGGTTCCTGTATCACCATCCGGCACAGGGAACACGTTCAGTTCATTGATATATTCCTTTTTTGCTTCTATATTCTGTGCGCCTGCAAGAAACATCTTCGCAAGCAGTTCTACATCGATACTCTTTGTTGCCACAACAAGTTCCTCCTTAATTAGTCGATCACGCGGACGCCTTCGATATAGATATTGATCTTATCGACGCTCATACCTGTAAATTCTTCAACTTTATACTTCACGTTGCTGATCAGATTGTCTGTTACTGCTGAAATACTTACTCCGTAAGCTACGATCACATGAAAATTAAGTGTAATCTTATTCTCATCAGAGATTCCAACTTGGATTCCCTTTGTAAGGCTTTCTTTTTTCAAAAGTTTTACCAGACCATCTTTCATGCTGACAGCTGCCATACCGACAATTCCAAAACATTCAACTGCTACAGATCCTGCATATTTTGCGATCACTTCCGGATCGATCGTGATGATTCCTAAATCAGTACTCATACTTCCCTTCATATGCCATCCTCCTATTCTCAAAATTCATATCAATAAATCTATTTAAAACGCTGAAAATATTATACTCTATTTCCAATGCTTTTACAACCAATGCATCCCGATAATCAGGCAGACTGACACCTGCCTGAATGTACAGCAACTTGCTTAACAGCTCACTGTCGTACATTCGCCAAATACAGATCTGACCAGATTCTTGTGCATGCACAAATCTGTCCTGCTCTGCATTTAGCTCATCATATATCGAGTAGGAGGCGGTGACTAACCGCCGTCCTCTCACACCACCGTGCGTACCGTTCGG
>NZ_JAQEKS010000031.1:0-30000 GCF_027679115.1 Coprococcus sp. TM115-187 | reverse complement strand
GCTTTACATACCGAAATACTTCTTCGCTCACGCGGCGTCGCTGCATCAGGGTTTCCCCCATTGTGCAATATTCCCCACTGCTGCCTCCCGTAGGAGTTTGGGCCGTGTCTCAGTCCCAATGTGGCCGGTCACCCTCTCAGGTCGGCTACTGATCGTTGGCTTGGTAGGCCGTTACCCCACCAACTACCTAATCAGACGCGGGTCCATCTCATACCACCGGAGTTTTTCCCACGGAGCCATGCGGCTCTGTGGTCTTATGCGGTATTAGCAGTCATTTCTAACTGTTATCCCCCTGTATGAGGCAGGTTACCCACGCGTTACTCACCCGTCCGCCACTCAGTCACAAAAACCTTCATCCGAAGAATCAGGTTTAAGTGCTTCGTTCGACTTGCATGTGTTAAGCACGCCGCCAGCGTTCATCCTGAGCCAGGATCAAACTCTCGTTAAAAATGTTTGTATCCGGGTCAGAATCGCTTGGCAATTCTGTTCCTGTTTACTGTTCTGGTTCGACATCTTTCGATGTCCGTTCTTGAAAAATCTCTTTAAAGAATTTTCAGGGTTTGTTGTCTATTGTTCAGTTATCAATGTTCATTTTTGTTGTTGCCGTTTCATGCGACAGCTTTTATATTATATCAAAGTGTTTCATGTTTGTCAACAACTTTTTTAAATTATTTTTTGTTGCTTTTTTGAATCTCTCAAACAGCAACTCTGATATATTATCATATATCTTCTTGCTTGTCAATAACTTTTTTGAAGTTTTTTCAAAAGTTATTTTCAAACAAAACGGAGAAAGAGGGATTCGAACCCTCGCGCCGGTTGCCCGACCTACACCCTTAGCAGGGGCGCCTCTTCGGCCTCTTGAGTATTTCTCCTCAGCCCGATCCAAGGTCTGTATTTAACTGTGTGTTTACATACTTTTAATGTAACTCCACAGCGCATTGATAATTATACCTAAGAACCCTTTTTCTGTCAACGGTTTTTTCGATTATTTTTTTCTTTTTTTAAGTTTGTTTTCTAATTATCTATATATAGAAGAAACAGACTCTTTTTCACTATATCTAGCAAAGAGTCTGTCCTTTTTACCTTATCTTTATTTTATGCTTCCTTTGGTTCATATTCAGATATGGTTTCTTCTATTCTTCTTTTTACTTCTTTCGCGATCTCTGTCGTCTTCATATTTTGATATTCTTCATAATAAATCGGTTCCAGGAAATGTACCTGTACCGTTACCGGTGCGATACTATTTGTATCAAACGGTTTAAAAGAATCGATCAACGCAATCGGTATGATCGGGCATTTCGCTTTTGTTGCCGCCTTGAAGCTTCCACCTTTAAACTCAAGAAGCTTGTTCCCCATCTTCGAGCGGGTTCCTTCTGCAAAGATCAGATAGTTCCTTCCTTTCTTTACTTCCTCTGTAACATCCATGATCACTTGCATAGACTGACGGATATCTTCGCGGTCGATCATGTAGGCCTTCATACATTTAAATGTCTGCTTGAGAAGTGGAACATTTGCCACTTCTTTTTTTGCCACCACAGAAAATGGACGCGGGCAGGCATCAACAATTGCGAGTACGTCATAAAGCCCTTGATGATTCGGAAAAAACATAAACCCTCCCTCTTTAGGAATATTTTCTTTTCCATATGCCTCGATTGTTACATTTCCGCCTTTATTGGCTCTTTTGACAATATATTTCAGAAGCTTATATCGGGTGATCTCCGGATACTTGTCTACGTGCGCGGCATAGTAACACAGCTTGCACCACATAAACGGAACAAGCAGAATATTCCGAATTACCATAAGTGCAATTCTTCTCACACAATTCATTCCCTATTCCTCCGCATACTCTTTGACGGCTGTCTCGTATAAATTATTGCCCTCGGAGTCGATCACAACAATTGCCGGAAGATCTTCGATCTCCAGGCGGCGGATCGCTTCTGTGCCAAGATCATCATATGCGATCACATCTGCTCTTTTGATACATTTTGAAAGAAGCGCGCCTGCTCCTCCGACTGCTGCAAAATAAACTGCTTTATTTCTCACGATCGCATCCCGGACAGCCTGACTTCTTTTCCCTTTTCCTATCATTCCGCCAAGCCCCAGATCCAGAAGGCGTGGTGCATATTTGTCCATCCTGCTTGCTGTTGTCGGTCCTGCTGAGCCGATCGGTCTTCCTTCTCTCGCCGGAGATGGTCCCATATAATAAATCATCTGATTCTTAATATCAAGTGGAAGCTCTTTTCCTTCCGAAAGCACTTCATCCATTCTTTTATGAGCAGCATCACGGGCAGTATAAATAACTCCCGTAAGATATACATAATCTCCTGCTCTTAAATCCTGTATTTCTTCCTTTGCTACTGGAACTGTAATATGTCTTTCCATATCCTTTTCCTTCCTGATTCTTTTTCTGTATTCTGCTGCGGCGTTTTTAACTGCTAACAGGAGTCTTATAATTCTCTTAAAATAATTTCAGCCAGTTTCTCAACTGTAAAGTCTACAAAACTAATGCACTGCGCTTTTCTCTCCGGAGAATTTTTTTCTTTTCCTCTTGTCAGCACACGACAGCAGGTTGCTCCGCAATGTTCTTTAAATGCGTCGTGAAACTCTTTCGTCAGCCGCTGACATTTCAAAAAGGCTTCATCTCCAGGTGTTCTTCTTCCGAAAAAATAGCCGATGCACATGGTTGCTCCTGCAAGCGCACCACAAATACAGCCACCATCTCCGAGCCCCCACGGGAATCCGGATGACATAGCGATCGCATCATCTGACAGATCAAGATCAAAGCCCTTTTTGATCGCATAGATCACCGACTCTGAACAGGCGAACCCTTTCTGAAAAATCTCAACCGCATCTTTTCGCATTGCGTCTACGTCTACATTTGTATTCATAATTATCCTCTTTTCATTTTCCTTTAAATATTACACATCCTCTCACCGGGCAGAAACCATTTGTAACATGCTTCATCTTCACACGAGTACATATCTTCGGCACGGAAAGTCTTTTCAGGATCCCCGGTAAATTAAATAGTGCGGATCACATGGCGGTTAACATGACAGCAAATATTTACAGCTACCGGAAGTCCGGCAATATGAGTCGGATAAGTGTTGACATTGACAGCCAGCGCGGTTGTACTTCCCCCAAGTCCGCCCGGTCCAATTCCAATCTTGTTGATCCGCTCCAGTAATTCTTCTTCCAGTTCTTTTACATATGGAATGTCTGAATGGCTTCCGACTTCTCTTGTAAGTGCTTCTTTTGCCATCAGTGCGCATTTTTCAAATGTGCCGCCAATTCCCACGCCGACAACCATCGGAGGACAGGCATTCGGACCGGCATCTTTTACTGCCGTAAGAACTGCTTCCTTTACTCCTTCGATTCCATCTGCCGGTTTCAGCATAAATACACGGCTCATATTTTCGCTTCCAAAGCCTTTTGGTGCGACCTTGATCTTCACCTGATCGCCCGGAACAATTTTATAATGAATGATTCCCGGTGTATTATCTTTTGTATTCTCTCTGAGAATCGGATCTTTCACGACGGATTTTCTCAGATATCCGTCAACATAACCCCGACGGATCCCTTCATTTACCGCATCTTCCAGGTTGCCGCCTTCGAAATGTACATCCTGTCCGATCTCAAGAAATACGACTGCCATTCCAGTATCCTGGCAGATTGGGATCATATCTTTTCCGGCGATCTTCAGATTATCCTGAAGCTGGCTTAATATCTTTTTCCCCAGTGGTGACTTCTCTGTTGAAACTGCATTTTTCATCGCAATGTCCATATCTTTTGAAAGAAAATGGTTCGCTTCAATGCACATTTCTTTGATATTCTTTGAAATCTCTTCCACGTTCAATGTACGCATTGGTTTTTCCTCCTGCATTTCATAATCTGATTTTTATTATACTATGGTTTTTTTTCATCTGCAATGTAATCATCTTCAAATAAACCTGTATTACTTCCAATTGTTAACCTTATAAAATTTTAAGTTGACATTCTTTCTTTTGCATGGTAAAGTGTGGAATGTATTTGATATTTTTTACCAAGGAAGGTTTACTTATGATTTCTGAAATTGAAACAACTACAGATCCGGTGCTTTCACGAGAAGATGCGATTGCAATCCTGAATACACCGGACGAAGAACTCGATCAGCTCATTGCACAAGCTGAAAAACTGCGCAGAAAATATAAGGGCAATCATGTAAGTATTCATATTCTTACCAATGCCCGCAGCGGTAACTGCTCACAGGACTGCGCTTACTGTGCACAATCCTGTCGTTCAAAAGCCGATATCGACAAATATAAGTGGGTAGCTGATGAAAAGTTATATAAAGATAATGATTTTGTAAATGAACATCATCTTTCCAGACACTGCATCGGACTCAGCGGTATGAAATTCACCGACGAAGAGATCGAAGAACTGGCTTCTAAGATCCGCAAGATGAAGGAAGACGGAACCCACCTTTGCTGTTCCATCGGATTTCTTACTGAAAAACAGGCTCTAATGTTAAAAGAAGCCGGACTCGACCGGATCAACCACAACCTGAACAGCAGCCGGGCTTACTACAGTCACATCTGTTCTACCCATACTTTTGAGCAGCGCGTTCAGAATATCAAAATGCTTCAGGGACTTGGATTTGAAATCTGCAGTGGCGGAATCATTGGAATGGGCGAAAGCAAAGAGGATGTTGTTGATATGCTTCTGGAGCTTCGTGAGATCCAGCCGGAAGCTCTGCCGATCAACTTCCTGTTGCCAATTCCGGGAACTCCGCTCGGTGATGCTGATATTTCCGAACTCACAACTGAGTATTGCATGAAGGTTCTCTGCCTTGCAAGACTTCTGGTTCCGCAGTCAGATATCCGTTGTGCTGCCGGACGTGAGGTTTATTTTAAAGGTGAAGAAAAGAAGCTTCTCAGCGTTGTAGATTCCATCTTCGCTTCCGGTTATCTGACCGCAGATGGTCAGGGAATCAAAGATACGATCCGGACGATTACGGATGCCGGTTTTACATACGAGATCGAATCTGCTTAATTTATTGACACACCGAACATTATTAACATTCTAAAAGGAGAATACTTAACATGGCTCAGGGAAACACTCAGACACTTAGAACTACCAATACTTACGCAATGGCTGTCACCGCTCTTATGACCGCTGTCACCTGCATTCTTGCACCGCTTTCCATACCGATCGGACCGGTACCGATTTCACTTACCAACTTTGCAATTTATCTTTCTCTCTATCTTCTGGATTGGAAGAAAGGAACGATCAGCTATATCCTTTATCTTCTTCTCGGACTTGTGGGACTTCCTGTATTTTCCGGATTCACCGGAGGAATCGGAAAGCTTGCCGGACCAACTGGCGGATATATCATTGGTTTCATCCCAATGGCAATCATTGCCGGTATTGTAATTGACAAATTCAGTCAGAGATGGATCCAGATTCTTGGAATGATCGTTGGAACTGCAATCTGCTATGCATTCGGAACTGCATGGTTCTGCATTCAGGCAGGTTACACTGTATCTGCTGCCCTTGCAGTATGTGTCATTCCATTTATCCCGGCGGACCTGATCAAGATGGTGATTGCCATGATCATCGGACCTGAAATCCGCAAAAGACTCGGAGCTGTTGCACAGTAAGATGCACGGCATCTGCCAGAATATTTGAAGTCTGGCAAAATAATAATTCAGCCCCCTCTACAAAGTCCGGAAAGCCTGTTTGCTGCAGCGTTTCCGGGCTTCTTTGTTTTTTAATCCGACTTTTACCAGAGCAAACGCAAGCCATGCCATAACATTTCTTTCCATGCAGCCTCATAAAACAAAGCAAGAGACCAGACAAGGCATTTGCATATTCCCTGTCCAGTCTCTTTATGATTTATCCTGCTTCTGTATTTCTACTTTCGCTCAGATCTTTATTCTTCTGTCTGCTCTTCTACAACCGTCTCAGCAGTTGCTTCTGTATTTGTTTCTTCTGCAGTCTCTTCTGCGTTCTCCTCCAGTTCACCTGAAGCCCTGCGTACCTTTGCGATACTTGCAACTTCTTCGTGTTCCTTCAGATTGATCAGTTTAACACCGGATGTGATTCTTCCGAGTACGGAAATCCCCGCACATTCCATACGGATCACGATACCATCTGTGTTGATGATCATAATCTCATCATCCGGACCTACTGCCTTCGCACCGACTACATTTCCGGTCTTCTCTGTGATCTTATAACACTTCACGCCTTTTCCACCACGGTTCTGGGCTGTGAATTCTTCCATGCGGGTTCTCTTGCCCATACCCTTTTCAGATACGATCAGAAGCTCTTCACCCTGCGCATCAAGCTGCATTGCAACAACTTCATCACGGTCACTTAAATTCATACCACGAACGCCCATAGAGGTCCTTCCGGTTGAACGTACATCAGATTCATGGAAACGGATGCATTGACCATACTGCGTAACGAGAATAACATCTCTTTCATCATCCGTAATCTTAACTTCGATCAGTTCATCATCCTCACGGAGTGTGATCGCAGCAAGTCCTGTCTTTCTTACATTTGCGTAATCCAAGATCGGAGTCTTCTTAACAAGACCTTTCTTGGTTGCCATGAACAGATAGTCACCTTCCTTGAAATCCTTAATCGGAATCATTGCTGTGATCTTCTCATCCGGCTGAAGCTGAAGGATGTTGATAATTGCTGTACCTCGGGAAGTTCTTCCTGCTTCCGGAATCTCATATCCCTTCAGGCGATAGCAGCGTCCGGTATTGGTAAAGAACATAATATACTGGTGAGTATTGGTCATGAACAGCTCTTCTACATAATCTTCATCCAGAGTCTGCATACCCTTGATACCCTTGCCGCCACGGTTCTGGCTCTTGAAAGTATCGTTGCTCATTCTCTTAATATATCCCATCTTGGTCATGGTGATCACTACATCTTCTCTCGGGATCAGATCCTCTGTAGAAATGTCGTATTCATCAAATCCGATGGCTGTTCTTCTGTCATCTCCGTATTTTTCAGAGATCACAAGGATTTCTTTCTTAATTACGCCAAGCAGAAGCTTTCTGTCTGCGAGGATCGCCTTGTACTCTGCGATCTTCTTCTCAAGCTCTGCATACTCTGTTTCCAGCTTCTCTCTTTCCAGACCGGTCAGAGCTCTCAGACGCATATCCACGATAGCCTGGGACTGTGCATCACTTAAGTTAAAGCGGCTCATCAACTCTGCTTTCGCAATCTGTACGGTCTTGGATCCACGGATGATCTTAATAACCTCATCAATGTTATCCAGGGCGATCAGCAAACCTTCCAAGATGTGTGCACGTTCTTCTGCCTTATTCAGCTCGTATTTGGTACGTCTGGTCACAACGTCTTCCTGATGTTTCAGATAATGGTTCAGGATTTCCAGAAGGCTCATAACCTTCGGTTCATTATTGACCAATGCAAGCATGATCACACCAAATGTATCCTGCAGCTGTGTATGCTTGTAAAGTTGGTTCAGAACGACATTCGGGTTCACATCTCTTCTCAATTCGATGCAGACACGCATACCTTCACGGCTTGACTGGTCGCTCAGGTCTGTGATTCCATCAATCTTCTTATCTCTTACAAGCTCCGCGATCTTCTCGATCAGGCGGGCTTTGTTGACCATATACGGAAGCTCGGTTACTACGATTCTGTGCTTTCCATTCTGCATTGGCTCGATATTGGATACCGCACGCACACGGATCTTTCCACGTCCTGTGCGGTAAGCCTCTTCGATTCCTCTTGTTCCAAGGATCGTTGCTCCCGTCGGGAAATCAGGTCCTTTGATGATCTCCATGATCTCTTCGATCGTGGTCTCATCTTTATCTTCAATCTGGTCATCAATAATTTTCACAACCGCACCGATGACTTCTCTTAAGTTGTGCGGTGGAATATTGGTTGCCATACCTACCGCGATACCGGAGGTTCCGTTTACCAGAAGGTTCGGGAATCTTGACGGAAGTACGGTCGGTTCTTTTTCTGTCTCGTCAAAGTTCGGTGCAAAATCAACGGTATCTTTATTGATATCCGCTGTCATTTCCATCGAAATCTTACTAAGTCTTGCCTCGGTATATCGCATTGCGGCAGCACCGTCACCGTCCACAGAACCGAAGTTACCGTGACCGTCTACAAGAATGTAACGGGTAGACCAGTCCTGTGCCATATTAACGAGGGCTCCGTAAATAGAACTGTCACCATGCGGGTGATATTTACCCATGGTATCACCGACGATACGCGCGCATTTACGGTGCGGCTTGTCAGGACCGTTGTTCAACTCGATCATCGAATAAAGAATACGTCTCTGAACAGGTTTCAGACCGTCTCTTACATCCGGAAGCGCACGAGAAGCAATAACACTCATGGCATAATCGATATAGAACTCTTCCATGGTTTTTTTCATATCCACTTCATGAACTTTATCAAAAATATTATCTTCCATTGGTATTCTCCTATATATCTAAGTTCTTAACAAATTTTGCATTCTCTTCGATAAATTCTCGTCTTGGTTCTACTTTATCTCCCATCAGGGTTGTAAAGGTAAGATCCAGTTCGGAAGATGTCTCATCGTCCATTGTCACTCTTCTTAAGATTCGATGCTGCGGATCCATTGTGGTATCCCATAACTGCTCTGCGTCCATCTCACCCAGACCTTTGTATCGCTGAATCTTATTGTTCTGATCACGTCCGACTTCGCTGATGATCTTCGCCAGTTCTTCATCGCTGTATGCATACCAGACTTTCTTGTTCTTCTCCAGCTTGTAAAGCGGCGGCTGAGCCAGATATACATAGCCCTGTTTGATCAGCTCCGGCATAAAACGATAGAGGAATGTCAGAAGCAGTGTACTGATATGTGCTCCATCAACGTCGGCATCGGTCATGATGATGATCTTGTGATATCTCAGTTTGGAAATATCGAAATCATCATGGATTCCTGTACCGAATGCAGTGATCATTGCCTTGATCTCGGCATTACCGTAGATCTTATCCAGTCTTGCCTTCTCTACATTCAGGATCTTTCCACGAAGTGGCAGGATCGCCTGGGTCGCTCTGTCACGGGCTGTCTTTGCAGAACCTCCCGCAGAGTCTCCCTCTACGATGTAGATCTCACACTTGGATGGATCTTTGTCTGAACAGTCTGCAAGCTTTCCAGGCAGTGACATGCCTTCCAGTGCGGATTTTCTTCTGGTAAGATCTCTCGCCTTTCTGGCCGCCTCTCTTGCTCTCTGCGCCATAACCGACTTCTCAACAATTGATTTTCCAATAGCAGGATTCTGTTCAAGGAAGATCTGAAGCTGGCTGCTGACGATACTGTCAACCGCACCTCTCGCTTCACTGTTACCGAGCTTCTGCTTGGTCTGTCCTTCAAACTGAGGATCCTCGATCTTAACACTGATGATTGCTGTAAGACCTTCCCTGATATCCTCACCGGAAAGATTCGGCTCACTGTCTTTTAATAATTTGTTCTTTCTCGCATAGTCGTTAAAGGTCTTTGTGATCGCATTTCTGAATCCGACCACATGGGTCCCACCTTCCGGTGTTGTGATATTATTTACAAAACCATAGGTGTTATCTGTATAAGAATCATTGTGCTGCATTGCAACTTCAACTTCTACATTATCTTTTGTTCCTTCACAGTAGATGATCTGCTCATAAAGCGGAGTCTTACTGCGATTTAAGTACTGAACGAACTCCTTGATACCGCCTTCATAGTGGAACACTCTTTCCTTCGGTTCTTCATCCCGGAGATCAGTCAGGCTGATGCGAAGTCCCTTGGTAAGGAACGCCATCTCACGGAATCTCTGTTTTAACGTATCATAATCAAATACTGTATCTTCGAAAATAGTTTCATCCGGAAGGAAGGTTACCTTTGTTCCTGTCTTCTCCGGATCACATTCGTCTACAACCTTCAGCTTGTAAACAACATGTCCTTTTTCATATCTCTGTCTGTACACCTTCCCTTCGTGGCAGATCTCAACCTCAAGCCAGTCAGAAAGCGCATTTACAACGGAAGCTCCTACACCGTGAAGTCCACCGGATACCTTGTATCCTCCACCGCCGAATTTACCGCCGGCATGAAGCACGGTGAATACAACCTCTACCGCAGGGAGTCCCGCTTTGTGGTTGATCCCCACCGGAATACCACGTCCGTTATCTATAACCGTAATTGAATTATCCGGATTGATGAACACCTGGATATGATCACAGTATCCTGCAAGCGCTTCATCCACCGAGTTGTCAACGATCTCATAGACAAGATGGTGAAGTCCTCTTGAAGATGTACTGCCAATATACATACCAGGTCTCTTTCTTACTGCTTCCAGCCCCTCCAGTATCTGGATTTGGTCTGCTCCATATTCTGCACTCATATTGATCCTCCTAATTCTCTTTTGATACATGTCCGTTCTGAACATGGAATACTTTATTTATTGAAAATCGATGATTGACAAACTCGTCAAGTCCCGTACAGGTGATCAGAGTCTGTATATCATGAATACTGTCCAGTAAATAGTTTTGCCTGTGTTTGTCAAGTTCAGACAATACATCGTCAAGCAGCAGCACCGGCGTATCCTTTATGATCTGCCGTACCAGCTCGATCTCAGACAGTTTCAGCGAAAGTGCCGCTGTCCTCTGCTGCCCCTGCGATCCGAATCTGCGGATGTCGATCCCACCTGCCATAAAACAGATATCATCCCGGTGAGGTCCCACCGAGGTACTCTTCATCCTGATATCGCGCTCCCTGTTCTTCTCAAGCGCCGCCTCAAGCGAAAGTGCTCCGCATCCAGGTTCATACGAAAGGCCGATCCTTTCCCTGCCTCCCGTCAGTTTATGGTGAATATCTCCGATTATCGCATTGACCTCCTCGATAAACCGGAGCCTTCTCTGAATAATCTTTTCTCCATACTGAACCAGCTGCATATCCCATACATCCAGTGTGTCCAGTATATCATCTCTGTAATAGGCATCCTTCAGCAGACGGTTCCGCTGATTGAGTGTGCGGTTATAATTTGCCAGGTCACTAAGATACACCTTATCAAGCTGTGAAAGCTCCAGGTCCATGAACCTTCTCCTCTCCGCCGGACCATTTTTAATAATGTTCAGATCCTCCGGCGAGAAAAACACAAAATTCGTCAGACCGAAAAGCTCACTCGCCCTCCGGATCGGGACCTTGTTAATCGCAATCCCTTTCGGACTGTTCTTCTTCAGGTGCATATCGATCTGCCATGGAACGCCATTTTTCTCAATGACAGTCTCAATATGAGCCTCATCCTGCCCGAATCGGATCAGATCCCGGTCCTTCGTCCCCCTGTGAGACTTCGTGGTTCCCGACAAATACACCCCTTCCAGGATATTCGTCTTGCCCTGCGCATTATCACCGTAAAAAATATTCGTGGCATGATCAAATTCAATATTCAATATTTCATAATTTCTGTAATCTTTTAATTTTAATGATTTGATAATCATACCTGTGCCAGCCTATTTTTCAATCTTGATCTCTTCTCCGTTAAATGTAACAACGTCGCCGTCATATAATTTTTTACCACGTCTGGTATCTACTTCTCCATTAACCTTTACCAGACCTTCTGTAATGACTTCCTTGGCTTCCACACCGGATCCTACAAGACCTGCTGCTTTCAGTGCCTGACCAAGCTTGATAAATTCATCTCTGAGTTTGATTGTCTCCATAATTTTTGTCCTCTCTAAATTCCTATACTGCTCCACTGAAGTTCACCGGAAGAATCAGGTATACATAGCTTTCTCCTTCATCCTTGATAAAGCAAGGAGCCTTTGCATTCATAAAGTAAAGATCTGCTTCTTCGTCATCAATGACACGAAGTGCGTCAATGAGGAACTTCGGATTGAAGCCGATCAAGAGATCTTTTCCCTCTTTGGTGATCATAATCTCTTCATCCATCGTACCCTTCTCGGACTTGATCTTAAGTTCCATCATTTCATCCTGAATGTTGATGATGATCGGCTTCTTATCACCTTCTTTTACAAGAAGAGTTGCACGGTCAATACAGTTCAGGAGTTCTCTTTTATTGATTCTTACCTTTGTCTCATAATCATTGGACAGCATCTGCTCGATACGGAAATATTCTCCTTCAATCAGTCTGGATACCACAACGGTATCATCAAATTCAAATACAATGTGGTTCGCTGTGAAATACAGTCTCACTTCGCTGTCTGCTTCACCTGAAAGGATCTTGCTGACTTCGATCAGGGTCTTTCCCGGAACCACGATCTTCTTCGGTTCATAAGATTCCTTCAGCTCGATCTTGCGGATGGAAATACGGTGTCCGTCAAGGGATACCACTTTCAGAATATCCCCGTTCATATCGAAGAGTTCTCCTGTCATCAGTTTGTTGCTGTCGTTGTCTGCAATTGAGAAAATGGTCTGGCGGATCACTTCTTTCAGTGTGAACTGGGAAATGGAAACCGGATTTTCTCTCTCAATATACGGCAGATAAGAAAAATCTTCACCGGATTTACCGGAAATATTGAATTTTGCTTTTTCACAGGTAATGAGCGTCTGAAAGTTCACTCCACTTTCAATCACGATTTCATTATCAGGAAGCTTTCTTACGATATCTGAGAAAATCCTCGCATCCAGTGCGATCATTCCCTTCTCATCGATCTGCCCTCTGATCACAGTCTCGATCCCAAGCTCCATATCGTTCGCTGTAAGTTTGATAATATCTGTAGTTGCATCTATCAGAATGCATTCCAGGATCGGCATGGTTGTCTTTGTCGGAACAGCCTTTGATACAATGCTGACCCCTTTCACAAGATCTGATTTAAGACATCTGATTTTCATAATGTGTAAAACTCCTTTCGACGCGCAAAATATATATTTATATAAAACAAATCCGTAGTTATCTTAGTAGTGTCTGTTGAATTGTGGACAAGTACTTTAAGGCCTTGATCCGAAAGGATTTAAAGCTTTGACAAGTCCGTGGACAGTTCTTTTTCTTCCCTGGCAGATCATGGAAAACTTTTCTACAGCGGGCTGATTTTCTTCTGAATGATCTCGATCGTATTTCTCAAAGTCTCATCTTTTTCCACATCCCGGGCAATCTTGTCCACACCGTGGTTCACAGTGGAATGATCACGCCCTCCGAGCAGATCACCGATACTTTGAAGAGACGCATCCGTCATCTGCCTGCACAGGTACATCACGATCTGTCTGGCTCCGGCCGTTCTTGCATTTCTCCGACTCCCCTTAAGTTCAGAAACGGAAACATTAAAATGATCGGAGACAACATCCAGAACCAGCTCCGGCGTCACCTTGTGGCTTTCGTCCGGTGCGATCATATCCTTCAGTGCCTCTGCCGCCAGAGAAACATCAAAGTTCTTTCTTCCACCGATCCGGTATAATGCGATCAGCTTGTTAAGTGAGCCTTCCAGTTCCCGGATATTGGTCTTGATGTTCATCGCAATATACTGGATCACCTCATCCGGAATCTGATATCTTTCCAGTTGGTCCAGTTCTATTTTCTTATAAAGAATCGCCATACGTGTCTCGTAATCCGGCACCGAAATATCTGCGATCAGTCCCCATTCAAATCTTGTCCGCAGACGCGCCTCCAATGTCGTCATATCCTTTGGCGGTTTGTCGCTGGAAATGACGATCTGCTTTCCGGCATTGTGCAGATGATTGAACGTATGGAAAAATTCTTCCTGTGTACTTTCTTTGCCGATAATGAACTGTACGTCATCGATCAGAAGTACGTCATTATTGCGGTACTTATCGCGGAATGCATTCATCGCCAGATCGTTGCCGGTCTTTCCGTTGCGGATCGCCGTGATCAGGTCATTGGTAAATGTCTCACTTGTCACATACAGGACTTTCTTCGATGGTTCCCGGTCCAGTATGTAGTGTGCGATCGAATGCATCAGATGGGTCTTGCCAAGTCCTACCCCACCATATAAAAACAGAGGATTGTAAACCTCACCGGGAGATTCGGCAACTGCCAGTGATGCGGCATGTGCAAAATTATTATTCCCTCCTACCACAAAAGTATCAAACGTATACTTCGGATTCAGATTCGCTTTTTCAGCTATCGGGCTTACCTCTTTATGCTTATGTGTCTTCTCTTTTACGGGCGCAGTCTTCTCCAGATATCTGCGCTGCTGCTCGCGCGGCAGATCTCTGGGAATAAACTTAATCTGATACTCTGTCCCGGTAACTTCCGCGATGCATACTTTAAGCGGAAGAAGATATTTATTCTGAATGTGTTCGATGCTCGCCTTAAAATTAACGGTAAGATACAGAGTGTTGCCTCTGATCTCATATACCTCCAGCGGGCGTATCCACGTTTCAAAAGAAATGTTCGATAGAAAATATTCTACTTTTAGCTTTTGAATGATCTCTTCCCATTTTTCTTTTATGACGTCCATATTCCTGCCCCATTCATCTTCAAAATAAGCATAATCATACTCTTATATTCTACCTTAAAACGATTTCAGAATCAATCAAAAACCATAAACTTATTCATAATTTCCTTAAAATAAGGGTCGAAACTTTATTAAAACTGCTTGACGGAGACAGCTTTTTTGATTATAATGAAGTACGATGTCTTAAAAACGTAAATAAGCTTCTATTCATATAAGAAGAAATCGATAGGAGGTGGATATCAATGAAGATGACATTCCAGCCAAAGAAACGTTCCAGAGCGAAAGTTCATGGATTCAGAGCAAGAATGGCCACAGCAGGTGGAAGAAAAGTTCTTGCAGCAAGAAGAGCAAAAGGAAGAAAAGTATTATCAGCATAGGTCACATATATGTGGCCTTTTCTTCTATGCAAATTTATGTAAATCGGGAGAATAAAGTATGAAATTTTCCGAATCATTGAAGAAAAACAGGGATTTCCAGTCTGTATACAGAAAGGGAAAAACTTATGGCAACAAGTACCTTGTAATGTATCTCCTGGCGAATGATCTCGGACGCAACCGCGTCGGAATTTCCGTCAGCAAAAAAGTTGGGAACAGCATCATAAGACATCATTTAACAAGGCTGATCCGTGAGAGTTACAGGTTACACGAAGAACAGTTCCAATGTGGATATGATATCGTGATCATCGCAAGGACGACCGCCAAAGACCGGTCATACCATGAGATTGAAAGCGCTCTCATCCATCTGGGCAAACTTCATCACATTTATTCGGACTGCAATTAGCCAGTTCAGTATATCGAAAAGACGGATATACACTACGAGGCACTGAAATTATGAAAAAGATATTATTATATTTGATTCGTTTTTACAGAAAATATTTATCACCTATGAAGGTATATACCCACTGTATTTACATTCCAACCTGCTCAGAATATGCTTTGGAGGCCATTGAAAAATACGGTGCGTTTAAAGGAGGCCTTCTGACCGTATGGAGAATCCTCAGATGCAATCCATTCGCCAAAGGTGGATATGATCCGGTGCCTTAAACCTATAGGCCGTCCAAATACCGGGACGGAAATGTTTATGGAGGAAAGGTTATGACAGGAATTTTAATGACACAGGTCAGCACACCGATCATCGGACAGGCTGCCTGGCTGCTCGGTAAGATCATGGATGGTATTTACCGGGTAATGGATTTAATCGGCATTCACAACCTGGGTGTATGTATTATTCTTTTGACAATTGTCATCTACACTTTACTGATGCCGCTCACCATCAAGCAACAGAAATTTTCCAAGATGTCCGCTGCAATGAACCCTGAGCTCCAGAAGGTTCAGCAGAAGTACAAAGGAAAAAATGATCAGGCTTCCATGCAGAAGATGCAGGAAGAAACACAATTGGTTTATGAAAAATACGGAGTATCACCGACCGGCGGATGCTTAAGTATGTTTATCCAGTTCCCAATTCTCTGGGCAATGTACTATGTAATCCGCAACATCCCTGCTTATGTTGGGCAGGTTAAAGCGGTATACACACCGCTTCTTACCTCTATCATGGCACAGGATGGATGGCAGAAGGTCATGGAAAAGATCGGCGAAGCAAAACCGATCCTTATGTCCGCCTCCAAATATGATTACTCTGATAAAAACGTACTGATCGACGTACTGTACAAATTCCAGACTTCAACCTGGGAAACTCTCGGCAAGAAGCTTCCGGATCTGCAGCCTACGATCGACAGCACCGTCGATACATTAAAGTCCATGAATAACTTCCTTGGACTTAACATTGCGGAAACTCCTATGAACCTCATTAGCAACGGTGTAAAAGCCGGCGCATGGGGAATTGTGATCATGGCAGTGCTGATTCCTGTCCTTTCAGGACTTTCCCAGTACCTGAGCGTGAAGCTTTCTCAGCAGACAACTGCAGTTACGAACAATCCGCAGGCTGACCAGATGGCTTCAACCATGAAGACAATGAACGTTACCCTTCCTCTTGTATCTGTATTTATGTGTTTCACATTACCTACAGGTCTTGGAATCTACTGGGTTGCAAGTGCCGTTGTCCGTATGGTACAGCAGTTCTTTATCAACAAACATCTGAATAAGATTCCGATGGATGAACTGATCAAAGAGAATATGGAAAATGCTGCTAAAAAACGCAAGAACAAAAACGAAGTGGATGCAAGCAATGTAAACAAAATGGCTCATAAGAACGTGAAAAACATTCATGAGCCGGTAAGAACAGCTGCTCAGACAAAAGAACTTGAAGAAAAGCTTGAAGAAGCCAAGAAGAAAAATGAAAATGCAAAGGCAGGAAGTCTTGCAGACAAAGCAAACCTTGTAAAGCGCTTTAACGAAGGCCAGAAATAGGGGGACAAGTCAAATGAATGAGATTACAGTATCAGCAAAAACTTTAGACGATGCCATCACAGAAGCTTCTATCCAGCTCGGCGTAGCAAGTGATCAGATGGAATATGACGTGATTGAAAAAGGAAGTGCAGGCTTCCTCGGAATCGGAAGCCGTCAGGCAGTTATCCGTGCCCGTATCAAAAAAACTGTAACAGAAGAAATCAAAGCCGAAGAAATCAAACCGGAAGAGATCAAAAAAGAATTCAAGAAGGATTTCCGAAAAGACCGCAAGGAATTCGTTGGACACAAAGAACGTAAAGAGTACAAAGAACACAAAGAATACAAAAAAGATTCGAAAAAGGACTTCAAAAAAGAGCCTAAGAAAGAATTTGTAAAAGAAAACAAAACAGAAACAGCCTCTGCCGTAACAGCAGCAGCTCCGGTTTATGAAGAAAAGAAAGAACTTCATGTAGCCGTTGTAACAGAAGCGACACAGAAGATCTGTGAAAAATTCTTACAGGAAGTTCTTCAGGCAATGGGAATGGGCGAAGTAACTATCGTATCCTCCATTGATGAAGAAGGTGCTCTTGCAATTGAGATGAGCGGTGACAACATGGGTATCCTGATCGGTAAGCGTGGACAGACATTGGATTCTCTCCAGTACCTCACCAACCGTGTAGCCAACAAGTCACAGGATGGTTATGTACGTGTCAAACTCGACACAGAAGACTACCGCAAGAGAAGAAAACAGACTCTTGAAAATCTCGCAAAGAATATCGCTTACAAAGTAAAACGAAGCAGAAAGCCGATCTCACTGGAGCCGATGAATCCTTATGAAAGAAGAATCATCCATTCCGCTCTGCAGGCTGATGACAGAGTTTCTACCCACAGCGAGGGCGAAGAACCATACAGACGTGTTGTTGTAACACCGAACCGCCGTTAAACAGTAACGCAAATTGGTTGCATACACCGTTATAACTGAATCATTCACAGTAAACCGCAGTCATTTAATGGCTGCGGTTTTTTACTGTTCACTCCCGTGTCAATCACTACGCTGATTGGCACGGAGGATGCACGTTTTATCTTGAATGGCATCTCGCCCATCGCCAAAGGCGATTTAAAATGGCGAGATGCGTTGCTGGTCACAGGTACTGTGAACAGTAATGCGGTTTTTTTCTACTCTTCACAATAGGCACTTCCATTTTGACAGCTTTCGGGGTAAAATGATAACATCGCATTTATTACAAAAGTATAGAAGGAAGCAATAAAATGGGATTTAAAACAGACACAATCGCAGCAATCTCCACAGCAATGACTAATTCCGGAATCGGAATCGTGCGTCTCAGCGGAGAAGATGCGTTTTCTATTATTGACAAAATTTACAAAGGCAAAAGCCCGAAGCTTCTGTCCGAACAAAAAAGCCATACCATTCACTATGGCTATATCATGGACGGAGAGCAGACGATTGATGAAGTGCTGGTTCTTTTAATGCGTGGGCCGCACAGCTACACCGGTGAAGATACTGTGGAAATCGACTGTCACGGCGGTGTATTTGTCACAAGAAAGATACTTGAAACCGTGATCAAATACGGTGCAAGACCTGCTGAACCGGGTGAATTTTCCAAAAGGGCTTTTCTGAACGGCCGAATGGATCTGTCACAGGCCGAAGCCGTGATCGATATCATCAGCTCCAAGAATGACTATGCACTACAAAGCTCGGTAAACCAGTTGAAAGGCTCTGTCCACAATAAGATTAAAGAAATCCGTGAAGTAATCCTTTACCATACCGCTTTTATCGAAAGTGCACTGGATGATCCAGAGCATATCAGCGTAGACGGATATGGTGACAGTCTCCTGGGCGTCGTAAAGGATCTGCAGCAGAAAATCCAGTGTCTTCTGGATACTGCCGATGACGGACGTATCATCAAAGAAGGCATCAAGACGGTTATCGTCGGGAAACCGAACGCCGGGAAATCCTCTCTGATGAACGTTCTGGTAGGCGAAGAAAAGGCAATCGTAACCGAGATTGCCGGAACCACAAGAGATGTTCTGGAGGAAAATATCCAGCTTCAGGGCGTTTCTTTAAACATCATGGATACCGCCGGAATCCGCGATACCTCTGATATCGTAGAGAAGATCGGTGTGGATAAAGCAAAAGAAAACGCAGAAAAAGCCGATCTGATCATCTATGTGGTCGATGCATCCAGACCTCTTGATGAAAATGATCACGAGATCATCGAGATGATCCGGGATAAGAAAGCTGTGATACTACTGAATAAGAGTGACTTATCCACAGTTGTTGATAAAAAGGCATTAGAAACGTTGATAACTAAGCCAATGATCGATATTTCCGCAAAAGAGGAGACCGGGATCCATGAACTGGAATCTACTTTAAAAGAGATGTTTTATCACGGTGATATCTCATTTAACGATGAGGTTTATATCACCAATATCCGACACAAAACAGCTCTTGCCGATGCACTTTCCAGCCTGAAAAAGGTAGAAGAGAGCATCGAAAACCAGATGCCGGAAGACTTTTTCACAATTGACTTAATGGATGCATATGAATCTCTGGGAAGCATTACCGGAGAGACGATAGGAGAAGATTTAGTAAATGAAATATTCAGCAAATTCTGTATGGGAAAATAAAGACGCATACGACATCGTTGTAGTTGGTGCGGGACATGCCGGCTGCGAAGCTGCCCTTGCCTGCGCAAGACTCGGTCTGAAAACGATTGTTTTCACCGTAAGTGTAGAAAGTATCGCCATGATGCCATGCAACCCGAATATCGGCGGTACCTCAAAGGGACACCTGGTACGTGAGCTGGATGCGCTCGGCGGTGAAATGGGAAAGAACATCGACAAGACATTTATTCAGTCAAAGATGCTGAATAAATCTAAAGGGCCTGCCGTTCATTCCCTGCGCGCCCAGGCAGATAAGAACAAATACAGTAATACCATGCGACAGACGCTGGAAAACCAGGATAACCTGGAGATCCGTCAAGGTGAAGTCGTCAATATCCTTGTGGAAGATGGTTCTGTAACGGGCGTTCAGACCTATTCTGGTGCTATATACCGCTGCAAGGCCGTTGTACTGTGTACCGGAACCTACCTGAAGGCAAGATGCATTTACGGTGATGTCAGTACGCATACCGGTCCAAACGGACTGCAGGCAGCAAATTATCTGACCGACTGTCTGAAGGAGCTCGGTATTAAGATGTACCGCTTCAAAACCGGTACACCGGCACGTATCGACAAGCGCAGCATTGATTTCAGCAAAATGGAAGAGCAATTCGGCGACGAGAGGGTCGTACCTTTTTCGTTCACAACGAATCCAGAAGATGTGCAGATTGAGCAAGCTTCCTGCTGGCTTACCTATACCAATCCTACAACCCATGAGATCATCCGTAAAAACCTGGATCGTTCCCCACTTTATTCCGGTATGATCGAAGGCACCGGACCACGTTATTGTCCGTCTATCGAGGACAAAATTGTAAAATTTGCCGATAAAGAACGGCATCAGGTGTTCATTGAACCAGAAGGTCTGGAAACCAATGAAATGTACATCGGCGGAATGTCAAGTTCACTTCCAGAGGATGTTCAATATGAAATGTACAGAAGTGTGCCTGGTCTTGAACACGCAAAAATAGTTAAAAATGCTTACGCAATCGAATATGACTGTATCGATGCAAGACAGCTTCATCCGACACTTGAGTTCAAATCTATTCATGGTTTGTTCAGCGGTGGTCAGTTCAACGGAAGTTCGGGATATGAAGAAGCAGCCGCTCAGGGACTTATTGCCGGAATCAATGCCGCACTGGAGGTCCTTGGAAGAGAACAGTTAATTTTAGACCGTTCCCAGGCTTATATCGGTGTTCTGATCGATGATCTGGTTACAAAAGAAAGCCACGAACCATATCGTATGATGACTTCACGTGCCGAATACCGGTTACTCCTGCGCCAGGACAACGCCGATCAGAGACTAACCGAAATAGGGCACAAAATAGGGCTTATTTCAGACGAGAGATACCAGATGTTGTTAGACAAAGAAGAAATCATCCGCAAGGAGATCCACAGGCTTGAGCATACCAACGTTGGAACTTCCCAGGAAATCACGGATTTTCTCACAAATTGCGGCAGTACGCCTCTTACTTCAGGATCTACACTTGCTGAGCTTATTAAGCGTCCTGAGCTGAATTATGAGCTTCTCGAACCTATCGACCATATGCGAACAGAAAGCTTCAGCCGAGAGATTGTGGAACAAATTGATATCAACATCAAATATGAAGGCTATATCAAGCGCCAGTTAAAACAGGTAGAACAGTTTAAAAAGCTTGAAACCAGGAAAATACCGGCAGATATCGATTACGATGCTGTTCCGAGCCTACGAATCGAAGCTGTGCAGAAATTAAAGCAGTTCCGACCGCTTTCCATCGGTCAGGCATCCCGTATTTCCGGTGTCTCACCTGCCGATATTTCTGTATTACTGGTATATCTAGGACATTAGACCGCCAGATAACCAGACCTGTATTTTGATCTTTTTTGGGATATTACAGAATCCATTATTTCTGGTTTCTGTTTTTCCCTTTATATAGATGTGTACTTTTGAGGGCATCACCCAAAAAGTACACATCTATTTTCAAAGAAATGGTTTTATCGTGTACTTTATAGGGCAAAAAGTATGTTTTTTCATCTTTTCGTATACCTTTTAGGTGCATGATTGTATTTTTTTAAAAACATTATCACTTTATCGTGTACCTTTAAGGTGCTATCTTCTCAGAAATTGTGTACCTATTTGGTGCAAAACAGTGTAAATTACTGTTTATTTTCCGCAAAGATGTGTACTTTTAGGGGAAAAAGGAGCAATATGAGTAAAAAATTTGAGCAACAGCTTGCAGAATTAGGTATCACATTAACGCAGACCCAGTTTAATCAGTTTGATAAATATTACGAAATGCTGGTGGAATGGAACAAGGTTATGAATCTCACCGGTATCACCGAGTACGAAGAAGTAAACGAAAAACATTTTGTCGACAGCCTTGCATTAGTAAAGGCCCTGGATATCAGTAAAGTTCAAACCGTGATCGATATAGGAACAGGCGCCGGATTCCCCGGAATTCCTTTAAAAATCGCCTTTCCGCACCTGAAAATCACGTTGCTTGACTCTTTAAATAAGAGAATCCGTTTCCTTGACAGTGTGATTGAAGAGTTAAATCTTACGGATATCCATACAATCCACGGCAGAGCAGAAGATTTTGCCCGTCAGGCAGACTACAGGGAACAGTTTGACCTCTGTGTTTCACGTGCAGTGGCCAATTTATCTACATTATCCGAATACTGCCTCCCTTATGTAAAAGTTGGTGGATTCTTTGTTTCTTACAAATCCGGTGATATTGTCGATGAACTTTCCGCTGCAAAAACCGCAGTACATGTCCTTGGAGGTACACAAAATAAACCAGTTGTATTCCAGCTTCCAGGCAGTGATATTAGCCGTTCATTTGTAAAGATCAAAAAAATCAAGCCTACCGGGAAGAAGTTTCCTCGAAAAGCAGGACTTCCTTCCAAAGAACCTATCCACGGATAAACAGCTATACATACCTGTAGTCTGTATATGCCGCAATGGAAATTGAACTATTTTTTCTTTATCTTGAACTTCTGCTATTAGTTCTTTTTATAATAGTTCAATTTTAATTGTTATAGTTTATTCTATTTTGTATTTTTGATAGTTCAATTTTTGTATGCATTGAAAATGTATTTTTATTTTTTTGTATGCAGTTCTGCCAGAAATTTGTTTTCCTATTTCATTTCAAAAAGCGGGTAAGTTCAATTTTTTACCCGCTTAAAATCTGATTTTTTATTTTCATTTAACTTGATTATTTCTACAAAAAGCCCAATAATCATCCTTCTGTTTTGTTTTTCAGAGAAAGACAATTTCCATAGAAATTCCCAGAGTTGCATGTCGGTTTTCATGGTGTTCATGAGCAGAATAAGTACCAGTTCTGTTTGCTATTAGATAATCGCAAAAGTTGATCAAGAGCCATATATAGCCAAATGCGGGATGTACACCGAAGTGTACATCCCGCATTTGGCTATAATGTGTACCTGAACGTACTTTATATTATTCAGCAGAGAAAAGGATATCCAGCTGTTCTGCGAATCCTTCCGGTTGTTCAATTTGAGGAAGATGTTTCGTATCCTTTATACACATGCATTCTATAGCAGGCACATGCTTCTGATATTGTTTAGCAATCTCAATACTGTTTTCATCATATTGTCCAGAGATAATGCAGATACTATTTGTCGCCTTGCGAATGCAATGATAAATATTTGTCTTTGTATATCCTCCTTTGATACTTGCAAACAAATATTTTGAATGTGCGTTTTCATTATGAGCAGATTCATGGTATATCTTCGTCATCTGATAATCTATCGTATCTTCGTCATACAGATACTTATCCACAAATTTTTCATCAATCGCTTCTCTTGAATGAATAATGTTGTACAGTAGCGTACCAATAATCGGTATTTCGATAAGGAACTTCAGCGTCTTGGTTCTCTTATTCGGACATTTTGCAAGTTCCGTAAGTGACAGTGGATTCACCATACAAATCTTTCCAATCACGTTTTCATCATTTCCGCATGCCATAACTGCAATAGCAGCCGATTCTCCCGTAGCCACAACATCTGCCTTTTCGCCAATGATATGTTTAATAAAATCCGTCAGCATTTGCACATAAAGAAAATTAGTATAAGTAATATTTGGTTTTTCAGATCGTCCACAGCCTAGCAGATCCACGGTATAAACAGTATACTTTTCTGCAAGAATTGCCGCTACTTTTTTCCATTCTACGCCAGAGCTTTCTGCATCCAAATCATGAAGTAGAAGTAGTGGTTTACCATTTCCCTGTTTTCTATAATAGATTTTTCCAAATCTCCAGTCATAATAGTTTCCCTCAGATGAGTTTAACAAACTGTCTTTTGTTGCCATTTCTATAAGTGTTTTATTTATCAGATGGATTGTAATCGTACCAAGTGTTGCTAAAATCGCGCAGCTTTTCAATTTATTTTTCATCGTCAATTGCTCCCTTCTCCGAATCATTTTTGTCCAGATTCAGCAAGATTATACTCGCAAATAATATCTGTTTTTGTATAATATTTTACCTTGCGGCTTATAGATAAGTATACCATAATCTCCTCACAGTTTAAAGATTTACATCATGTTATTGTTCCTTGGTTTTCGGCAAAATGTTTCACGTGAAACATTTTATCTCTCCTTTTTCAGCTGTTCATAGCCAAATATATTTTCATTTATCTAAAATATTTTTCATACATTTTTATATTTCACTTTATGTAGAATGTTTCACGTGAAACATTCCCGCATTTATAAAAAATGCCGAAATAAATGTTTCACGTGAAACATTTAGTAGATTTAGATAAAGTTTAGTGTTACAATTATATCTAGATGTAAATAAAACTTCATATATATTTGCACACTATTAGAAAGGAGGTAATTGCAATGGGACGAATAATTGCCGTTGCCAACCAAAAGGGTGGCGTTGGAAAAACTACAACAGCGATCAATTTATCCTCGTGTTTAGCGGCGAAAGGGCAGAAAGTTCTCGCAATCGACATGGATCCACAGGGTAATATGTCCAGCGGTCTTGGTATAGATAAGGATAATGTTGACTATACTGTATATGATCTTTTAATTGGCGAAGCCACTATAGAGCAAGTGTTACACAAAGAAGCAATTGAAAATCTCGACGTAATTCCCGCAAACATTGATCTATCTGGCGCCGAAATAGAGTTACTCGAGACCGAGAACAAAGAATACATTTTAAGAGATGAGGTGCTTAAGATAAGAAGTAATTACGATTACGTCATTATCGACTGCCCACCTTCACTTAGTATGCTGACAATCAATTCAATGACTACAGCAGATACAGTATTGGTTCCAATTCAATGTGAATACTATGCACTAGAAGGATTGAGCCAGCTGATTAAAACAATCGAGCTTGTAAAAGAAAGATTAAATGAAAATCTTGAAATGGAAGGTGTTGTATTTACTATGTATGATGCCAGAACCAATCTTTCTCTTCAAGTTGTTGAAAATGTAAAAGATAATCTTGATCAGACAATTTACAAAACTATCATTCCACGTAATATACGACTTGCAGAGGCCCCAAGTCATGGCTTGCCAATCAACTTATATGATCCTCGTTCAACAGGAGCTGAAAGTTATATGTTATTAGCAGATGAAGTAATTCATAAAGGAGAAGAGTAAGCATGACAGCAAAACGAGGCGGACTTGGAAAAGGTCTGGATAGTTTAATCAAAGAAAACAAAACCGCAAAACATACTGCACCAGCTAAAAAAGAAGTAGTGAATGCCGGTCCAATCATGATGAAGATCAATGATGTGGAGCCAAACCGTGACCAGCCAAGAAAACATTTTGAGGAAGATGCTCTCTTGGAACTTGCTGATTCAATCAAACAGTTTGGAATCCTTCAGCCTCTGATTGTTCAGAAGCGGAACGATTACTACGAGATCATCGCCGGCGAGCGTCGCTGGCGTGCAGCAAAGCAGGCCGGTATCAAAGAGGTCCCTGTTATCATTAAAGAATACACGGATCAGGAAATCGTTGAGATTTCTCTTATTGAAAATATTCAGCGCGAAAATCTGAATCCAATCGAAGAAGCGCAGGCATACAAGCGTCTGCTAAATGAATTCAGTCTGAAGCAGGACGAGGTAGCTGAGCGCGTTTCAAAGAGCAGAACTGCTGTAACAAACTCCATGCGTCTTCTAAAGCTGGACGAGAGAGTACAGCAGATGATCATTGATGACATGATTTCAACCGGGCATGCGCGTGCTCTTCTTGCAATCGAGGATAAAGAACAGCAGTACATTCTTGCCAATAAAGTATTTGATGAAAAGCTCAGTGTCAGGGATACCGAAAAACTTGTCAAAGAACTGAAAAAGCCAAAAAAAGAAAAAGAAAAGCCTGTTATCCAGAATGCGTTTGTATATGAAGATCTGGAGGAACGTATAAAATCAATCATCGGTTCCAAAGTCCATGTCAATCATAAAGCAAATGGAAAAGGCAAAATTGAAATTGAATATTATTCGGACAACGATCTGGAACGTATATTTGAATTGTTAATGTCAATACAGGAAGGAGAATAATATATGGAAAGTAAAATTCTAAAATCACTTGGAATTGATCCGGCGTATATATTTCTTTTTCTTATCATGCTGATCATATTGATGTTTCTTCTTTATATTAATGTCAATATGAAATACAACCGTCTGAAATCGAGCTATAACGTATTCATGCGCGGACAGGACGGTAAAACGCTCGAAGAAAGCTTCAGTGCAAGATTCGATGAACTCGATGAACTTTCCAATATTGCCCACGAAAACAAAGCGGACATCCGCATATTGTATCGTGCGTTGCGAAGCAGCTACCAGAAAGTCGGTATTGTAAAATACGATGCTTTCGGTGAAATGGGTGGAAAACTCAGCTTCGCTCTCACAATGCTTGACAACGACAACAATGGATGGATCCTCAATTCCATGCACAGCAGAGATGGCTGTTACACTTATATAAAAGAAATTGTGCGTGGTGAAAGTTACATTGAGCTCTCTGAAGAAGAGGCCGAATCACTAGATCAGGCCGTTTACCAGGAAATGTATGATCCGGATGTACAAGATGCGATCAAACCACAGTAATTTGCCTGAATCCCTTGATAATCCTCAGGTGATAGAATAAGATGATGTAAGTGGAAAAATTTACTTTTGCCACTCACATCATAAGATATAAAAATAAAGGAATAAGACAGGAGAACAATTATGTTAGATATTAAATTTTTAAGACAAAACCCAGATGTTGTAAAAGAAAACATCAAGAAAAAATTCCAGGATGAAAAGCTTCCACTTGTAGATGAAGTAATTGAGCTTGACAAGAGAAACCGTGAAATCAAAGGTGAAGTAGAAGCACTCCGTGCTGAGAAAAACAAAGTTTCCAAAGAAATTGGCGCATGCATGGCTCATGGTGAAAAAGAGAAAGCAGAAGAGCTTAAGAAAAAAGTTCAAGAAAACGCTACCCGTATGGAAGAACTTTCTGCTGAAGAAAAAGAAGTAGAAGCAAAAATCAAAAAAGATATGATGGTTATCCCAAATATCATCGATCCATCTGTACCGATTGGTAAAGACGACAGCCAGAATGTTGAAATTGAAAAATTCGGCGAACCGGTTGTTCCGGACTTTGAAATTCCATACCATACAGAAATTATGGAAAAATTCAACGGAATCGATCTTGAAAGTGCAGGAAAGGTTGCCGGAAATGGTTTCTATTATCTGATGGGAGATATTGCACGTCTTCACTCAGCAGTTATCTCTTATGCACGTGACTTTATGATCGATCGTGGATTCACATACTGTATCCCGCCTTTCATGATCAGAAGCAACGTTGTTACAGGCGTTATGAGCTTTGCCGAAATGGATTCTATGATGTACAAAATTGAAGGCGAAGACTTATATCTGATCGGAACCAGCGAGCATTCTATGATCGGTAAATTCATCGATACCATGCTTGATGAAGCTGAGCTTCCAAAGACACTGACTTCTTATTCTCCATGCTTCCGTAAAGAAAAAGGTGCTCATGGAATCGAAGAACGTGGTGTATACCGAATCCATCAGTTTGAAAAGCAGGAAATGATCGTTGTATGCAAACCGGAAGAAAGCAAAGAATGGTATGATAAATTATGGAAAAACACTGTTGATCTGTTCCGTTCTCTTGATATCCCGGTTCGTACACTGGAATGCTGTTCAGGTGACCTTGCCGACCTTAAAGTAAAATCTTGTGACGTAGAGGCATGGTCTCCAAGACAGAAGAAATACTTTGAAGTAGGAAGCTGCTCTAACCTTGGTGATGCACAGGCAAGACGTCTTGGCATCCGTGTAAAAGGAAGCGACGGAAACAAATACTTCGCACACACACTGAACAACACAGTGGTAGCTCCTCCGAGAATGCTGATCGCATTTCTCGAGAACAATCTTCAGGCAGACGGTTCTGTCCGCATTCCTGAAGTACTTCGTCCATACATGGGCGGTAAGTCTGAAATCAGATAGAAAACGAGGTAAATTTTGCATAAATATTTAAACGCTATCGGATTCCACGATATCGCATCTGAACGCGAATGGTATCAGATTCTTCTTGAATCCGAAAAGAATTTTTCCGGATATGACCGTATTGCCTTGGACGAACACACAGATCTCTGTGAGCTTCGCAGGGAATACGGCAACGGAATTGGCATTTCTTCCTACGGCTTTATCGATGAAAATGATGAAGCGTTCCGCAGAGAATGCTATTTCCCATATTTTTCAGGCAGTGGAGTCAGCTCTTATGCTGATATTGCAGTAGAACAGAAAACCTTCTCACCGACCTATGTTGGTGTCTGCGAGGATGTAAAGCTCGGCTGCAGTATCATTTTCCATATTCAAAACGGAATGGAATACATAAAAGAAGCCACTCTCGGCGGTCTGAACAAAAGTTCAATCTCTGTAACATTTTCCGGGCTTGCCTTAAGTGGGAAAATTTTGCTTCCGGTCACAAAGGATACAGGCGCTGCGGACAAGAGAGCGGAAGAGCTCCGCAACCGGATGATGCTCATGAGCGCAGCAAAGGAAGGGAATCCCGATGCCATTGAAAGCCTTACGCTTGACGACATCGACACCTATGCCGCAGTATCAAAAAGAATCCGTGGGGAAGATATTTACAGCATTGTCGATACACATTTTATGCCATCTGGTCTTGAATGTGACCAGTATGCGATCCTTGGTGAGATTCTGAATATCGATACCATTGAAAATCTTCTTACTGGGAAAGAACTTTATGTTCTTACAGTTGAAACCAATGAGCTTCAATTTGATGTATGCGTACCGGTTGAAAAGGTAATTGGCGAACCGGCAATTGGAAGACGGCTGAAGGCACAAATCTGGCTGCAAGGGCATATTAATTTTTAGGAAAAAATTTTGACTTATATAAAAAGCATGACCAAATTTCTTTTAATTGAAAATTAGTCGTGCTTTTTGTATATGCGCTTCAGAACATTCGACTTTACATAAAGAAGTCCTATAAAAGCTATTTCACATACAAAATCCCGCTTTGTTACCTCACCATAATTATCCCATAATTATTCTCTTAGAAAAGCATTTGACATTTTCATGTTCAAACGGTATGATATATGTGTATGTTCTATTAGTTAAATGAATATAACAAGTGTCTCCTAAGAGAAAGCCGAGGCATTCCCCAAATTGGGGAACGTTCTAATGTTACCAAAGCAAAAAAATCTGTAGATTGACAACTTGAAAAAGAGTTGATAATCTTATATATGGCCGAAGGGAAAAATCCCAGAAACCCAGTAAAATCAAGGGTTTGCGGCATGTGTCGTCATAGCTCAGCTGGATAGAGCACTCGCCTCCTAAGAATATGTTATAACGACCGCCTTTCGGGCAAAGGCGATTGACATTGAGTAAGTTTAAGACTAAAATTGAATAGATTTTAAAGATGTTTCCGTAGCTCAGCTGGATAGAGCGACCGCCTCCTAAGCGGTAGGTCGGGTGTTCGAATCACCTCGGGAACGCCAAAAACTCCGCCGGAAAACCCAGTAAAATCAAGGGTTTCCGGCGTTTTTTCATTTTTACGGAAAAAGTGAAAAATCGTAAAATTCACAGATTTTCATTAGCAAAATCTCCGTCAGCTAATGGAAATTAGGACGAATGTCGTCCGCCTTTCAGGTGAACGACTTGCTAATAAAAATTAGCAGGATTTTCGCTATTTTGCTAATGAAAATGCCCTCTCTGCTAATGGCAGAAAAATTCGAGCAAAATTCCTGCTAATGAATAAGGCGTTCGTTACCCTGTTAATTCGTTCATTTAGGGGTGGTCAAGCGACAATCGCACACTACTTCTATGCCATTTCTTATTATATAATTGCGGTAACAGGAGGTGGTTGTTTTGAAAGAACAAAAATATCATTTATACCTTTCCAAGGACGAATACAGCGAAGTGCTGCAATCACTTATCCGTTTGAAGAACAGCCTGATAGCACAAGGCAGATACACGGACGCAGCAGATGATATTATTTGCAAGGTGCTTTCAGCCAAGAAAAGAAAGTTCAAAATCAAATATATCTGAATCGAGTAGGAGGCGGTGACTAACCGCCGTCCTCTCACACCACCGTGCGTACCGTTCG